>NZ_SMYJ01000017.1:0-181545 GCF_009720285.1 Bradyrhizobium sp. BR2003
GTGAAACCGGCCGCGCTTGCCGTAATGGTCGCGCGTATAGGCCAAGTCGTAGCTCTTGTTCGACATCGTCATCCACATCGCGGCTTCCGTACCGTCGTTGAGCACGATCTGCTCGGTGGTGCGGCAGCCGAGGTAGTCTTCGAAGAATAGACGGTTGGCCTTGATATCGACAGCGAGGCAATTGAGATGATCGAGCCTGCGGACATTGACGCCGCGCGCCGGAAAGCGCTGCGCCTGGTTTTTCAGCGCGGGCTTCAGCTCGGACGGCGCCTCGTACCACTCGGTCTCGTAATAGAGCTCGATGACATGGCCGTCGGGATCGCGGCAGCGGAATGCCGGCCCCTGCCCCATGTCACCATCGATCCAGCCGATATCGAAGCCCGAGCCCTTCAGCGCGGCAATACGGCGTTCGAGCGCCTGCGGGCTGCGCGCCCGCAGCGCCATGTGCTCCATTCCTGAAGTCTTCGATGCCGTCAGCTTCAGCGAATAGCGCTCGTAATCATCCCAGCCGCGCAGATAGACCGACTCGCCCTTGCGGCCGCTGACGGTCATGCCCATGACGTCGACGAAGAATTTCAGGCTCTCGTCCGGCTTCGGCGTCAAAAGCTCCAAGTGCCCGAGATGCGCGAGATCGAAGATCGGTTCCGGCTGCATGGACGGTCTCCCTCCGCGACGACGCCGGATCGCCGGCTTGCGGCTGGAGGTGAGCGGCGCGTCGATTTGTACTAGTGTACAAATGGTTAGGTCCCGTCAACAAATGATTGGCGACGGCAATTGCGCTCGCACGGCATTCCGTAGCCGGAATCACCTCGTGAAAGCGGTCGAGGCAGGCGGTCAGGCGACCGAGACGGCCGTCTCGCGATGTGACGACAGCAGCTTGCGGATGTCAGCCGATGAGACCGGCCGGCTGAACAGATAGCCCTGCATCTCGGTGCAACCGAGGATGCGCAGCAGGTTGCGCTGCTGCTCGGTCTCGACGCCCTCCGCGGTCGTGGTCATGTCGCTGGCGGCGGCGATGTTGACGACGGCCTGGACGATCGTGGACGACGCGCCGGTCCCGGCGAGATCCTTGATGAAGGCGCGGTCGATCTTGATCTTGTCGAACGGGAAGCGCTGCAGATAGCTCAGCGAGGAATAGCCGGTGCCGAAATCGTCGAGCGCGATACGGACGCCGAGTTCGCGCAGCTGATGCAGGATATCGAGCGCAGCCTCGTCGTCGCGGATCAGCACCGCCTCGGTGATCTCCAGCTCGAGCCGCGAAGGTGCAAGCCCTGTCGCGGCGAGCGCGGCGGCGACGTTGAGTGCCAGTGTCTGGCTCTTGAACTGGATCGGAGACACATTGACCGCGACATGAACGTGCTCCGGCCAGTTCATCGCCTCGCGGCACGCGGTGTTGAGCACCCAGTGACCGAGATCGTTGATCAGGCCGGTGTCCTCGGCGATCGGGATGAAATCCGCCGGCGAGATGGTGCCGCGTTCCGGATGACGCCAGCGCACCAGCGCCTCGCAGCAACTGACCTGGCCCTCCTCGAGATGGAGCAACGGCTGATAATGCAGCTCGAAGCTGCCGTCGGCGATCGCCTGGCGCAGCTCGAGCTCGAGGCTGCGCCGCGCCTTGGCGCGTGCGTCCATGCCGACCTCGAAGAACCGGTAGGTGCGGCGGCCGTCGCTCTTGGCTCCGTAGAGCGCGAGGTCCGCATTGCGCAGCAATTGATCGATGTCGAGGCCGTCGGCGGGCGCAACGGCGATGCCGATGCTGGCGTCGGTGGTGATCAAATGCCCGCTGCAGTCGATCGGCCGGCGGATCGCCTGATAGATAGCAGCGAGGAGCTGCATGGTCTCGGTCTGATCGCGGACGACGGTCTGGATCACGGCAAACTCGTCACCGCCGAGCCTCGCCGCGACGTCGGTGTCCCCGACGCAACCGCGCAGGCGGTCGGCGATCGCCCTGAGCAATTCGTCGCCGATCTGATGGCCGAGCGCGTCGTTGACGGCCTTGAACTCGTCGATGTCGATATACATGACCGCGAGCTGCTGATCCGGCCGGATCGCCTTCAGCGCCCGCTCCAGGCGCTCGCGGAACAGCACCCGGTTCGGCAGGTCGGTCAGCGCATCATAATGCGCCATGTGGGCGATCTTGTTCTCGGTCCGCGTGCGCTCCGTGATGTCCTGGATGGTCGCCACCCAGCCGCCTTCCGGCAGCGGCTTGTTGACGATCTCGATCGCGCGCCCGCCCGGCGCCTGCGTCAGCTGACGCGTGGCGCGGCCAAGCTTCACGTTGCCGATAATGGCGTCGCAGAAGTCGTCGACATCGCCGTCGAACGAGCCCGTCTCCTGCCTGTGCGCGATCAGGCGGTGCATGGTGCAGCCGGGCCTGGCGACGTCGGGCGAAAGCCCGAACATCTCGATGTAGGGACGGTTGCAGATGATGATGCGCGCCGACGCATCGTAGAGCACGAGCCCCTGCGGAATGTTGTTCACGGCGGTCATGAGATTGCGACGTTCGGTGGCGAGCCGCTCGTCGGAGATTTCGTGCCGCTTGAGCAACAGGAAGACGATCACGGCCATGATCGCGAATGCCGCCATCAGCAGGCCTTCGCGCTCGCTCCATTGCGCGGTCGCGCTTCCGAGCAGGCTGCCGACCAACAGGCCGGCACAGAACGCCAGCCCCTTGGTCGAGCCGGCGTCGGCATGTCCTGAATTGCGGTGTTCGATGCGCACGCTGATCTCTCCCGGGCGCGGCATCGTTACGCAGCACAAATGGAAAGGTCGTTACAACTCGCAGTTAGCAATCGGTTACGCGATACCGGGCGACAGCGCATGACGAATCGCGCCCAATTCCCCGCGAACCTACGGAGCTGCCGATGCACTCCTTGGAGATGGTGAATCCCGCGTTAACGGAAAAATCGGGAAACAAACGCGGCTGTGCCGGAAAGCGACGATTCCGCCGCCGATGCACACGAGGGGGCGTCATCTCGCGGCACGATAGAAACAAATCGTCACCGGGAAGGTGTAGATTTAGCGGATGCGGAACCCCGGCGATTTAACGGTTTTTCCAATCCCGGGCGGGCATATTGGTCCGGACATTTAGATTTTGAGAACGAGCCAGGCTGGAACTGTGACACCCTTCGGACGTGTGATCTCTGTGCGCGGCTCGCAGGCCCGGGTTGGGCTGCTGGCGGGCGGCCAGATGCAACTTTCAGAGATGCGAGCGACCGTCGGCCGGTTCGTCAGTATCCGCTGCGCGAGTTCGGTCATCGTCGCCATGATCACCGAAGTGACGTGCGAGAACCTGCCGGCGTCCGACGAATACATGGCGACCGCCTCGGTCGACCTGCTGGGTGAGATCCTGGGCGGCGACCGCCCGAAATTCCAGCGCGGCGTCACCCATTATCCGACCATCGGCGACAGCACCGATCTGATCACGAACCAGGAGCTGCGCACGGTCTATGCGCCGAGCGGCTCGGACCAGATCAATGTCGGCACGCTGCAGCAGGATCGTTCTGTGATCGCCTATGTCGACGTCGAGGAGATGCTGTCCAAGCACTTCGCGGTGCTCGGCTCGACCGGCGTCGGCAAATCGACCGGCGTGTCGCTGCTGCTCAACGAGATCCTGAAGTCGCGGCCGAACCTGCGCATCTTCCTGCTCGACGTACACAACGAATATGGCCGCTGCTTCGGCGAGCGCGCTCAGGTGCTCAACCCGCGAAACCTGAAGCTGCCGTTCTGGCTGTTCAACTTCGAAGAGATCGTCGACGTGCTGTTCGGCGGCCGGCCCGGCGTGCCCGAGGAGCTCGACATCCTCGCCGAAGTGATTCCGATGGCGAAGGGCATCTACACCCAGTACCAGAACTCCGACCGGGTCGGTCTCGGGCTGAAGCGCATCGATCCCAAGCAGGTCGGCTACACCGTCGATACGCCGGTGCCCTATCGGCTGGTCGACCTGATCTCGCTGATCGACGAGCGCATGGGCAAGCTGGAGAACCGCTCCTCGCGCATCATCTATCACAAGCTGATCTCGCGGATCGACGCGGTGCGCAACGATCCGCGCTATGCCTTCATGTTCGACAATGCCAATGTCGGCGGCGATACCATGGCCGAGGTGATCAGCCATCTGTTCCGCCTGCCCGCCAACGGCAAGCCGATGACCATCATGCAGCTCGCCGGCTTCCCCGCCGAAGTCGTCGATTCCGTGGTGTCGGTGCTGTGCCGCATGGCGTTCGATTTCGGGCTGTGGAGCGACGGCGTCTCGCCGATGCTGTTCGTCTGCGAGGAAGCGCACCGCTACGCCTCCGCCGACCGCAATATCGGCTTCGGGCCGACCCGCAAGGCGGTGTCGCGCATTGCCAAGGAAGGCCGCAAATACGGCGTCTATCTCGGCCTAATCACCCAGCGTCCGGCCGAGCTCGACGCGACCATCATCTCCCAGTGCAACACGCTGTTCACGATGCGCCTCGCCAACGACCGCGACCAGGCGCTGCTGCGCTCCGCGGTCTCGGACGCCGCCGCCAACCTGCTGTCCTTCGTGCCCTCGCTCGGCACCCGCGAGGTGCTGGCGTTCGGCGAAGGCGTGGCGCTGCCGACCCGGCTGCGCTTCAAGGAGGTGCCGCCGCACCAGCTGCCGCGCGGCGAGGCCACCATTGCCACGGTACCGTCGGTCACCGCCGGCCATGACATGCATTTCGTCAGCGCCGTGCTGGAGCGCTGGCGAGGCGCCACCTCGCATCGCGACAGCCCGAGCGGCGACGCCAACTTCAACTCTCCGGCGCCGGCGCGCACCATGGCACCGGCCGAGGCGCCGATGCTGCAGCCCTCGCTCGGCCTCGATCCGGACCGCTTCTCGCTGCTGAAGAAGCCGCTGCGTTGACGTCAGTGCCGCAGGGTGCCGATGCGCCTTGCGCCCGACCCGTCATCGACTATGGTCTCGCGTGATGCCGCATCCCGGCGGCACGCCGGAACCATCTCATGACGCAGCAGACCGCAAAACGTTTCCCGACGCCCGCCCTCGACAAGCTTCCCGAGGACATCCGCGCCCGCATCCTGGCGGTGCAGGAGAAATCCGGCTTCGTGCCGAACGTCTTCCTCACCCTGGCCTATCGCCCCGACGAGTTTCGCGCCTTCTTCGCCTATCACGACGCGCTGATGGAAAAGGACTCCGGCCTCTCCAAGGCCGAGCGCGAGATGATCGTGGTGGCGACCAGCGCCGCCAACCAGTGCCAGTATTGCGTGATCGCCCACGGCGCGATCCTGCGCATCCGCGCCAAGAATCCCGAGATCGCCGACCAGATCGCGGTCAACTACCGCAAGGCCGACATCACGCCGCGGCAGCGCGCGATGCTCGACTTCGCCATGAAGGTGAGCCGCGCTGCCGAGGAAGTCTCGGAGACGGACTTCGCCGCGCTTGCCGCCCACGGCTTCAGCGACGACGACGTCTGGGACATCGCCGCGGTTGCGGCGTTCTTCGCGCTGTCGAACCGGCTCGCCAACGTCACCGGCATGCGGCCGAACGGCGAGTTCTACATGCTCGGCCGGCAGTCGAAATAGAGGACGACTTGGCGGACTGGAGCGAGATCATCCTGCGTCTCGGCGCCGCCACCCTTGCCGGTGGCGCGATCGGGCTCGACCGCGACCTGCGCGGCAAGCCGATCGGCCTGAAGACGCTCGGTCTCGTCAGCCTCTCGACGGCCACGGTGGTGCTGCTGGCGCTGCAGGCGGTCGAGCCCGGAACGTTCACCGATGCGGTGAGCCGCGTGATCCAGGGCGTGCTGACCGGCATCGGCTTTCTCGGCGCCGGCGTGATCGTCCGGCGGGGCGACCAATATCACGTCCACGGCCTGACCAGCGCCGCATGCGCGTTCTTCGCCGCATGCGTCGGGATCGTCTGCGGCGCCGGACACTGGCCGATCGTCCTCACCGCCCTCGCGCTGGCATTCCTGCTGCTGACCTTCGGCAAGCGGACCGAGCGGTGGCTGCACCACGCGCTCGGTGGCAGGGAGGATCCGCACAGGCCGGAGGCCGCGGCAGATCAGTCATCGGATGCCGGCCCGCACCAGCCGGGCAAATAGACCGCGTCCTTGCTGCGGCCGAGCGCCAGTCCCTTCTCCAGCGCCTTGGCGAAATTGTTCTCCACCGTCTTGCGCGGGATGTGGCGGCGCAGGAAATCGGCCCACAGGAATTCGCTGAACGGCGTCGTGTCCTTGGCAAAACCGCCCGCCCGGCGCATCTCGCCGGCGAGGCTGCGGAACGGATCGTCCCTGAGATCCTTGATCGATTTCGGAATGTCCTTGAAGTGGCGGCGCTCGCCCTTGGAATCGTAGGGATAGACCCAGCGCTTGTTGTCCATCACGCCCCAGAACACGTCACGCTCGACCATCGTGAGATCGCCGATCACCGTGACCAGAATGTCCTTGACGCCCTCGTCGTGCAGCGCCCGCGCCATGTGATGGTGATCGATCACGTAGTAGCGATCGTCGGGACCATGGACGACCGGGATCATGTGCTTGCCCAGCAGCTCAGCGCGCTTCTTGTCCGACCTGTGCTCGCGCCAGCGCTTCCGCTTCTCCTTCACCTCCTGCATGCCGACCGTCATCTGGGTCGGCCGCAGCGACAGGATCGGGACCGGTTTGACGTAAGGCTCGCGCGTGTGGGCCATGATTCATGCTCCCTTTTGACCGGCACTCCCGAACGGGTTCCACTATGTCATGAGCCCGCAGGCGGGTGAAAGAGTCCGGTGTGTCGGAATGGCTTCACGAAGCGGTGGGGCCGACGGCCGGATGGTTCGGCCTCGGTTGTCAATGCGCAGGCTGCCAATGCCCGGCGTGCAGCTTCAACCTCCGTGCCGGCGTTGCAGCGCAAACTGTGCATGCGCGAAGGTCGAACGAATGTGTCGACATCGGCCTGGTCATCGCAATGCCGAACATCCCGCGCGCCGCCGCGCAGCAGTCGCCTCGACGGCAAGCCAGTTCCTGGAGGCGATCGAAGCATGAATACCACCTCTGCGCGCACCAAGATTTTAGGTGTGAAGTGCAGCGAACATGCTAAACATAACCGGCGACGCGACCGGACTGACAACAGTGAAGACGCAGCGGCCAATTTCCTCGGATGACGAGCACGTGGTGCTCAAATTCCGGCCGCGTACCTCGGCGCAGCCGCCCGGCAAGCGCGAGGGGCCGCTCCGATCGACTCGCCCGGCTTCCGTTGCGAACGATCTCTCTCGCTATGAGAAGCCGCGCGAGGAGCCGGACGATTTCCGCCAGCGCATGCTCGCCAACATCGCCGCCTTCGCCTTCACGGTGGCGCTCACCGCGATCGGCATCTGGCTTGCCATGAGCATCGCCGATCTGCGCAAGACCCAGGATTGCGTGCTGATGGGCCGCCGGGATTGCGCGAAGATTACGGTGATGCCGCGCGGCTAAGCTGGCCGGAACCCTGCCCAAAAACCGTCCTTGCGAGGCTGGCCAAGCTCCATTGAACTAACGGCCCCGCTCCGATATACGGGCACACGACTCCGGCACCAGCAATCGGGCATTCCGGGGCAATGCGCCCGCCTCCTCTGAGCCGACCCGGAATTACCTTCAATATATCAAAGGCTTAATGATGTCTTCCACATTCGAGCAGATCGCCAACATTATCGCGGAGACCTGCGACATCCCGCGCGACACGATCAAGCCGGAGAGCCACGCGATCGACGATCTGGGGATCGACAGCCTCGACTTCCTCGACATCGCGTTTGCCATCGACAAGGCCTTTGGGATCAAGATGCCGCTCGAAAAGTGGACCCAGGAGGTCAACGACGGCAAGGCCACGACGGAGCAGTATTTCGTGTTGAAGAATCTCGCCGACCGCATCGACGAGCTGGTTGCAGCCAAGAACGCGGGCACGGGCACGGGCTCGTAATCGCCCATCATGCAGCTCGAGATCTTTCAGCTGATCGATCGGATCGTCGACCTCAACCTCGACGCAAGGACCATTGTCGTCGAGGCGGAGGTCCCGCCCGACAGCCATTCGGTGTTCGCGGGGCACTTCCCGGGCTATCCGATCATGCCCGGCGTGCTGCTGACCGAAGCAATGGCCCAGAGTTCGGGCTGGCTGATCCTCGGTCTGACCAAGTTCGAGCGCATGCCCTTCCTCGCCATGGTCAAGGAAGCCAAGATGCGCGGCTTCGTCAGCCCCGGTTCGCTCCTGACCATCGAGGCCAAGATCGAACACGAAGGTTCAGGATTCGCCGTGACCTCGGCGAAGGTTCGCGTCGGCAAGGAGCTCAAGTGCAATGCCGAGCTGACCTTCCGTCATATCCCCTTCCCCAGCCCGGACTTGCGCGTGCACATGGATGCGATGGCCACCAAGATCGGGTTTCCGCAGCAGGCAATGAGCAATGGCTGAGAAGGAAGTCTGGATCACCGGCGTAGGCCTGCTCTCCTCGCTTGGCGAAGGGCTGGATGCGCATTGGGAGGCGCTCGGCGCCCGGCGCGTCAATGCCGACGAGAAGCGTCTCGCGCCATACGTGATCCATCCGATCGCCCCCGTCAGCTTCGACGCCCAGATCCCGAAGAAAGGCGATCAGCGTCAGATGGAGACGTGGCAGCGGATCGGTACCTATGCCGCCGGGCTGGCGCTCGATTCCGCCGGCGTCAAAGGCAATCAGGAAATCCTGTCGCGGATGGACATGATCATCGCAGCCGGTGGCGGCGAGCGTGACCTCAATGTCGACCTGGCGATCATGAACGCCGACGCGCAGGGCAAGCTGCCGCCCGCCCTGCTCAACGAGAAGCTGATGAACGAGCTGCGCCCGACGCTGTTCCTGGCGCAGCTCTCCAACCTGCTCGCCGGCAACATCGCGATCGTTCACGGCGTGTGCGGGACCTCGCGCACCTTCATGGGCGAGGAAGCCTCAAGCATCGACGCGGCACGGATCGCGGTCGCGCGCATCGGGGCCGGCCAGAGTGACATCGCCTTGGTCGGTGCCGCTCATAACGGCGATCGCGGCGACCTCTTGATGCTTTATGCATTCGGCGATCTCGCCCTCAAGGACCAGCATAGCTCGGTCTGGGCCCGCAGGAACAACCCGGGCTTTGCTATCGGCTCCGCCGGCGCCTTCCTGGTGATGGAATCGCGCGAACATGCCGAGGCCCGCGGCGCAAAGCCGTACGCCAAGCTGACCAAGGTGGTCGCCGACCTCGCCCGACGCAAGGAGCCGGGCGCCGTGACGAGATCGCTGCAGGCGTTGTGGCCGCAGCTCGGCGTCAGCGGCGACAACGGTATCCTGATCACGGGCGCGACCGGTGCCGAGCCTGCGACCGCCGAAGAGCGCGCATTCCTCAGCCAGCATGCCGGCTTTGCCGTCCGCGCCACCGGAACGACCTTTGGCCATACCATGGAGGCGCAGTTCCCGCTCGGGCTCGCGCTGGCCGCGCTGTCGATCTCGCGCGGCGCGCTCTATCCGGCCAACGACCCGACCGGGCTGGAGGTTGAAAATACCGAAGCGCCAACCCAGATTGTCGTGTTGGGGGTCGGCCACTGGCAGGGCGAAGGCATGGCACTGGTCGAGGCCGTCAAGTAATTCGGCGCAAGCACCGACGGGGACACCATGACAGCACCACGCGATAAATTCGGCCGACCGATCGTCGTCGTGACCGGCATGGGAATCGTGACGTCGCTCGGCGGCGGCAAGACCGACAATTGGAAGCGCCTCACCGCGGGTGAGTCCGGCATCAAGACCGTGACACGCTTCCCGCTCGACGGCATGAAGACGACGATGGCCGGCGCCGTCGATTTCGTCACCGTCGACCCGTTCTCCTCGACCAGCCTGTCGCAGCGTCTGGCGGAGATCGCGACCGAGGAAGCGCTCGAGCAAGCCGGCATCGGCAGCAGGGGCGACTTTCCAGGCCCGCTGTTCCTGGCAGTCGCACCGATCGAGACCGAGTGGCCGCAGCGGCTCGAAGTCGCGCGCGAGGTTCCGACCAAGGACTTTGGAATCATCGAATACCTGGCGACCTGCAGCGGCGGGAAGTTCGCGCACTTTCACCGACGCTTCACCTTCGGCTCCGTCGCGCTCCACCTCGCCGAGACCTTCGGCACCAAAGGCTCGCCGATTTCGCTGTCGACGGCTTGCGCGTCCGGCGCGACCGCGATCCAGCTCGGCGTCGAGGCGATCCGCCGCGGCGAAACCGATGCAACGCTGTGCGTCGCGACCGACGGCTCGGTGAACCCGGAAGCCATGGTGCGCTTCTCGCTGCTGTCGGCTCTCTCCACCCAGAACGATCCGCCGCAAGCCGCCTCAAAGCCGTTCTCGAAGAACCGCGACGGCTTCGTGATGGCCGAAGGCGCCGGCGCGCTGGTGCTCGAGAGCTACGAGGCCGCGATGGCGCGCGGCGCGCGCATCCTCGGCGTCGTTGCCGGCTGCGGCGAGCTCACCGATTCCTTCCATCGCACCCGCTCGGCCCCGGACGGCAAGCCGGCGATCGGCTGCGTGCGCAAGACACTCGCCGATGCTGGAATGGAGCCCGAGCAAATCGATCATATCAACGCGCACGGGACCTCGACGCCGGAAAACGACAAGATGGAGTATCTTGCGACGTCGGCCGTGTTTGGCGAACATACCAAAAACATTCCGGTGTCGTCGAACAAGTCGATGGTCGGCCACACCATCTCGGCCGCCGGTGCAGTCGAGGCGATCTTCTCGCTGCTCACGCTCGAGCATCAGCGGATTCCGCCGACGATCAACTACGAGGTGCCTGATCCCGCGATCCCGTTCGACGTGGTCGGTAACAAGGCGCGCGATGCCAAGGTGACCGCCGTGATGTCGAACTCGTTCGGGTTCGGCGGGCAGAACGCCTCACTGATCTTGACGCGCGAGCCGGCCTAGCGCCCTCGCCTCATCAGATGAAACGTCTGCTCCTTCGCACCAGGGCGCACCTGCGTGACGCCGCGAAGCCCGTGACCGACGCGGCGATCGGCGGGCTGACGATCGGCCTGCTGCGTACAACGCGCTATTTCGATCCCGAGAAGACCGCAAGGTTCTTCGGCCGCGCCGCCCATTTCATCGGCCGCCGGCTGCGTGAGGATCGCATCGGTCGCGAGAACCTCACGGCCGCCTTCCCGGAAAAGTCACCGGCGGAGATCGAGGAGATCCTGACGGGCGTCTGGCACAACCTCGGACGCATCGGCGCTGAATTCGCGCACATCGACCGCATCTGGGACCACGATCCCCAGAATCCCGACAAGCCGGGTCGCGTCGAATTCTCGGCGCGCAGCAAACAGCTGTTCGACCAGTTGCGTGACGACGGCAAGCCGGCACTGTTCTTCGCCGCACATCTCGGCAACTGGGAGCTCTCTCCAATTGCCGCCGCAGCGCATGGGCTCGACGCCACCATCCTGTTTCGGCGGCCGAACATCGAAGCCGCCGACCGCGCGATCGAGCGCATCCGCGCAGTCAACCTGGGCACACTGGTGCCGGCCGGCCGCGACGCGCCGCTCAAGCTTGCGCAGGCGCTGAAGAACGGCCAGCACGTCGCGATGCTGGTCGATCAGTATTTGACCAACGGCGTCCCCGTCACCTTCTTCGGCCGCAAGACCACGGCTAATCCACTGCTGGCGCGCCTGCGCCGGCAGATCGATTGCCCGATCCACGGCACGCGGATCATCCGCCTGCCCGACGGCCGCTTCCGCGGCGAGGTCACCGAGGAAGTCAAGCCGGTGTTCGACGCATCCGGCCAGATCGATATCCAGGGCACCATGCAGGTGATCACCGACGTCGTCGAGGGCTGGGTCCGTGAGTATCCCGATCAATGGCTCTGGCTGCACCGGCGCTGGCGGTAGGCTCATCCAACTTGTCATTCCGGGGCGATGCGAAGCATCGACCCCTCAGGTGCGCAATTGCGCACCGAGGATCTCGAGATTTCCCGATGCGCAATTGCGCATCTCAGGTCTGGTGCTGACGCACCATCCCGGAATGACGCGTCACTTCCCGGTCTTCACCCTTGTCCACAGGCGGTTGATGATCCGCTGCGTCGCCGGATCGCGCGCGGTGATCACGAACAGTTTCTTCTGCATCGCCTCGTCGGGATAGATGTTCCTGTCGTTGAAGATCTTCGGATCGATCAGCTTCTGGCTCGCCAGATTGCCGTTGGCGTAGGACAGGAAGTTCGAGTTCTTCGCCGCGACCTCGGGACGGTAGAGGTAGTTGATCAGCTCATAGGCCTCTGCGACGTTCTTCGCATCCGACGGAATCGCCAGATTGTCGAAGAACATCTGCGCGCCCTCCTTCGGGATCGTGTAGCCGATCTCGACGCCGGTGTTGGCTTCCGCCGCCCGGCTGCGCGCCTGCATGACGTCGCCCGACCATCCGACCACGAAGCAGATTTCGCCCGAGGCCAGCGCGCTGAGATATTCGGACGAGTGGAATTTGCGCACATAGGGCCGGATCTTGATGACGAGATCGGCGGCCTTCTCGAGGTCGGCCTGCTTGGTCGAGTTCGGATCGAGGCCGAGATAGCTCAGCGCCGCCGGCAGGATGTCGTCGGCGGAATCCAGCATGTGGATGCCGCAATCCTTGAACTTGGCGAGGTTCTCCGGCTTGAACACCATGTCCCAGCTGTCGATCTTCGGGTCGGGACCGAGAATCTTCTCCGCGATCTTGACGTTGTAGCCGATGCCGGTGGTGCCCCACATGTAGTTGGCGCCGTAATTGTTGCCGGGATCGTAGGTGGCAAGTTGGCTCGTCACCACGGGCCATGCGTTGGCGAGGTTCGGCAGCTTCGACTTGTCGAGCTTGAGGAACACCTTCGCGGTAATCTGGCGCTGCAGGAAGTAGCCGGTCGGCACCACGACATCGTAGCCCGACTTGCCGGCGAGCAACCGCGTCTCCAGCGTCTCGTTGGCGTCGAACGTGTCGTAGACGACCTTGATGCCGGTTTCCTTGGTGAAGTCCTCGAGGACTCCCGGCGCCATGTAGTTCGACCAATTGTAGAAGTTGACCGTGCGCTCCTCGGCGTCAGCGGAGGCCGAGAGCAGCAGGACCGTCGCGACCGCGCCGACGAAGCTGACGAGACGACGGTTCTGCTCTCGCATTCTGGTCTACCTCTTGCGGCGGTGGACGGCGTCCGACAACCGCTCCAGCGCGGCGTCGAGCGTCGAGTCCTTCTTGGCGAAACAAAAACGCACGACCGACGTCACCGCATCCTGCTCGTAGAACGCCGACACCGGGATCGCCGCAACCTTGTAGTCCTGCACGATCCGCCAGCAGAACTCCGCATCGGTCTCGTTGAGCCCGAGCGGCGACAGGTCCACGGTGAGGAAGTAGGTCCCCTGCGACTTCAGCACCGGAAAGCCGATGCTCTCCAACCCCTTGGTCAGGCGGTCGCGGCTCCGCGCCATGTCCTTGCGCATGTCGAGGAAATAGCCGTCGGGCTTGCCGAGGCCATATGCCACCGCCGCCTGCAAATTGGGCGCCGTCGTGAAGGTGAGGAACTGGTGCACCTTCGCAGCGACGCGCAGCAACGGCGGCGCGGCGCAGACGAAGCCGATCTTCCATCCGGTCAGCGAGAAGATCTTGCCGGCGCTGCCGACCTTGATGGTGCGGTCGCGCATGCCCGGGATCGTGATCAGCGGGACGTGCTCGCGGCCGTCGAACACCACGTGTTCCCAGACCTCGTCGCAGATCGCGACCACGTCGAATTCCTGGCAGAACCTCGCCAGCAGTTCGAGGTCCTCGCGCGGATAGACCACCGCCGCCGGATTGAGCGGATTGTTGAAGAGCACCGCCTTGGTCTTGTGATTGAAGACGCTGCGCAGCATCTCCTCGCTCAGCCGCCAGTCCGGCGGTTCGAGCCGCAGCAGCCGCGGAATGCCGCCGGCCTGGCGGATGATCGGCAGATAGGAATCATAGACCGGCTGGAAGCACACCACCTCGTCACCGGGCTCGACCACGGAGAGGATCGAGGAGGTCAGCGCCTCGGTGCCGCCGGAGGTGACCATCACCTCGGCCATCGGATCGAGCTCGAGCCCGTGCCAGTGGCCGTAATGCGATGCGATCGCCTGACGGAGCTCCGGGATGCCCATCATCGACGGATATTGATTATAGCCGTTGATCGAGGCGTCCGCGGCGGCGCGGCGGATGTCCTCCGGACCCGGATCGTCGGGAAAGCCCTGGCCGAGATTGATGGCGTTGTTGTCGCGCGCGGCCTGCGACATCGCCTCGAAGATGGTGACAGGAAGGTCCGCGAAGACCTTGTTCATGGAGGTCATGTCAGGGATCAGCCGCCGGTCTTGGTCGGCAGTCCCGCCGCCTTCCAGCCGATGATGCCGCCCGCCAGATGCTTGTCGTAGGGCAGGCCCGCGGCCTGGGCGGCAAGCGAGGCCGTCACCGAGCGCTTGCCGGAACGGCAGGCGAACACCACCTGCTTGCCCTGCGGATCGGGAATCGCCGCCGGATCGAACGTCGACAGCGGCACCACGACGCCCTCGGGATAGGCCTCGACGGCGACCTCATTGGGCTCACGGACGTCGACCAGCAGATAGCGGCCTTCCGCTATGCCCTTCGACACCTCGTCCGGAAACAAATCTTCCACCTTGTGGTCCGCCACGGAAATATCCTCCCGAAATCATCTTTGGCGAGCGTCGCGCGGCTCGCCGTTCCGGGCCGCAAAGTCGCCTCTCGCGCAGAGAAAATCAAGCGTCCGAAACGGGTTAGATGCCACGCCGAAACGCTGGTTCGCAGACCCTAAATCGTGACCTGCGTGCCGACCTCGACCACCCGCCCGGTCGGGATCTGGAAATAGTCGGTGGCGTCGTTCGAGGAGCGGCTCAGCGCGATGAACAGATGGTCCTGCCAACTCGGCATGCCCGAATGCGCCGCCGGCTTCAGCGCACGGCGGGACAGGAAGAACGAGGTCGACATGATGTCGAACTGCCAGCCGAGCTTGCGGGCGATCGCCAGCGTCTTCGGCACGTTCGGCTGTTCCATGAAGCCGAACTTCAGCGTCACCTTGGAGAAGGTCTCGCTGAGTTGCTCCATTCGCACCCGCTCGGACGGATCGATGCGCGGCGTCGGCGCGGTCTCGATGGTCAGGATGACGTTCTTCTCGTGCAGCACCTTGTAGTGCTTGAGGCTGTGCATCAGCGCGGTCGGCGCGCTGACGGGGTCGCTGGTCAGGAACACCGCGGTGCCGGAGACCCGCTGCGGCGGCCGCTTCTCCAGCATCGCGACGAGATCGGCGAGCGGGAATTCCAACTTGCGCGACTTCTCGAACAACAGCCGGCTGCCGCGCCGCCAGGTGTACATCACCACGATCATGGCGCCGCCAAGCGCGAGCGGCACCCAGCCGCCCTCGAACACCTTGAGCAGGTTGGCGGCCAGGAAGGTGATGTCCAGGAACAGGAACGGCGCGACCAGCGCGGCGGCGGCGATCGGCGACCAGCGCCAGACCTTCCAGATCACGACAAAACCCATCATCGCCGTCACCACCATGGTGCCGGTCACCGAGATGCCGTAAGCCGACGCCAGCGCGCTCGAGGAGCGGAACATCAGCACTAGCACGATCACCGCGATGAACAGGAAGCGGTTGATGCGCGGCATGTAGATCTGCCCGGAATGCGCTTCCGAGGTGTGGCGTATCTCGAACCGCGGCAACAGGCCGAGCTGGATCGCCTGCCGCGTCAGCGAATACGCGCCGGTGATGACGGCCTGGCTCGCGATCACGGTCGCCATGGTCGCCAGAGCGACCATCGGGATCAGGGCCCAGTCCGGGAACATCAGGAAGAACGGGTTCTCGATGCCCTTGGGATTGCCGATCAAGAGCGCGCCCTGCCCCAGATAGTTCAGCGCCAGCGACGGCAGCACGATGAACAGCCACGCGGTCTGGATCGGTCGTTTGCCGAAATGGCCGAGGTCGGCATAGAGCGCCTCGGCGCCGGTCACCGCGAGGAAGACCGCACCGAGCGTGATGAAGCCGATCACGCCGTGATGCAGCATGAACGACACCGCGAGGATCGGATTGAACGCGTACAGCACTTCGGGATGCCGCACGATCTGCGGCAGCGCCGCGACCGCGATCAGGGCGAACCACACGCACATCACCGGGCCAAAGAAGGCCGCGACGCGCGCGGTGCCGCGCGACTGCACGGCGAACAGAACGACAAGAATCACCACCGTGAGCGGCACGACATAGGGATCGAATGTCGAGGTGACGAGCTTGATGCCTTCGATTGCCGAAAGCACCGAGAGCGCCGGCGTGATGACGGCGTCGCCATAGAACAGCGCGCCGCTGATGATGCCGAGCAGCACGATCGCGGCGCCGCCCTTGGTCGCCGCACGCTGCGCCAGCGCCATCAGCGCCAGCGTGCCGCCCTCGCCATTGTTGTCGGCGCGCAGCAGGATCACGACGTATTTCAGCGTAACGACGATGATCAGTGCCCAGAGGATCAGCGAGAGCACGCCGAGCACCGCATGCGTCGTCACCGCGCCTTCGCCGCCGGCGGCCGCAACGACGGCTTCGCGCAAGGCGTAGAGCGGGCTGGTGCCGATGTCGCCATAGACGACACCGATGCTGCCGAGCATCAGGGCCTTGAAGGTGGCGGTGGAATGCGCCTCGCCATTGCCGTTTGCCGCCGGCGTTTCCGCCGCGGTGATCGCACTCTCGGATGACATGGGAAGCTGTGCCTCTGTCTTCTGCCGCACCGCACAATGCCGGGTTGCAGCGCTATACTCCCGGCAGGAATGCATAGGTTAGCCCGGATTCAGGTCTCCGCCATGCATGTCACGCATGGATTACCGTCGATCATTTCAGAATCCCGCGCCGGATCAGATAGTTACCTGGGTACCCACTTCAACCACCCGGCCGGTCGGGATCTGGAAATAGTCGGTGGCATCATTGGCGGACCGGCTCATCGCGATGAACAGGTGGTCCTGCCATTGCGGCATCCCGGATTGTGCCGACGGTTTCAGCGATCGGCGCGACACGAAGAACGAGGTCGACATGATGTCGAACTGCCAGCCGAGCTTGCGCGCGACCGCCAGCGCCTTCGGCACGTTGGGCGATTCCATGTAGCCGAAGCGCAGCCGCACCGCGGTGAACTTGTCGCTCACCTTCTCCATGTTGACCCGCTCGGACAGATCGACGCGCGGCGTCGGTGCGGTCTCGATGGTCAGGATCACATTGTGCTCGTGCAGCACCTTGTTGTGCTTGAGATTGTGCAGCAGCGCGGTCGGCACGAAACTCGGGTCGCTGGTCAGGAACACCGCGGTGCCCTTGACGATATGCGGCGGCCGCTTCTCCAGACTGTGGATCAGGTCGCGCAGCGGCACCTCGATGCGTCGGGTCTTGGCGACCAGGATCGCGGCGCCGCGGCGCCAGGTCCAGATCATCGTCGCCATGACGACGCCGAACAGCAGCGGCACCCAGGCGCCCTCGAACAGCTTCAGGAGATTGGCGCTGAAGAAGGTCATGTCGACGATCACGAACGGCAGGATCAAGGCCGCCGCCGACGCCGCACGCCAATTCCACAGCTTCCAGATCACGATGAAGCCCATGATGCCGTCGGCGACCATGGTGGTGGAGACGGCGATACCATAGGCCGACGCCAGCCCGCTCGAGGTGCGGAACAGCAGCACCAGCAGCAGCACGCCGATCAGCAGCAGCCGGTTGACGCGCGGCAGGTAGATCTGACCGGCATGGGTCTCCGAGGTGTAGCGAACCTCGAAGCGCGGCAAGAGCCCGAGCTGCACCGCCTGGCTGATCAGCGAATAGGCGCCGGTGATGACCGCCTGGCTCGCGATTACCGTCGCGGCGGTGGCGAGCCCGACCAGCGGCAGCAGCAGCACGTCGGGCACCATGCGGTAGAACGAGTTCTCGATCGCGCTGGGATCGGACAGCACCAGCGCTCCCTGTCCGAAATAGTTCAGCAGCAGCGAGGGCAGCACGAAGAACAGCCAGCCGGACTGGATCGGCTTGCGGCCGAAATGGCCGAGATCGGCATACAGCGCTTCGCCGCCGGTCACCGCGAGGAACACCGCGCCCAGCGTCACCAGACCGATGGTGCCGTGGGTCAGCATGAACTGGAGCGCGTAATAGGGATTGATTGCCGCCAGCACCGACGGGTCGTCCATGATGTGGACGAGCCCCATTACCGCCAGCGAGGCGAACCACACCACCATCACCGGACCGAAGGCGGAAGCGACGCGCGCGGTGCCAGAGCTCTGCACCGAGAACAGCACGACCAGGATCAGGATCGTCAGCGGCACCACATAGTGCTCGAGATGCGGGGTGGCGAGCTTGAGGCCTTCGACCGCCGACAGCACCGAGATCGCCGGCGTGATCATGGAATCGCCGATGAACATTGAGGCGCCGACCACGCCGAGCGCGAGCAGCGGCCAGCTGCGCCGACCGATCGCGCGCTGGCCGAGCGCCATCAGCGAGAGCGTGCCGCCCTCGCCATTGTTGTCGGCGCGCAGCAGCAGCAGCACGTATTTCGCGGTGACGACGGTGAACAGCGCCCACAGGATCAGGCTGAGCACGCCCAGCACCATAATGCGGGTGACCGGCTGGCCGTGCGCGGCGCCGCCGACCGCCTCACGGAATGCATAGAGCGGCGAAGTTCCGATGTCGCCGAACACCACCCCTATGCTGCCGAGTGTCAGGGCCCAGAAGCTGGAGGTGGGTTGCCCTTCCTGAGCTTCGGTAGATGAGACGCTGACAGCCATGGCGAGGTTGGGACGCCCGATCGGTTGATTTGATGCGCGCGGCTATCGACGCTTCCGCTTCGCGTGTCAACCGCGCAACAGTGGTAGTTGACGGTAGTATGGTAACCCGGAGCTACGGCTTCAGATCCGGCGGCAGTGGCGGATTTTCCCGCATCAACGTGATGGTCACGCGACGGTTGGCCGGCAGCGTCGGATCGTCGGGAAACAGCGGCTGGCCGTCGGCCTTGCCGGAAACCGCGAAAATATGCGACGGCGGCAGCCCTTCCCGCTCCAGGATCTGCCGCACCGCGTTGGCGCGGTCCGCGGACAGGTCGAAGCCGTCATAATCGCTGCGCGCCGGCACGAAGCCTGCGGCCGTATGCCCCACGATCGCGACCCGCAGCGGCGTCGCCTTCAGCGGCGCGGCCAGCTTCTGGATCAGCCGGCGGGTGCGGTCATACGGCTCCCTGGAACCGTCGGCGAACATCGAGCGGCCGTCTTGGTCGACGATCTCGAGGTTGAGCCCCTCCTTGGTCTCCTCGAACATGATGTTCTTGGAGATCTCGGTCAGCTCCGGCATGTCCTGCAGCGCCTGGCGGAGCGAGGCCGAGGCGAGCGCGAATTCGCGGTCGATCTTCAGCCGCGCGCCGTTGATCTGGCTGCGCTCCTTCTCGTCCGGCGTCGGATTGGCCGAAGATTCCTCCGGCGAGATGTGCTCGACGTTCTTCAGCTTCGGCCGGGTCGGCAGGCCGTCGGATTCGACGATGCCGGAATAGCGCACATTGGTCTGCACGCCGAAAGCATCGCGCATCGAGCCGGCGACGATCTTCAGCTTGTTGTTGTCCATGGTGGAGAACGCGACGAGCATCACGAAGAAGCTCATCATCAGGCCCATCAGGTCGGCGAAGGTCACGAACCAGCCGTGACCTCCGGTATGGGCGTCGCCGCGCTTTTTCTTGGCCATCGCTGCGTTTCCCGAAAGCGCGGTCCGGTCAGGCCGGAACCGGCTCGCCTTCCTCCTGGCGATGCTTCTCCGGCAGATAGGCCAGCAGCATCTCGCGCACCAGCGCGGGGCTCTTGGAGTCGCGGATCATCAGGATGCCGTCGATGATCAGCGTGCGGTTGGTCTCCTCGTCGAGCAGCTTGCCATGCAGCTTGTCGGCGATCGGCAGGCAGAACAAATTGGCGACCAGCGCGCCGTACAGCGTCGCGAGCAGCGCGGTCGCCATGAACGGGCCGAGCTTGGAGGGGTCGGTCATGTTGGCGAACATCTGCACCATGCCGATCAGCGTGCCGATCATGCCGAACGCCGGCGCGCAGTCGCCGATCGCGCGGTAGATCTTGCTGCCCTCGTCAAGGTGCATCAGGAAGTTGTCGCGGTCGCGTTCCATGTTGTCGCGGATGAATTCGAGGTCGTAACCGTCGGCGACGTAACGGATGCCCTTGGCGAGGAACGGCTCGTCGGTCTCGACCTTCTCCAGCCCAACCGGGCCCTGCTTGCGGGCGATCTCGGCGATGCGGGCGAGTTCGTCGACGAGGTCGCGGGCCGACAGCCGGCTCATGGTGAAGGCGAATTTGGCGCCGAGCGGCAGGCCGTGCAGCATCACGCCGAGCGGAAAACGGATCATCGTCGCTGCGATCGAGCCGCCGAAGATGATGATCATGGCGTGTTCGGAGATGAACATGTGCAGGTCGCCGCCCATGAACATCATCACCGCGATGACGATGATGCCAGCCAACAGCCCGGCGCCAGTCATGATATCCATAGGAGACTCCAACGCGTACGCAACCTGCCCGTCCTGGACGGCGCGCAGCCCAAGGCGGGCCGCGTGGAAAACCCTAGCGTTAACGCCATTAAGGACGCGTTACCGAATTTGGTAGGGATAACAACGGGTAAACGTCGGCCTTTTCGCGATGTCGTTGAAGATGCTGGCTTTCCGCAAGCGAGCCTGCCGTTGCATGCACAAGACCCCTCCCCGTAGAACAACGGACATGGGATAGGTTTGCCGGAAGCGTTTTCGCACGAACCGGCTACCGGCTCGCGTGAAGAAAACGCGTCAACACAAGAATCCGGAGCCCCGTTCCGATTCAATCGGAACGGAAAAGGCCATCGAGGAAACCAACCAATGAGCAGGACAGGATGAAGGCGGTCGTCGTCGAGCAATACGCACCCATCGATCAGATCGGGCTGAGAGAGATCGGCACCCCCGAACCCGGCCCCGGACAGATCCGAGTCCGGGTCCACGCCGCGAGCATCGGCTTCGTCGATGGGCTGAAGGTCGAGGGCCGCTATCAGACCAAGGATGCCCTGCCCTTCACGCCGGGTGCGGAATTCGCCGGCGTGGTCGATGCGGTCGCAGGCGACGTCGCCGGCATCGCGCCGGGCATGCGGGTGATGGGCGCGGCGCGCTCGGGCGCGCTGGCCGAGCACATCGTGGTGCCGCCCGATGCCGTCGAGATCATGCCCGACGGATTGTCGATGGAGGCCGCCGCAGCCTTTCGCACCAATTACCTCACCGCGCTCTATGCGCTCGGCGAGCGCGGTTCGCTCAAGGCCGGCGAGCAGTTGCTGGTGCTCGGCGCTGCCGGCGGCACCGGCATCGCCGCCATTCAAGTCGGCAAGCTGCTCGGCGCGCGCGTCGTCGCCGCGGCCTCGACGGAGGAGAAGCGCAACTTCGCCGCAAGCTTCGGCGCCGACGCGGTCGTCGACTACACGAAGCCCGACTGGCGCGACGCGCTGAAGGACGCGACCGGCGGCCATGGCCCCGACGTGATCTTCGATCCGGTCGGCGGCGAGGTCTCGCTGCAGGCGTTCCGCTCGATCGCCTGGAACGGCCGCCATGTCGTGGTCGGCTTCGCGGCCGGCAACATCCCCGCGCTGCCGTTCAATCTGCCGCTCCTCAAGGGCGGCCTCCTGATCGGCGTCGACGCCGCCCAGATCGCGCGGCGCGAGCCCGAAGCGCAGGCGCGCGTGATGACGCAATTGTCGGGATGGCTGAACGATGGCCGACTGACGCCGGTTGTCGGCAAGGTGTTCGCATTCGAGGACTTTCGCGCGGCCTTCACAACGATGCAAACCCGTGCGGCGCTCGGCAAGATGGTGGTGCGGATCGGGTCGTGAGAGAGGCAGCGCTATCGCCTTATCCTCGCTGTCGTCCCTGCGAAAGCAGGGATTCATAACCACAGGGTCGAGTTGTTGAAGAAGGCGGTGGCGCCGACGTCGCGCAACAATTCGCATTCGTGGTAATGGGTCCCGGCCTTCGCCCGGACGACGGCGAATGTGTTGCGCGGTCTGTGAGTCAAACAACCGCATTCTCGCGACATGAATCGTCCGAGTCTTGCTCTTCGTTCCGCCCTCTCTTGATCAGAGGGCGCAGGGAAAGCCGGGTGCCGATCGCACCCATGGGTCCCGCGTAGTAAAAAACGCGGGAGGTAGGACCACAGGTGTAACCGGAAACATCCCGGCTTTCCCTGCGCGATGGGCTACGGCTTATACGTGCTCTCCCCGGTGAGACTGGGCTTGCTTGTCACCGTCTTCACAACGCGCATCGCGCAATGCGAAAAGACACCTGCCGCTAGGGCGTCAGGACCACACGACTTCGCCGTCCGCCTCATGCGCGTTCGTCAACTGCGCAATCAGCGTCCACCGCATCTCGACCCACGTTCGTGACGACCGCAAAGCGCCCCTCGATCGGGTGAGACGGACGTATTGAACATCTGAGTTGGGTCCGCCGTCAAGCCAAATTCCGAAAATCAGAACAAATTGATTGAGCCGCAGGGTGGGTGGAGCGAAGCGAAACAAGCCAAGCTTGCCTCAAGGCCCAGAGGATTCGCGAAACGGCGCCAGGGTTCACCAGAATTATCACAGGTTATTGTTGCAAGGTTCCGTGCCGCCTTAGCGTTGCGGAATACGGCATTCGGGGACAAAAATGCAGGACATGCTGACGCATCTCGAAAAGCTTCGCCGCGACGCGGCGGAGTGTGCGTTGATCCGCGACCTGGCGACTGACATGCGAAAGCGCGAGTTGTTCAGCAAGCTCGCCGAACATCTCACGGCCCTTGCCGCCGAGGTGGAGGGGACCATCAACGCCGCACGCAAGGAGGACCAGGTCATCTAGCGAGGCCTACGTCGTCCGTTCGAACGTATCGACACTGGTCGTGACAGCTCGCCACCAGTTCACGGGTCAGGGCCGCCGCTCCCCCCTCGGGATCGCCAGTCGCCGACGAACCGACCGACGAAAATCCGATGCAATTGCCTTGGTGGACGCCGACGATCGCGACCGTCTGGCCGTAGAAGCCGCTATCGGCCAGCGCGGTTCGAAACGTCCCCTCGATGCGACTATCCGCTTCGCTGGTGATCTCGACGATCGAACCGTGGTCCTGGCCCAAGTCCTGGGAGGGCGTGGCAATTTGCCGGATGGAACCAACGTCGCAACGGCGCATTGTCATTTCACCCATCGGTTGACAGGTAATATGCCGCCAGTATCGGTAGACGTGCCGATCCGGTAGCATTGCTGGTTCGCCGAGGAGTCTATTCGCCGCAATGTGTTGTATTTCAGGATTCTTTATCTTGGCACTTCTTGCACATCGAGCATCGAGCAGGACGTCGCGATCGCGCGGGCGGATTACCACCAAAGAGGCGCGATGAAGACCGACAAGGCCATCTGGTACGTCTCGTTCGCCATGCGAAATCCTGACGCCGGACATCACCGTTTCGCGCGCCAGACCCGTACCTTCACGACCGAGCAGGATGCCAAGGCGTTTGCGCGCTCGCTGCTCGTTCAGACGCAGGACATCAGCGCCGGAACGATCAATCCGCACATACCGAGACGCGTGATCGCGCCGGCCGCGATCACGGCCTGGGCCGGCGACAGCTGAGGCTTCGCCGCCGTTGCTTCCTACAGGAAGCGCGAGGGGGCAAACGGGGCGAGCGCAATCTCCGGCGCCTTGCCGCTCAGGAGTTGCGCGACCAGCCGGCCGGTGCGCGCCGATCCGACCAGGCCGACATGGCCGTGGCCGAAGGCGTAAACCACATCGCGCGTCGCACGGGCATAACCGATGCAGGGGCGCCCGTCGGGCATGCTCGGCCGATGGCCGAACCAGGTCTTGATCCGCGCTGGCGGAATATCCCTCGGCAGCTTCGGGAACATGCTGAAGAGATGCTCGCGCAGGATCTCGGCGCGCTTCCAGTTCGGCGCGGCGTCAAGCCCCGCGATCTCCACAGTACCGGCGGCGCGCAGGCCCTTGTCGGTCCAGTTGACGACCATCTTGGCATCGGAGGCCATCATCGAATTGCGCGGGCCGCATTCCGGATTCTCGATCATGACGTGATAGCCGCGCTCGGTCTCCAGCGGCAGCGGATCGCCGATCGACGCGGTCAGTTGCCTGGAGCGCGCGCCCGCGGCGACGACAGCCGCGTCGCAGGCGATCTCGCCGCTCTCGGTGACGACGGCGACCAGCTTGTTGCCGGCAAGCCTGAGGCCCGTGGCCTTGGCGGCGACGCGCTCGGCGCCGTTCGCGATGGCGTGGGCAGCGAGCGCCGCGACATAGGCGCCGGGATCGCGGCAGCGTCCCGCCTCCTCCACCACGACGCCGAATTTGTAGCGCGGATGCAGATCGGGCTCGCGCTGGCGCATCTCATCTTCATCGAGCTCCAGCCATTCGATGCCGACACGCTTGCGGATGCGCCAGCCGAGATCGCGGTCGAACGGCGCGCGCGAGGGAAACACATGCATCACCCCGCGCCGCTCGATCAATTCGCCCACGCCGGCTTCCTCGGCGAGCTGCCGGTGCAGCAGCGGCGCATCCTTCAACAGATCGCGCATCGCCCACGCGGTGGCCTCGACCTGCGCCTCGGTCCGGCTCGACAGCAGATACTTGACGAGCCAGGGCAAGGCCTCCGGCAAATACGACCAGCGAATCGCCAGCGGACCGAGCGGATCCATCAGATAGCCCGGCACCTTCTTCCAGGTGCCCGGCTCGGCCGGGGGGATCACCGAATGCGACGACAGCCAGCCGGCATTGCCGTAGCTCGCCGCCTGGGTGCCGCCGGGCTCGCCCGGATCGATCAAGGTGACGCTGTGGCCCTCACGCAGCGCCTCGATGGCGCTGATCACGCCGACCGCGCCGGCTCCGATGATCGCGACGTGACGGGATTCTTGTTTGGGCATGATCTCCTCGGAAAACCGCTCCGCACTTTTCCGGATCATGCCCTAGCGCGTGGCCTGCGGCACAAAGTCCTTGCCGACCGACAGCGCGCGCTGATCGACCAGGCAGTGCAGGATCGCGGGTTTGCCGGAGGCCAGCGCGCGCTCGAACGCGGGCGCGAAGTCTTCGGTGCGCTCGACACGCTCGCCATGGCCGCCGAACGCCTTGGCATAAAGCGCGAAGTCCGGGTTCTTGAGCTGGGTGCCGACGACGCGGCCCGGATAATCGCGCTCCTGATGCATGCGGATGGTGCCGTATTGCGCGTTGTCGATGACGACGACGATCAGCGGCGCGTCGTACTGCACGGCGGTGGCGAACTCCTGCCCGTTCATCAGGAAGCAGCCGTCGCCGGCGAACGCCACGACGACGCGGTCCGGATGATGCCGCTTGGCCATCACGGCCGCCGGCACGCCGTAGCCCATCGAACCCGAGGTCGGCGCGAGCTGGGCGGCGAAAGCGTGGAAGCGATGGTGGCGGTGAATCCAGCCGGCATAATTGCCGGCGCCGTTGCAGACGATGGCATCCTTCGGCAGCCGATCGCGCAGCCAGGTCACGACCTCGCCATATTGGAAGCTGCCCGGCAGCTCGCGCGGCTTGTCGGTCCAGGCGAGGTAATCCGCGTGCGCCTTGGCCGCCTCGCCCTTCCAGGCCGGCGCGGCCGCGGGCTTCATGGTCTCGACCGCGGCGGCAAAGGCCGCAGGCGTCGCCTGGATCGCCAGCGCAGGCTGGTAGACGCGGCCGAGCTCTTCGGCGCCGGGATGGACATGGATCAGCTTCTGGCTCGGCACCGGAATGTCAAGCAGCGTGTAGGACGAGGACGGCATTTCCGACATGCGGCCGCCGATCAAAAGAATGACATCGGCGCCGGTGACGCGATCCCTGAGCTTCGGGCTCGGTCCGATGCCCAGATCGCCGGCATAATGCGAGTGGTCGGCGTCGAACAGCGAGGCGCGGCGGAACGAGGTTGTAACCGGCAGGTCGAAGCGCTCGGCGAAGCGCGCGATGCCCTTGGCGGCCTCCGCGGTCCAGGCCGAGCCGCCGAGCACCACGATCGGCGCCTTGGCGCCGGCGAGCATGCTGCCGAGGCGCTCGAGATCGGCCGGCGCCGGCCAGGTCGCCGCAGGCTCGACCTTCGGCGCGTCGGCGACCGCGGCGGTTTCAGTCAGCATGTTCTCAGGCAGCGAGATCACCACCGGACCGGGCCGGCCCTGCAGTGCGACGCGGAAGGCGCGCGCGACCAGTTCCGGAATGCGATCCGGACGATCGATCTCGACCGCCCATTTCGCCATCGTGCCGAACACCGCCTTGTAGTCGAGTTCCTGAAACGCCTCGCGCTCGCGCATACCGGTGTCGACCTGGCCGACGAACAGGATCATCGGAGTGGAGTCCTGCATCGCGATGTGGACGCCATGGGCGGCATTGGTCGAGCCCGGACCGCGGGTGACGAAGCAGATGCCCGGACGTCCCGTCAGCTTGCCATAGGCTTCCGCCATCATCGCGGCGCCGCCCTCGGCGCGGCAGATCACGACGTCGATCGGGCTGTCGTGCAAGGCGTCGAGCGCCGCCAGATAGCTCTCGCCCGGCACGCAGGTGACGCGTTCCACCCCTTGCGCGACCAGTTGGTCGATCAGGATCTGGCCTCCGGTGCGGGCATTGCTTTTGGTCATAAGGGCTCCCTGCAAGTACTGGCGCACGTTTGGGCTTCGCGCGGATCGTGGTCCCACGGGGTATGATAGACGGAAATGGGGTGCAAGGCCGAAGCTGCGTCTCGCGGGCGCAGCGGCGCCAAGCCATGCGGTAGGCAATGGGCAACGCGGTTTCATCATCGATTTCCGCAGAGCGGAGGATCGCCGGCAGGATTGAAGCCGCCGGCCGGCGAGCAGGTCACCGTCGTCCGGCTCCAGGGCGATCTCGTCGCGCTCGCGGGACCGATGTCACGAGCCGGTCCGCGGCCTCGATCGGGCCTCGCGCGAGGGACTCTACCTGTGCGTGCTTCTTTCATTGGTACTCCTATCGACGATGCGGCGACCTCGCGATCATCGCGAGGTTGCCGATCGCCGCCACAGAGCGCAGGCGGAACAAGCCACATCGCCAAGACCGACAGCGCGCGGCCGCCGCGACGATTGCGGTCAGAAGCGCTCCGCTGCGCGCGATGGCGTGGCACAATCTGCATAAGCCAACGCGTCATGTGCACGATAACAATCATTAGGAGCGCACGCGTCTGCTTCCGTAAGACTACGGTGCAGCGATCGGTCGCTTCGCACCTTTCAGCGCAGGATCGCGCGGATTACGCAGCAAATCGCGGTGTTGCGCAGCGATTTCGACTGCACTCATCGCTGCATCGCGCGTTGCGCGTTTTGCGCGAGCGCACGCGGAGCATTGCACGCCCTTCTTGATGGAATTCGAATCGCCTACCGTTCCACGCAGTCAGAAATTGTAAATTGTGTAGCGCACCTGCGTGGGCCGGCCGTGGAAGGCATTCCGCTGCCGATCAGGTGCACCGTTTCAATTCACCAAGATCATTATCAAGGCTGGAGGACAATGCATGTTGGGGATGAAGAGCGTCGCAAGCGTGATCGGCTCGGACAGTTCGTACCGGCTGTTCGACGACATGCCGATCAGTGTCATGCTCTGCGAGCTGGACAATTTCAAAATCACCTACATCAACGAGTCGACGCGGGAGAACCTGAAGAAGATCGAGCACGTCCTGCCGGTGAAGGTCGACGCGCTGATCGGGCAATCGATCGATATCTTTCACAAGAACCCGCAGCATCAGCGCCGGCTGCTTTCCGACCCGAAGAACCTGCCGCACAGGGCGCGCATCACCATCGGCGGCGAGACGCTCGATCTCACCGTGACGGCCATGACCAATTCGCGCGGCCGCTACACCGGCCCGATGCTGACCTGGGAGCTCGCGACCGAGAAAGCGCGGCTTGAAACCCAGACCGAACGGCTGTTGCAGATGCTCGACAACATGCCGATCAACATCATGATGTGCGATACCGATTTCAACATCACCTACATCAACCAGACCAGCCTCAAGACCCTCGACACCGTGAAGCACCTGCTTCCGGTGGCGCCGGACAAGATCCTCGGCAACTCGTTCGACATCTTCCACAAGAACCCGGCGCATCAGCGCCGCATCGTCGGCGATCCCAAGAACCTGCCACATGCGGCCAAGATCAAGCTCGGACCGGAAACGCTCGATCTGCGGGTCTCCGGGCTGACCGACAAGCGCGGCAACTACACCGGCGCGATGCTGAGCTGGTCGGTCGTGACAGGCAATGTGAAGCTGGCCGACGATTTCGAGAAGGATGTGAAGGGACTTGCGGGGATGCTGGCGTCGGCCTCGACGCAAATGCAGGGCACGGCGCGATCGCTGACGACGACCGCCGAATTCGTCAATCAGCGCTCGGCGAGCGCGGCGTCCGCGTCCGAGGAGCTGTCGTCCTCGGTCAACGAGATCAGCCGCCAGGTGACCGAGGCGAGCCGCATCGCCCGCATGGCGGTCGACGAAGCCGAGAAGTCCGACAAGCTGGTCGCGGGCCTCGTGACCATGGCGCAGAAGATCGGCGACGTCGTCGCGCTGATCAGCCAGATCGCCGGCCAGACCAACCTGCTTGCGCTCAACGCAACCATCGAGTCCGCGCGGGCCGGCGAGGCCGGACGCGGCTTCGCCGTCGTCGCCTCCGAGGTGAAGGCGCTGGCCAACCAGACCGCCAAAGCCACGGAAGACATTTCGGCGCAGATCAACGAGATGCAGACCGCGACCGGCAACACCGCCACGGCGCTGAAGGCGATCTCCCAGGTCATCGTCCAGATCAGCGAGATCTCGACCGTGATCGCCAGCGCCGTCGAGGAGCAGGCCGCGGCCACCAAGGAGGTCACCGCCAACATCAACGGCACGACCAAGGCGATCGACGACGCCAGCAAGGCCGCCGAGAACGTGCTGGCGGCCTCTGGCGAGCTCGCCAGCAACGCCTCCGAGCTGGAGGTTCAGGTCGACAAATTCCTCAAGAACGTACGCGCGATGTAGCGGCGCGCAGTCGAACGAGATGAGCGCGCACTCGCCCCTCTGCGTCATTCCGGGGCGATGCGCGAGCATCGAACCCGGAATCTCGTGGTTGCGACTCGGGATTCCGGGTTCATGCTTCGCATGCGCCAGAATGACAGTGAAGAAATTTCAAAGCGAGCGCGCGATCAGGAGCTTCATGATCTCGTTGGTGCCGCCATAGATCTTCTGGATGCGGGAATCGATGAACATGCGCGAGATCGGATATTCCTGCATGTAGCCGTAGCCGCCATGCAGCTGCAGGCATTCGTCGGCGGTCTCGACCTGCTTCTGCGAGCACCACCATTTCGCCATCGACGCCGTCACGGTATCGAGGTCGCCGGCGACCAGGCGCTCGACGCACCAGTCGACGAACACGCGGGCGATCATCGCTTCGGTCTTGCGCTCGGCGAGCTTGAAGGCGGTGTTCTGAAATTCGAGCAGCGGCTTACCGAACGCAGTGCGCTCCTTGGTGTATTCGGCGGTGATCCTGACCGCGCGCTCCATCGAGGCGACCGCGCCGATCGCGAGCGACAGCCGCTCCTGCGGCAATTGCTGCATCAGCTGCACGAAGCCGTTGCCTTCCTCGGCGCCGAGCAGGTTCTCCCGTGGCACCGTGACGTTGTCGAAGAACAGCTCCGAGGTGTCTGACGCGTGCAGCCCGATCTTGTCGAGGTTGCGCCCGCGGCGGTAGCCCTCGGCACCCGCGGTTTCGACGACGATCAACGAGATGCCCTTGGCGCCCGGCGCCCCGGTCCGCGCCACCACGATGACGAGATCGGCGGCCTGGCCATTGGTGATGAATGCCTTCTGGCCGTTGATGACGTAGGAGTTGCCCTGCTTCTTCGCCGTGGTCTTGACGGCCTGCAGGTCGGAGCCGGTGCCAGGCTCGGTCATCGCGATGGCGCCGACCATCTCGCCCGACGCCATCTTCGGCAGCCAGCGCTTCTTCTGCTCCTCCGAGCCATAGTTGACGATGTAATGTGC
Source organism: Bradyrhizobium sp. BR2003 (assembly GCF_009720285.1). Taxonomy (NCBI): domain Bacteria; kingdom Pseudomonadati; phylum Pseudomonadota; class Alphaproteobacteria; order Hyphomicrobiales; family Nitrobacteraceae; genus Bradyrhizobium; species Bradyrhizobium sp. BR2003. Next base: position 29,922 of record NZ_SMYJ01000017.1, read on the forward strand.
GACGATCGCGCTGTGCACGGAGACGCCGGTGGTCAGCTCCGGCACCGTGCTCTCGAGGTCATCGAGCACGGCGGCGTCATAGGCGAAGCTGGCCCCCAAGCCGCCATACGCCTCGGGCACGCTCGGCAGCAACGCGCCCATTTCGCCGAGCGCACGCCAGGCCGAGCGGTCGACCAGCTTCTGCTCGCGCCATTTCTCGGCGTGCGGCGCGAGATCCTTGGCGAGGAATTTGCGGAACTGGTCGCGGAAGGTGTCCAGCTCCTCGGTCATCCAGGACGATCGGTAGTGCATCATTCCCTCGCTGCGCATTCTTTCTTTGACGCGTTTTCCTGGCGCGAACCGGCACCCGCTTCGCCTGAAAACGCTCTCGTCAGATCAGCAGACCGCCGCCGGCGACGATCACCTGACCGCTGATGTAGTTCGATTCCGGAGCGCAGAACAGATAGACCGCATCCGCCGCCTCCTCCGGCGTGCCGCCGCGGCCGAGCGGGATCATGCGGCCCATCGCCTCCAGCATCTGCGGCTGGACGCCGACCTTGATGTCGCGGCCGGCGACGTCGATGGTTTTCTGCTGGCTCTCGATCGGCTGGGTCAGGCGGGTGTTGATCAGGCCGAACGCCACACAATTGACGTTGACCCTGTAGCGGCCCCACTCCTTGCACATCGTGCGCGTCAGCCCGATCAGCGAGGCCTTGGCGGAGGAATAGCTCGCCTGCCCGGCATTGCCGTAGAGGCCCGCGATCGAGGAGATGTTGACGACCTTGCGGAACACCTCGCGGCCCGCCTCGGCCTCCCTCTTCGCCATCACCCGGATCGGCTCCGACGCCGCGCGCATGATGCGGAACGGCGCGACCAGATGGACGTCGAGCATCGCCTGGAACTGCTCGTCGGTCATCTTCTGGATCGTCGAGTCCCAGGTGTAGCCGGCATTGTTGACGATGATGTCGAGACCGCCGAACCGATCGATCGCGCTGCCGACGAAGCGATCGGCAAACCCGGCCTCGGTCACGCTGCCATTGACCGCGATCGCCTCGCCGCCCATGGCTTTGATCTCGGCGACGACCGCATCGCCCGGCTCGGCATCGAGATCGTTGACCACGACGCGCGCGCCCTCGCTGGCGAGCTTCAGCGCAATCGCGCGCCCGATGCCGCGGCCGGAGCCTGAGACGAGCGCGACCTTCCCTTTCAGCTTCGACATAATCTCTCCTACAGCGCGATAACCGCTTCGCCGGCGAGCTTCACCTCGCCGTTCTGGTCCTTCGTCGTCAGCGCGAGCTTTGCCCGCTTCTCACCGCCCTGCTCGATCAGCTCCGTCACCGTGCCTTCGCAGGTCAGCTTCGCGCCGAGCTGGGTGATCGCGGCAAAGCGGGTCGAGAATGAGCGGATGCACGACGGCGCCACCGCGTCGGTCAGCGCCTGGCCGAGATAGCCCATCACCAGCATGCCGTGCGCGAACACGTCGGGGAAGCCGGCCGCCTTCGCGAAATCGATATCGACATGGATCGGGTTGTGATCGCCGGAGGCGCCGCAATACAGCGCGAGGCGATGGCGGGTGATCGGCGGAAACTCCTTGTGGACAAGACGATCACCGACAGAGGGGGAGCTGCTCATGACGGCCTCGCATTACGTACCACGACGGTGCGCGAGACGTCGGCGACATGAACGCCGTTCTGGTTGGTGACGGGGGTGTCGACCACGATCAGCGTCATCGCCCCGCCCTTCTTGTCGGTCACGCCAGTGACGCGCGGGTGGAAGGTCAAGGTGTCGCCGACCACGACGGGCGCGTAATAGTCGAAGCGCTGCTCGCCGTGCAGCACGCGGGCCAGATCGATGTCGAGCGCCGTGAGGAACTCGAACGGGTCAGGTGCATCCATCATCTCGAGGCAGAACAGATAGGTCGGCGGCACCGGTGCCGCCGTGAAGCCGGCTGCCTGCGCGGCCGCCTCGCCGCGATAGACGGCATTCGTCTCGCCAAGCGTATCGAGGAAGAAGCGCAGGCGCCCCGGCTCCACGCGCGCGGTCACCGGCGTAAATGTACGCCCGACAGCGGATTGATCGACCATGGGCGACCTCAGGCGCGTTCGTAGAGCGTCACGACGCAGGCGCCGCCGAGGCCGAGATTGTGCTGCAAGCCGATCCGCGCGCCCTCCACCTGCGTCGCCGCAGCGCTGCCGCGCAGCTGCCGCGTCAGCTCATAGCACTGCGCAAGCCCGGTGGCGCCGAGCGGATGGCCCTTCGACAGCAGCCCGCCGGACGGGTTGGTGACAATCCTGCCGCCATAGGAGTTGTCGCCGTCGTCGATGAATTTCGCGGCCTCGCCCTCGCCGCACAGGCCGAGTCCCTCATAGGTGATCAGCTCGTTGTGCGCGAAGCAGTCGTGCAGCTCGACGACGTCGAGATCATCAGGCCCGATGCCGGCGGCCTCGTAGACCTTTTTGGCGGCATCGCGCGCCATGTCGTAGCCGACCACCTGCATCATGTCTGAGGCACCGAAGGTCGACGGCGTATCCGTGGTCATCGCCTGCGCCGCGATGCGGACCTGCTTGTTGAGGCCGTGCTGGTCGGCGAATTTCTCCGAGACCAGAATCGCGGCAGCGCCGCCGCAGGTCGGCGGACACGCCATCAGCCGCGTCATCACGCCGGGCCAGATCACCTGGTCGTTCATCACGTCGTCGGCGGTGACCTCTTTCCGGAACAGCGCCAGCGGATTGTTCTTGGCATGACGGCTCGCCTTGGCGCGCACCTTTGCAAAGGCGGAGAGCGGCGTGCCGTATTTCTTCATATGGCTGAGGCCGGCGCCGCCGAAATAGCGCAGCGCCAGCGGCACGCCGGGCGCGTCGACCAACTTGTCGGCGGCGGCGTCGAAATCGTCGAACGCGCTGGGACGGTCGGTGAACACGGCCCCGAGCGCGCCGGGCTTCATCTGCTCGAAGCCGAGCGCCATCACACAATCGGCCGCGCCTGACTCGATCGCCTGCCGCGCCAGGAACAGCGCGGTCGAACCGGTCGAACAGTTGTTGTTGACGTTGACGATCGGGATGCCGGTCATGCCGACCGGATAGAGCGCGCGCTGCCCGCAGGTGGAGTCGCCATAGACATAGCCGACATAGGCCTGCTGCACACGGCCGTAGTCGAGCCCGGCGTCGGCGAGCGCCAGCTTCGCAGCCTCCGCGCCCATCACGTGATACGGCGCATTGGCGCCAGGCTTGACGAACGGGATCATGCCGACCCCGGCAACATAGGTGCGTGACGTCATCGCGTGTCCTCCCGGAAATTACCCACTGGACTATTTATTACCCACGGGTAATATACGGGCAACCTTCCGGAGTCAATGCGACAACAGCCACGCGATGGACGCCAGCCCTCCCTCCTCCAACACCGAGTCACCCTGGCTGCCGTTCGAGAGCCGGCGCCGCGCCCGCGACGAGAAGCGCGAGGCGGTGCTGCGCACCGCGGTCGCACTGTTCCTCGAACAGGGTTATCACCGCGCCACGCTGAACGAAGTCGCCAAGCGGCTGAACATCACCAAGCCTGCACTCTACAACTACTTCCGCGGCAAGGACGAGATCCTGTACGAGTGCTGGTCGATCGGCAACGAGCTGGTCGACGACTGCATTGCCGAAACTTCGGCCGGCGGCGGCTCAGGGCTCGATAAGCTGCGCAAGCTCACCGTCCGCTATGCCGAGCTGATGACCGCGGACTATGGCAAGAGCCTGGTTCGCTTCGACATCCGTGATCTCAGCGAGGACAACCGCAAGATCGTGCAGACCGCCAAGCGGCGGATCGACCGCGCCTTCCGCGACTATATCTCACAGGGCGTCGCGGACGGTTCGGTGAAACCCTGCGACCCGAAGCTCGCGGCTTTCGCCATTGCCGGCTCGCTGAACTGGATTGGCCATTGGTTCCAGCCGGGCGGCGAACTGAGCGGACGCGCCGTCGCCGAGGAATTTGCGATCCGCCTCACCGAAGGCATCGCCAAGACAACAATGCAAGTGACATCAACGCGCAAGACAACAGCGCACAAAGCAGCCGTTCCGGCTGCAGAGAAGGCGGACAAACCGCCTCGCAGGAGAAACGCATCAAGGGAGGAGACGAGTGAACATCACGCACGGACTGCGGCGCGCGCTGCAGGTCAATCCAAACGGGCTCGCAGTCGTCTGCGGTGAGCGGCGGCGCAACTGGCGCGAGGTCGGCGACCGCGTCGCCCGCCTTGCCGCCGCGATCCGCGGCCTCGGTGCGCTGGACGGCGACCGCGTCGCGATCCTGTCGCTGAACTCGGACCGCTATCTCGAGCTCTACCTCGCCGTCGGCTGGGCCGGCGCCGTAATCGTGCCGCTCAACATCCGCTGGTCTCCGCTGGAGAACGAGGACGCGCTGCGCGACTGCCGAGCGACGATCCTGTTCGTCGACAAGGCGTTTGCGCCGGTCGGCACGGCGCTGGCAGGCGCCATCCCCGGCCTCAAGCTGGTCTATGCCGACGAGGGCGAGACGCCGGCCGGCATGGAGAATTACGAGACGCTGATCGCGCGCAGCCCGCCGATGGCCGATGCCATGCGCAGCCGTGACGATCTCGCCGGCATCTTCTACACCGGCGGCACCACCGGCCGCTCCAAGGGCGTGATGCTGAGCCATGGCAATCTGATGGCCAATGCGCTCAACGCGCTCGGCGAAGGCCTGTGGCCGAGCAGCACGATCTATCTGCACGCGGCGCCGATGTTCCACCTCGCCAATGGCGCCGCGATGTATTCGGTGCTGCTGTCCGGCGGCTCCAACGTCGTGATCCAGGGCTTTACGCCCGACGGCGTCGCGGCCGCCGTGCAGAAGGAGCGCATCACCGACGTGCTGCTGGTTCCGACCATGATCCAGATGTTCGTCGATCACCCGACGCTCGGCAATTACGATCTGTCGTCCCTGAAGAGGATCTCCTACGGCGCCTCCGTGATCAGCGACGCCGTGCTGATGCGCGCCATGGAGGCGCTGCCGCATGTCGAGTTCACGCAAGCCTACGGCATGACCGAGCTGTCGCCGATCGCGACCCTGCTGCACTGGAAGGAGCATATCGGCGACGGCCGCGCCAAGGGCCGGCATCGCGGCGCCGGCCGCGCCACGCTCGGCGCGGAGGTCAAGATCGTCGACGCGGAGGACAAGGTGGTCCCGACCGGCACCGTCGGCGAGATCGCGGTGCGCGGCGACATGGTGATGATGGGCTATTGGGAGCGTCCGGAAGAGACCGCGCGCGCCGTGATCGACGGCTGGATGCACACCGGCGACGGCGGCTACATGGACGAGGACGGCTTCGTCTACGTCGTCGATCGCGTCAAGGACATGATTATTTCCGGCGGCGAGAACGTCTATTCGGCCGAGGTCGAGAACGCCCTCGCCCAGCACGCGGCGGTGGCGCAATGCGCCGTGATCGGCATTCCGAGCGAACGCTGGGGCGAGCAGGTTCACGCCGTCGTGGTGATGAAGAGCGGCGCCAGCGCCACGCCGGAAGAGCTGATCGAGCACTGCAAGGCGCTGATCGCCGGCTACAAGTGCCCGCGCAGCGTCGACATCACAGCGACCCCGCTGCCGCTCTCCGGCGCCGGCAAGATTTTGAAGCGCGAGTTGCGCAAGCCGTATTGGGAGAACCGCGAACGGCGCGTGAGCTGAGGGCAGCTCTCGACGTCACCCCCGTCATTCCGGGGCGATGCGAAGCATCGAACCCGGAATCTAGAGATTCCGGGTCTGCCGCTCACGCGCCATCCCGGAATGACGACGTCTCATGACGCCATTCAAGCCCGAGCGTTGACATCGGCGCACGCGGCCGATTGGATCGGCACTAGATTCAATCCAGCGAGTTCCGATGTCCGCACCCGATACCAATGCCGACGGCAAGCCCCGCCGCCTGATGCACCGCCGCTCCGTCGAATGTCTCGGCTATCTCCGTGACGACGGATTGTGGGAAGTCGAGGCGCGACTGGTCGACACCAAACCCTATGCCCGACAGGACAAGCATCGCGGCCTGCACCAGCCCGACGATCCCGTGCACGACATCCGCCTGCGGCTTGCGGTCGACGACAGTTTTACGATCCGCGAGACCGGCACCACGATGGCCTCGACTCCCTATCCGTCCTGCCTCGACGTCGAAGGCATCCTGCAGCGCCTGGTCGGCGAACGCATCGGCAAGGGCTGGCGCGAACTGGTCCGTCGCAAGATCGGCAAGCTCGAGACCTGCACCCATCTCGCCGAGCTGCTGGGACCGGCGGTGACGACGCTGTTCCAGACCGCGACCTCCGGCAAGGACCCGCAGGGCCGCGGCGCGCTCGATCACCAGCGCGATGTCACCGAGCCGCCATTCTTCGTCGGCGGCTGCTATTCGTGGCGACTGGATGGGCCGGTCGTCGCCGAGATCTTTCCGCAGTTCGCGCAGAAGCCTGTTGAGGTGAAGCAGGATTCGTGAGTGACGCTTGGCCGCGGCCCACGGATACTCTGTGAGAAGCAATCAGGGGTGAACGTGGAGAAGTATGGCGCCGGATCGATTATCATCTTCGACTATGACCCCAGCTGGCCCGCTCTGTTCGCGCAGGAGCGCGTGCGAATCGAGCAAGCGCTCGGCGCGTTCGCCTTGGCCATCGAGCATATCGGCAGCACCGCCGTTCCGGGTCTCCCGTCGAAACCCATCATCGACCTGCTGGTTGGCGTGCGGAGGCTCGAAGAGGCCAGGCAACGATGCATCGAGCCGCTCGCGCCACTTGGCTACATCTACATGCCGGAATATGCGCAATGGCTTCCCGGCGAGCTGTTCTTCCGCAAGGGGCCGCCGGGTCCATGGACCCACCATCTGCATATGATGGAGCCGTCCCATCCGCGCTGGGAAGCACGCCTGGTGTTTCGCGATTATCTGCGCGCGCACTCGGACGCGGCCCGCGCCTATTCCGACATCAAGCGCGCCCTCGCCGCCGCCTCAAAGGACGACATCGAAGCCTATCGAACCGGCAAGGATGCATTCGTCCAGGAGACGACGGCAAAGGCGCGCGCATGGCGTGCAGCGACAGAACCGTAGGGTGGGTTAGCCGACTTTACCGCCTGCGGCGGGTTGCGGAAGCCGATCGCGATCCGGTTGTAGGTGTTCATCAGGCCGATCGCGATGGTCAGGTCGACGAGTTGCTTCTCGCTGAAGACGGCGCGCGCCGCTTCATACGCGTCGTCCGGGATCGCGGTCTCCGCCACGCGGGTGACGGTTTCGGCCCAGGCCAGCGCGGCGCGCTCCCCGGAGTCGAACAACGCCTCCGCCTCGCGCCAGACCTGCAGCAGCGCAAGCTTCTCGACCCTGACTCCCATCTTCAGCAGGCTGCGGGTATGCGAGTCCAGGCAATAAGCACAGCCGTTGATCTGCGAGATCCGCAGATAGACCAGTTCGACGAGCTGCGCGGAAAGGCCGCTTTGCGTGATGTAGCCATAGACGCCGCCGAGCGCCTTGATGCCCGCGGGCGCGACCTTGTTGTAATCGATCCGCATGCTCATTGCTTGTGGCCTTCCTTGTCGAAGACGGTCAGCGCCTTGTCGTTGCTGTCGACGACGAACACCGCAAGCAGCTTCGCCGGCTCGGTCGCGCTGGCGTTGCGCCCGAGCACGTGATGCGCGCCGGGCGGCTCGAAGAAGCTGTCGCCAGCCCGATAGATCTTCGCGGCTTCGCCCTCGAGCTGGCTCTCGATCGCGCCCTGGAGCACGTAGACATAGAGAAACGCCGATTTGGCGTGATGATGCGGCGCCGAGGGCTCGCCGGGCGGGAAGTTGACCTCGACCGCGATCAGCGACTTGCCGGGAATGCTCGTGATCATATGCTCGAACTTCGGCGTCACCGATTGCGCCAAAGCGGGGGTCGCAAACGCGGCGCAGGCCAGCAGCGTCGTCATCAAGGTCTTCATCTCGTGCCTCCATCGCTAACCGATAGATGCGGGCACGCTTCGCCAAAAAGAAGCACCAAGAATGAACCGAATTGGTGTACCACGAGCCATGCCCAACCCGCTTCCCATCGCGCTTGACCGGTCGGCCAGGACGCCGCTCTCCGAGCAGATCCGCAAGGCGATCGCGGCGGCGATCGACAATGGCGTGCTGGTGCCGGGCGCCCGGCTGCCCTCCTGGCTCGATCTCGCCGCGCAGCTCGGCGTTGCGCGCGGCACCGTGCGGGCGGCCTACGACAAGCTGTCGGACGCCCAGCACATCGTGTCATCGAAGGCAGGCGGCACCACCGTCGCGAGGCGGCCAAGGAAGGCCGCCAAACCCGATGCGCCGGTCGCTCCCGGATCGGTCGTGGAGATGTTTCGGGATCTGAGCGGTCAGGGACACTTCCGGATGGGCGTCCCCGCACAGGATAGCCTCCCTGCCAAGCTGCTGGCGCGAATCCGCGCGCGCGCCGTCCGGGCGGAATTGAGCGCGGTGACACGCACCATCGATCCTCGCGGCGAGCTCGAATTGAGACGCGAGATCGCGGCGCACCTCGCGATCGCGCGCGGGCTCGAATGCTCGCCAGCGCAAATCGTCATCACCTCGGGATTCAGCGGCGGACTCGGCCTCGCGCTCCGCGTGCTCGGCCTCGAAGGCCGCCGCGTGTGGATGGAAGACCCGGGATTTCCATTGACGCGAAAGGGCCTCGAGCTCGCGCGGCTGGAGGTCGTCCCGATCCCTGTCGATGTTAATGGCGTCGATGTCGAGCACGGCCTCAAGCATGCCCCCGACGCGGCGCTCGCGGTCGTGACGCCGGGCCAGCAGGCGCCGCTCGGTCCGCCATTGTCGCCGAAACGGCGCGCGCAGCTGCTCGACTGGGCCGCGCAATCCGGAGCCTTCATCATCGAGGACGACTATCTCGGTGAGTTGCAGCTCGACGGCCGCGCCGCGCCGGCGCTTGCCTCGCTCGACCGCGCCGGCCGGGTGATCCATCTCGGCTCCTTCAGCAAGACGATCTCGCCGACGCTTCGCCTCGGCTTTCTGGTTGCTCCGGAGCCATTGGCGGCGCAGTTCGCCGATGTCGCGACGTGCCTCGTCCCTGCTCCCGGCCCGGCGGTGCAGCTGTCGACCGCCGAGTTCATGCGCGACGGCCACTATATTCGCCATCTCAGGCGAACCAAGCGGGCGTATTGCGACAGGCGCGATGTGCTGACGACGACGCTACGGAGCTGGAGCAACGACGCGCGGGTTGCCGGACTCGCGGTCATGCTGACGCTGCCGGACAAGACCGCCGATGTCGAGATCGCCAGGGCACTGCTCGCGCACGGGCTGGCGCCCGCCCCGCTCTCGCCCTGGTATGTTTCACCGAAGCGCGCACAGCCGGGTCTCTTGCTCGGCATTGCAACGGTGCCGGATCGCGGCATTCCGGCCGCATGCAAGCGCCTGTTCGAGGCGATCCGCGCCCAAGGTCGCAAAGGGGGGCCGGCGCCGCTCCGGATCAGGAAGCCCGCAACCCGGTGAGCGTAAGACTCAACGCCTTGAGCCGCTTGCGCGCCTCGGCGTCATAGGCCTGAGCATGGGCGCGGGCCTCGCGCTTGCCGTCGAAGAACAGCCCGCTCCGGCCAGCCACATCGTCATCCTGGACCAGACGCAGGATGGCATCACCGCCCTGCTCGACGGTCGAGATCGGCGTCGCGCCGCTGGCGCGCACCATCGTGGTGTTCATATAGGTCGCAGGGTGCAGAGAATTGACGGTCACGCCGGAGCCTTCGAGCTCCGCGGCCAGGTCGATGGTGAACATGATCTGCGACAGCTTGCTCTGCGCGTAGGCGCGCGCGCCGCTGTAGTTCTTCGTGATCATCACGTCGCCGAAATCGATCGGGTGCTGGCCGAGCGACGCGACATTGACGATGCGCGCCGGCGTGCTCGCCTTGAGCCGCGGCAGCAACAGATGCGCGAGCAGGAAGCCGGCGAGATAGTTGACCGCGAAGCGCAGCTCGTGGCCGTCCTTGCTGGTCTGCCGCGCCGGCCCCTCGTTTTGCGAACCGATGCCGGCGTTGCTGACGAACACATCGAGGCGTTCCTGGTCGTCGAGTACCAGCTGGGCGAACTCGCGGACCTCGGCCAGCGAGGACAGATCGGCCTGGTAGAACATCGGCTCGCGGCCGCTGAGGCGCTTGATCTCGTCGGCGAGCGTCTGCGCCCGCTTGGTATCGCGGCCATGGATCAGGACGCGGGCGCCGGCCGACGCCAGCTTCATCGCGACGTAGCGGCCGACGCCGTCAGTGGAACCGGTGATCAGCACCGTCTTGCCTGCCATATTCATCGAAATTGCCTTTCGATCGTTCACCCAGCGCTGTCAGCAAAGATAAAGGCGCCGCGCGGACTTTGCCATGGCATGCCACCGCGCCGGTGCCGCCAAAACGGCGTCCAAAGTCGCCCCGGGCACCGGCCTTCTCGGGAACCGCCTACGTACATCTTGTCGCGCGGCCGGCGGTCGCGCGGCGCCGCGTCGCGCGTCAGGGAGATCCCGTTCTGATATCTTCAATATGAACGACAAGCCAAAATCGGCACAAGATCGGCAAAGGACTGGAATGTCCTCGACCATTCCAGACAGGATATTGCGAAAGACTCCCTCGCTGGAGCCGTTCGGCATGCTGCTGTTGTTCGGCGCGCTGACCGCGCTGCCGATCGTCCTGACGCTTCGTCTGGTTGAGCCCGCACTCGTGCTGCCCGTGCTCAGCCTGTTGCTGTTCGTTCAGGCAGCCATTACCGCGATTGCGGCGCGCGTGATCCACGTGCGCACAAGCGTGGCGAACCTCACGCTGTGGGATTTTGCCGGCGCGTTCACCTTCATGGGGTGCGCAGCGGCGATCCTCGGCGAACCGGATCAGGCGGCGCTGTTCTTCGAGGAGGAAGCGGCAATGCGTCCGGTGTCACGACCGTAATCCCAGGCCGGGCCCCTCTGGCAGCCACAAGCTGCGATGTCGGACTGGAACTCAGTTGGAGTGGCCCTGCTTCGACCCGCGACGCGGATAAGCGTCGCGGTGGATTTGCCGTCCGCATGACGGCAAGAGCCGGTTTCGTCGCAAGGGTCCGCTCCCCGACCTCAAGGGGAATGCGACCATGTCCGAACTATTTTCGCCCGAATTGCTTTCACTCGACGCCCTCAGCGCATTGCTGCAAGTCGTCGTCATCGACCTCGTGCTGGCCGGCGACAATGCCGTCGTGATCGGCCTTGCCGCGGCCGGCCTGCCGGCGAAGCAGCGCGGCAAGGCGATCCTGATCGGCATCGGTGCCGCGACACTGCTGCGCATCCTGTTCGCCCTGGTCACCACGCAGCTGATGCAGATCGTCGGCCTGCTGCTGGCCGGCGGCATCCTGCTATTGTGGGTGTGCTGGAAGATGTGGCGCGAGCTGCGCGCCGACGCGCACGAGACCACGGCCGAACATGCCGATGGCGCAAAGGGCCAGCGCAAGACGCTGTGGCAGGCCACCACGCAGATCATCGTTGCCGACGTCTCGATGTCGCTCGACAACGTGCTGGCGGTCGCGGGCGCGGCGCGGGAACAGCCGATCGTGCTGGTGTTCGGCCTCGCGCTCTCGATCGCGATGATGGGCGCAGCGGCTTCCTTCATCGCGCGGCTGCTGCAGAACCACCGCTGGATCGCCTATGTCGGCCTCGCCGTGATCCTCTATGTCGCCATCGATATGACGGTTCGCGGTGCTAACGAGATCGCGAAGGTTGCGCCGGCCTGACACCGAAAGCAAAACGGCGGGCCCTTCGGCCCGCCGTTCCGCAAATCGACAACGCGCGCTCAGTGGATTTCCGCCGAACGCTTCAGCGCATCCTTCAGCTTCTCGAGCGAGAAATCCTTGCTGCGCGCAATGTCCAGGATCGGGGTCTCGCGGCGGCCGCAGAGTTCGGCGGCCTCGGGCAGCTTCGCCGCGACCTCGTAGGGGATCACGATGGCGCCGTGGCTGTCGGCGTGGATCAGATCGTCGGATCGCACCGTCATGCCGGCGACGCGGACCTCGCCGCCGAAGCTCTCCGCATGCACCCAGGCATGCGACGGGCCGATCGAGCCGGCCAGCGCCTGGAAGCCCGGCGCCCATTGCGGGATGTCGCGGATCGAGCCGTCGGTGATGACGCCGAGGCAGCCGAGCGCCTTGTGCACGTTGCTCTGCACCTCGCCCCAGAACGCGCCGTAGCCGACGTCCGGACCGTCGATGTCCTGGATCACAGAGATGCGCGGGCCGAAGCCGGTGCCGACATATTCGTAATAGTCGATGCGGCGCTTCGACTGCTCCTCGGCCGAGAGGCCGGATTTCAGCACCGAGCGGATCGTCGTGGTGCGGGCGTAGCCCACCATCGGCGGCAGCGTCGGGAACGGGCAGACCAGCGGCTTCACGGTGTAGCCGATCAGACGGCGCTCCGGCGCGACGATCTCCATCGCGTTGCAGATCGTCGGCGTGTCGTAGCGCGCCAACGCTTCAAGGACGGAAGCAGGAAGCGGGGCGGAAGCGGATGTCGTCACGGCGTTTCTCTCCTGATTTTTGGCGTTCGCTGGGCCGTCTCAGCCTATAGCCGAGATCGCAGGCGAACCCAACCGAGGCACGCTCATGGCTGATATTTGCTGGAATGAAACCACTCTATCGCCGTCACCCCCGCGCAACGGCGAAATCCTTGTCGCTGGAGATGGCCGCTTCTTCAGCGGCCCTCGCAGGGTCACGGCTCCGATCTCGGAGCCGGGCCGTGCATCCTTCGAGGCTCGCCCAGCGGCGCAATTGCGCCGCAAGGCTCGCACCTCAGGATGACGGGTTACGCAGAGGCATCAATGCAGATGCGTCGGACGATCGTCGTGGTCACTGTCCGCGACCGGCGCCGCATAGGGAGCCGCAGGTGATGCCACCACCGGCGCGCCCGCGGCTTGCGTCTGCGCGGCAAGCTGGCGCTCCTGGTCGCGATAGGACTTCCAGCCCCAGGGCAGACTGATCAAATAGGCAACCGAGCCCGCCGACAGGATGTGCCAGGGATAGCCGATCAGCAGCGCGACGAAGAACACCACGGCAACGAACACGGGCAGCACCATTTCCGGCGGCACGCGCATCTTCACGGTCTTGCCGGAGAACACCGGCAGCCGCGACACCATCAGGAAGGCGATCAAGAGCGTGTAGAACGCCGTCAGCGTCGCCGGCGGCATCGGCACGCCGAGGAAGGCGAGATAGATCGGCAGCAGCACGGTGATCGCACCGGCCGGCGCCGGCACGCCGGTGAAATAGTTGGCGGCGAAGGCCGGCTTGTTGGGATCGTCGATCGAGGCATTGAAACGCGCAAGCCGCAGGCCGCCCGAGATCGCGAACACCATCGCGGCGATCCAGCCGCCGTTGTTCAGCTCATGCAGCTGCCAGAAATACAGGATCAGGCCAGGCGCAACGCCGAAATTGACGAAGTCGGCGAGACTGTCGAGCTCGGCGCCGAATTTCGACTGGCCCTTGATCATGCGGGCGACGCGGCCGTCGATGCCGTCGAGGATCGCGGCGAACACGATCGCGGCGACCGCCAGCTCCATCCGCCCTTCGGTCGACAGCCGGATCGCGGTGAGGCCGGCGCAGATCGCCAGCAGCGTGATCATGTTCGGCACCAGCATCCGCACCGGGATCGGGCGGAACCGGCGGCGGCGATACTCGGTGGAATTCGGATCGAATGGCGTCATGGCCCAATGAATATAGCAAGCGCCGCCCGGCTCCGCCATTGCGGCGGGAACCGGCTGATGGGGCTGGCGAAACAGAGTTAATCGGCGCGGTATGTGCGGCCCGGATCGGCATTGCGGAAATCCGCCAGAATTGTCTCGCCGGCGACCGCGGTCTGCCCCTCGGAGACCAGCGCCTTGGTGCCTTCGGGCAGGTAGACGTCGAGCCGCGAGCCGAAGCGGATCAGGCCGAAGCGCTCGCCGGCGCCGATCGACTGGCCCTCCTTGACGAAGCAGACGATGCGCCGCGCCACGAGGCCTGCGATCTGGACCACGCCGATGCGCCCGTTCGAGGTCGAGATGACGAGCGAATTGCGCTCATTGTCCTCGCTCGCCTTGTCGAGCTCGGCATTGATGAACGCGCCGGGACGGTAGGCGATGCGGTCGATGCGGCCGACCACCGGGCTGCGGTTCACATGGCAGTTGAACACGCTCATGAACACCGAGACCCGCGGCAGCGGCTTGTCGCCGAGCCCGAGTTCGGCCGGCGGCAGCGCCTGCACCACCATCGAGACGCGGCCGTCGGCCGGCGACACCACGATGCCGTCGCGCAGCGGCGTCACCCGGACCGGATCGCGGAAGAACAGCGCGCACCAGACCGTCAGCAGCGTCCCGATCCAGCCCAGCGGGGTCCAGATCCAGAACAGGATCAGGCTCGCCAGAGCGAAGCCGCCAATGAAGGGATAGCCCTCCGGGTGGATCGGCGGGATCTGCGCGCGGATGGAATTGGCGATCGACATCAGAGCTCGCTTGCGTTTCCCCGCCCCATTTGGCGGGAGAGGCCCTAAATCGACTATTCCGCGGCGGTCGGCAAGGGTTTCTCACCCGCGTCAGGGGTGGAATCCTCCGACGATTCAGTGACCGCCGGCGGCAGCCGATTCGGCGCGGTGCCCTCGTCATCGACCTGGGCGAGCCGTTCGCGGGCCTCCTCGGCCTCACGCTGCCGGTTCCACATGCTGGCATAGAGGCCGTCGGCGGCCAAAAGCCGCGCGTGGGTGCCGCGCTCGGCGATCCGGCCCTGGTCCAGCACGATGATCTCGTCGGCGCCGACGATGGTCGACAGCCGGTGCGCGATCACCAGCGAGGTGCGGTTGCGCGAGACCCGCTCCAGCGCGCCCTGGATCTCGTGCTCGGTGTGGCTGTCGAGCGCGGAGGTCGCCTCGTCCAGCACCAGGATCGGCGGCGCCTTCAGCACCGTGCGCGCGATCGCAACGCGCTGCTTCTCGCCCCCGGAGAGTTTCAGGCCGCGCTCGCCGACCTGCGTCTCATAGCCCTGCGGCGACATCCGGATGAAGCCGTCGATCTGCGCGAGGCGCGCCGCCTCCTCCACCTCGTCGTCGCCGGCGTCCCAGCGGCCATAGCGGATGTTGTAGCGGATGGTGTCGTTGAACAGCACGGTGTCCTGCGGCACCATGCCGATCGCCGAGCGCAGCGAGGCCTGCGTCACGGTCTTGATGTCCTGACCGTCGATCAGGATGCGGCCGCTCGAGACGTCGTAGAGACGGAACAACAGCCGCGAAATCGTCGACTTGCCGGCGCCGGAGGGACCGACGATCGCGACCGTCTTGCCGGCCGGCACCTCGAAGCTCAGGCCCTTCAGGATCGGCCGGTCCGCCTCATAGGCGAAGCGAACATCCTCGAACCGCACGCTGCCGGCGGATACCGCGAGCGGCTTGGCCCCCGGCAGGTCCTTCACCTCGGGATCGCGCGCCAGCACGTCGAACATCTTCTCGATGTCGATGATCGCCTGCTTGATCTCGCGATACACCATGCCCATGAAATTCAGCGGCTGGTAGAGCTGGATCATCATCGAATTGATCAGCACGAAATCGCCGACGGTGTGCGTGCCGTCGCGGATGCCGAACGCGCACATCAGCATGGTCGCGGTCAGCCCCGCGGTGAAGATGATCGCCTGCCCGGTGTTGAGCACGGCGAGCGAGGTGTAGGTCTTCACGCTGGCCTGTTCGTAGCGCTCCATCGAGCGGTCGTAGCGCCGCGCCTCGCGCTCCTCGGCGCCGAAATATTTCACCGTCTCGTAGTTGAGCAGCGAGTCGATCGCCTTGGTGTTCGCCTCGGTGTCGGAATCGTTCATCCTGCGGCGGATCTCGATCCGCCATTCGGTCGCGATATAGGTGAAGTACATGAATACGACGACCGTGAGCAGCACCGCGAGCACGTAGCGCCAGTCGAACTGCCAGAGCAGCACCGCCGCCAGCAGCGCGACCTCGACGATGGTCGGGATCAGCTGCAGGATCACCATCCGCACGATGGTCTCGATGCCGGAGCGGCCGCGCTCCAGCACGCGGGTCAGGCCGCCGGTCTTGCGCTCGAGATGGAAGCGCAGCGACAGCTCGTGCATGTGCACGAAGGTGATGTAGGCGAGCCGCCGCACCGCGTGCATCGCGACGCGCGCGAAGATGCCGTCGCGCCACTGCGTCAGCACCGCCATGATGATGCGCACCGCGCCGTAGCTGATGGTCATCAGCACCGGCGAGGCGATCAGCCAGATCGCCCAGTTCGAGGCCGCAACCGGCGCAGAGCCCGTGCCGTTCAGCGCATCGATCGCCCATTTGAAGGTGAACGGCACCGACAGCGTGGCAAGCTTGGCGAACAGCAGCAGCACCACCGACCAGATCACGCGCATCTTCAAATCGGCGCGATCGCCGGGCCAGATATAGGGCCAGAGATGAACGAGGGTGCCGAGCAGCGTCCCCTTCTCGGCAGCCGGCGGCGTCGCCGTGGGCTGTGCGGCGCCGGTCACATTCTGTTGCGGCGGCACCATCAGGCGCCCGCCCGCGCGGTCACGGCGCGGCGGTCCGCTGCCACATCTTTTCCACGGTTTGCCATTGTGCCCGTCATATAGATCGTTTGAACGCGGCGTACAGGCATATGATGAAAATTGTTCGCGATTCGCGGGAGTTTACGGGATTTTTCGCCTCTCAATCCCCATATCCGACTCTTGACCCTGTTTACGCTGCAGTGCCACAAGGATCGTATGAACCAAATCAAGACTGTCTGTGTTTATTGCGGCTCCGGCCCCGGTAACAATCCCCGTTTCGTTGAAGCTGCCGTCGCGCTCGGCAAGAGCTTTGCCGAAAACAACGTGCGCCTGGTCTATGGCGGCGGCTCGATCGGCCTGATGGGCGCGGTCGCGAAATCCACGCTCGACCACGGCGGCTCCGTCACCGGCATCATTCCCGAATTCCTGCGCGCGCGCGAGAACGCGCTGACCTCGGTCCAGGAGATGATCGTCACGCCCGACATGCATGAGCGCAAGCGCCTGATGTTCGAGCGCTCGGATGCATTCGTCGCGCTGCCCGGCGGCATCGGCACGCTGGAAGAGCTGGTCGAGCAACTGACCTGGCAGCAGCTCGGCCGTCACCACAAGCCGATCCTGCTCGCCAACGTCGATGGCTTCTGGGAACCCCTGCTCTCGCTGCTGAACCACATGCGCATGACCGAGTTCATCCGCCCGACTCTGCCGATCAACGTCCTGATGGCCGACCGCGTCGACGAGATCCTGCCGCGGCTGCGTTCGGCGGTGGCACGCACGCCCGAGGCCGCGAAGGATCTCGCGCCCGAAGTGGCGCGACGGCTGTAACTGTTCGCCGCACTTTCGGCTCCATCACCGTCATGCTGAGGAGGCCGCAGAGCGGCCGTCTCGAAGCACGACGGCCCCGCCGGTGGCCGCGCATCCTTGGAAACGCGCTCCTCGGGATGACGGGTCGAGATAAGTGCCGGCCTGAAATCCTTACTACTCGCTCGGAAACGTCACGGCCTCGATGCGATTGCCGTCGGGATCGAGGACGAAGGCCGCATAGTAGCGCACGCGGTCGTGCGGGCGCAGGCCCGGAGGGCCGTCGGAGAGGCCGCCTGACGCCAGCGCCGCCGTGTGGAAGGCATCGACCTCGGCGGTGGTCTTCGCGCGCAGGCAGATATGGGTGCCATTCTCATGCGCGACCGGCGCCATCGCGGCGCGCAGATTGATCCAGAACTCCGGATAGGCCTTGCCGAAGCCGATCGTCGCCGGCCGCGTGACGAGGCGGCTCAGGCCAAGCGCGGCCAGCGTCGGCTCGTAGAACCGCGCGGCGCGTTCGAGATCGCGGACACCGACGGAGACGTGGTCGATCATGGGCCCTCCTCCCGGACTTGTAGCCCGGATGAGCGAAGCGACATCCGGGGAAACCGATCGAGACGCGCCCGGATATCGCTTCGCTCATCCGGGCTACAGTCTCACGCCTGCGCGCCCGACTTCACCAGCTTGTAAAACACCGAATCCATCAGCGCCTGGAACGAGGCGTCGATGATGTTGGGCGAGACGCCGACGGTGGTCCAGCTCTCGCCGGTCTCGTCCTCGCTTTCGATCAAGACGCGCGTGACCGCCTCGGTGCCGCCATTGAGGATACGCACGCGGTAGTCGATCAGCTTCAGGCCATCGATATATTTCTGGTACTTGCCGAGGTCCTTGCGCAGCGCGACGTCGAGCGCGTTGACCGGGCCGTTGCCTTCGGCGGCCGAGATCAGCCGTTCGCCGTCGACATCGACCTTCACCACCGCGAGCGCCACCGTGACGCGCTGGCCGTTGGCGTTGTAGCGCTGCTCGACATTGACGTCGAACTGCTCGACCTTGAAATATTCCGGCACCTTGCCGAGGGTGCGGCGCGCCAGCAGATCGAACGATGCGTTGGCGGATTCATAGGCGAAGCCCGCGGCCTCGCGCTCCTTCAATTCCTCGACCAGCCGCGTCAGCCGCGGATCGCTCTTGTCATAGGCGATGCCGGCCCGGTCGAGCTCGGCCATCACGTTGGAGCGGCCGGCCTGATCCGATACCAGCACCTTGCGGTGATTGCCGACCAGTTCCGGCCGCACGTGCTCGTAGGTCTGCGGATCCTTCATGACAGCGGAAGCATGGATGCCCGTCTTGGTGACGAACGCGCTTTCGCCGACATAGGCCGCATGGCGGTTGGGCGCGCGGTTCAGCATGTCGTCGAGCGTGCGCGACACCTTCATCAGCGTCGCCAGCTTCTCCGTGGTGACGCCGATCTCGAACTTGTCGGAAAACTCCTGCTTCAGCTTCAGGGTCGGGATCAGCGAGCAGAGATTGGCGTTGCCGCAGCGCTCGCCAAGGCCGTTGAGCGTGCCCTGGATCTGCCGCGCGCCGGCGCGCACCGCGGCGAGCGAATTGGCGACCGCCTGCTCGGTGTCGTTATGGGCGTGGATGCCGATGTTGGCACCCGGCACGTGCTTGACGACGTCGCCGACGATGGTCTCGATCTCATGCGGCATGGTGCCGCCATTGGTGTCGCACAGCACCACCCAGCGGGCGCCGGACTCATAGGCCGCCTTGGCGCAGGCAAGCGCGTAGTCGCGGTTCTCCTTGTAGCCGTCGAAGAAATGCTCGCAGTCGACCATCACCTCGCGGCCGAGCGCCTTCGCGGCCGCGACGCTGTCGCGGATCGAGGCGAGGTTCTCCTCATTCGTGGTCTCGAGCGCGACACGGACCTGGTAGGCGGAGGATTTTGCGACGAAGCAGATCGCGTCCGCCTTGGCCTCGAGGATGCCGGCAAGCCCGGGATCGTTCGACGCCGAGCGGCCCGGCCGCCGCGTCATGCCGAAGGCGGTGAAGCGCGCGTGCGCGAAGGCGGGTTTCCTGCTGAAGAACTCGCTGTCGGTCGGATTGGCGCCGGGATAGCCGCCCTCGACATAGTCGATGCCGAGCGCGTCGAGCATGCCTGATATCACCTGCTTGTCCTGCAGCGTGAAGTCGACGCCGTTGGTCTGCGCGCCGTCGCGCAGCGTGGTGTCGAACAGATAGAGGCGCTCGCGGCTCACGCGTGGCCTCCCGGGGTGGCGACACCATCGAGCTGCTTCTGCATCGTGGTGTTGGCAAGCCACTCGTCGTTGATGGTGACCGAGTTGCGCTGCTGGGCGACGTAGCCGCGCTTGCGGAAGAATTCCAGCGCAGTGTCGCTGGCATCGACCTTCAGGGTCTTGGTGCCGCGGGCGCTCGCGATCTTCTCCAGCGCATCGCACAGCGCGCTGCCGACGCCCTGCCCGACCGCGCTCGGATGCACATAGAGCATGTCGATGAGATCGGCGCCCTTCAGCGAGGCGAAACCGACCGGCGCGCCCTGCAAGGTCGCGATCAGCGTGAGCTCGCCGGCGAGCTTCTTGCCGAAGGCCGCCTCGTCGTCGGCGGCCATCGCCCAGGCTTCCTGCTGCGCCTCGCTGTAGTCGTCGCCGGTCAGGTCCATGATCGAGGCCGCGAAGATCGCCGCCAGCAGCGGCGCGTCGTCGGGCAGATACGGGCGCAGTGCGGGTGCGGAACGGCTCATCGCGCGACCTCCCAGGTGGTGATCGGCTGTCCTTCGGCATCCTTTCCGTCCTTGATCGCCACGCCCATCGCGGCGAGCTGATCGCGGATCCGATCTGACTCCTTGAAGTCCTTGCGCGCCCGCGCCGCGGTGCGCTCGGCGATCAACGCCTCGACGGCAGCCGTATCGACGCCGCTCGCCTGCTGCTTGCGGGCCTCCCATGCGGCCGCGCTCTCAGACAAGAAGCCGAGCAGCCGGAGCGAGCCGGCAAACTCCTTGCGGCTCTGTTCGCTGCTCGACGCAGTACTGCGCAAGCCGTGCAGCACGGCCATCGCCTGCGCCGTGTTGAGGTCGTCGTAAAGCGCCTCGACCATCGCCGGCGACGGCGCACCGGGCTCGGCGTCGGCCGCGACCGCGTACCAGTCGTCGAGCGTCTTCGCGGCCTCCTCGGTGGCCTTCGCGGTCCAGTCGAGCGGCGAACGATAATGCGTCTTCAGCATGGCAAGCCGCAGCACCTCGCCGGGCCAATCGGCCAAGAGATCGCGGATCGTGAAGAAGTTGCCGAGCGACTTCGACATCTTCTCGCTTTCGATCTGCAGGAAGCCGTTGTGCATCCAGACGTTGGCCATGCGGTCAGAGTGGAACGCGCAGCAGGTCTGGGCGAGCTCGTTCTCATGGTGCGGGAACACCAGGTCGATGCCGCCGCCATGGATGTCGAACTTCTCGCCGAGATGCTTCCAGGCCATTGCCGAGCACTCGATGTGCCAGCCGGGGCGGCCCTCGACCCTGATGCCGGCGGGCGACGGCCAAGACGGCTCGCCCGGCTTCGACGGCTTCCACAGCACGAAGTCGGTGTTGTCGCGCTTGTAGGGCGCAACATCGACGCGGGCGCCGGCGATCATCTCGTCGAGCGAACGCTTCGACAGCGCGCCGTAACGCGGCAGCATCGAATTGGCCGCGTTCATCGCCTGCGGCGAGAACAGCACGTGATCCTCGGCGACATAGGCAAAGCCGCCGGCGACCAGCTTCTCGATGATCGCGCGCATCTCCGGGATGTGCTCGGTGGCGCGCGGCTGCACGGTCGGCGGCAAGCAGCCGAGCGCTGTGACGTCGTCCTGATATTGCTGATAGGTCAGCTCGGTGACCTTGCGGATCGCCTCGTTCAGCGGCACGCCGGGATAATCCCGCGCGGCGCGGACGTTGATCTTGTCGTCGACGTCGGTGACGTTGCGGACATAGGTCACGTGGCCCGTGCCATAGCGATGGCGCAGCAGGCGAAACAGCACGTCGAAGACGATGGCGGCGCGGCCGTTACCGATATGGGCGAAGTCATAGACCGTCGGTCCGCAGGCATACATGCGGACGTTGGTGGCATCGAGCGGCACGAACGGCCGCTTCTCCCGGGTCAGCGTATCGTAGAGGCGCACATCCATGGAAACCGTTCCCTTGCGGCCGGGCGGTCCAATGCTCTCATGTGTTGAGAAAAGACGGCCTCAGCCAGCGAATCGCTAGCTCATAATCTCGCGGCAAATGCTGCAGATGGCGAGGTGGCCGTTCATGGTTCCACCATGTCTCACGGCCCCATTATTGCGTCAAGGGGCTGTTTTCGGGCGGTTTGCCACCCGGCCCGCACCGAAATCACGTCAACACCCTCATGGTTAATCATTATTAAGGATTTGGGCGTATCCGGTGGCCTGCGGATTCCTCGCCATTTTCACCGGTGCACCATGCGGCCCATTTCAGCATTGATTGCCTGCACGCTCTTCCTTGCTCCGTCCTTCCTTGCCTCCTCGGCCGCGCTGGCCGACAGCCGCGTCTTCATCGTCGCCAACCAGGCGGACGGCTACGGCATCGACCAGTGCCTCGCCCGCGGCGACCGCTGCGGCGCCTCTGCTGCCCGCGCCTATTGCCGGTCACGCGATTTTGCGCAAGCCACCAATTACCGCCGCGTCGATCCCGACGAGATCACCGGTGCCGTTCCGCACGCCGCCAACGAAAAATGCAGCGGCAACAGCTGCGGCGAATTCGTCGCCATCACCTGCCAGCGCTGAGCCAAGCCGCTGGCCAGACGGGATTATTGCCACACCGGCGCCCCGGAAACGACGTGACGCTGCCCCGAGAAACGGCTATTGCAGCGGCCTTGCCCGCGCGCTTTGGCGTTGATCGCCGCGCGGCGTCGTTTTAATGGCCGGATATGCCCAATAGCTCCCGTTTTCGCTTCTCCCGCTGGTTTCTGACGTGCGCCGTGCTGGCCGGCATCGCGCTGCCCGCCACGCATGCCCTGGCGCAAGTGCCGCCCGGCCCGCCCGGTCCGGCTCCGCAAGGCGCGCCGCAGCCCAATCCGCAGGCCAATCCGATGTGCGGCCGGCTCGAAGGCCAGCTGGCGGCGATCGACCGCGGCGGCGGCTCCGGCGACCCGGCCAAGGACGAGCAGATCCGCCGCTATCAGGACGCGGCAACCCGCCAGCAGGGCGAACTCGATCGCGTGACGGCGCAGGCCCGGCGCATGGGCTGCGACAGCTCCGGGTTCTTCTCGCTCTTCAATAACAATTCGGCGCAGTGCGGTCCGGTCAACACCCAGATCCAGCAGATGCGCGCCAATCTCGACCAGATCACAGCCAATCTCGAGCGGCTGCGCTCCGGCGGGCTCGGCGGCGCCGACCGCGAAAACCAGCGCCGCTCGGTCCTGACCGCGCTGGCGCAGAACAATTGCGGCCCGCAATATGCCGCGGCCGCGCGTGGCCCCGGCAACTTCCTCGAGAACCTGTTCGGCGGCGGCGGTGGCGGCAATCCCAACAATCCGCTGCCCCCGCCCGATGCGCAGTATGGCGCCCAGTCCGGCACCTTCCGCACCGTCTGCGTCCGCACCTGCGACGGCGCCTATTTCCCGATCTCGTTCGCAACGGTGCAGGCGCGCTTCGCCGCCGACGAGCAAGTCTGCAAGGCGCAGTGCCCTGCCGCGGATGCCAGCCTGTTCACCTACCGAAACCCCGGCGAGGACATCAACCAGGCGGTCTCGATCAGCGGTGTGTCCTACTCGTCGCTGCCGAACGCCTTCAAGTACCGCACCGAGTTCAATCCGTCCTGCTCCTGCAAGCCGGCCGGCCAGAGCTGGGCCGAGGCGCTGAAGGCGGTCGACGACAAGGCGTCCGCCGAGCAGCAGGGCGACATCATCGTCACCGAGGAGAGCGCGCGGAAGATGCAGCAGCGCGCCCAGACCAAGGCCGCCGCCGGCAAGAAGGGCGCGCCAGCAACCGCAGCTCAACAGCAGCCCGCAGCCGCTGACGCCACGGCACCGGCGGCCGCGACGGCAAGCGACGGCCAGATCCGCACCGTCGGCCCGACCTTCATCCCCAAGCGGTAAGAGGAGTTCAGCCCTCGAACGCTTCCGCCGACGCGCGCGAGGTGCGCGCCACCAGCGTCTCGTCGGGCGCCGGCAGCGCCTTGCCGAAATCGCGGAAGCGGTTGGTGATGGGATAGCGGCGGTCGCGGCCGAAATTCTTCCGCGTCACCTTCACCCCCGGCGCCGCCTGCCGCCGCTTGTATTCGGCGATGTTGAGCAGGCGATCGACCCGGGCCACCACATCGCGGTCGAAGCCGGCTTCGATGATGGTCGCCAGCGGCTCCTCGCGCTCCACCAGCCGTTCGAGGATCGCGTCCAGCACGTCGTAGGGCGGCAGCGAATCCTGGTCGGTCTGGTTCTCGCGCAGCTCCGCGGTCGGTGGCCGGATGATGATGTTGACCGGGATCACCTCGCCTGACGGGCCGAGCGCGCCGTCCGGCTTCCAGCCGTTGCGCAGGCTCGACAGGCGGAACACCTCGGTCTTGTAGATGTCCTTGATCGGATTGAAGCCGCCGTTCATGTCGCCATACAGCGTGGCGTAGCCGACCGACATCTCCGACTTGTTGCCGGTGGTCACCACCATGGCGCCGGTCTTGTTGGAGATCGCCATCAGCAGCGTGCCGCGGGCGCGCGCCTGCAAATTCTCCTCGGTGATGTCGCGCTCCAACCCCTTGAACACCGGCGCCAGAATCGTCTCGAAGCCGTTCACGGCATCGGCGATCGGCAGGATCTCGTAGCGGATGCCGAGCGCCGCGGCGAGCTTGGCGGCATCGTCGATAGACACCTGCGCGGTGTAGCGGAACGGCAGCATCACGCCGCGCACCTTGTCGGCGCCGAGCGCATCGACCGCGATCGCCGCGCACAACGCCGAATCGATGCCGCCGGAGACGCCGAGCAGCACGCCGGGAAAACCGTTCTTGCGGACATAGTCGCGCAGTCCGAGCACGCAGGCCGCGTAATCGGCCTTGTCGCCCTCGAGCTGCGCCGCGATCGGCCCGTTGCAACGCCAGCCGTCGGCGGTCTTGCGCCAGGTCAGCGTCGTGATGTTCTCCGCGAACGCCGGAAGCTGCGCCGCGACGGAAAGATCGGCATTCAGCGCGAACGAGGCGCCGTCGAAGATCAGTTCGTCCTGGCCGCCGACCTCGTTGAGATAGACCAGCGGCAGTCCGCTCTCGGTGACGCGCGCCACCACGATCGACAGCCTGAGGTCGGCCTTGTCGCGGGCATAGGGCGAGCCGTTCGGCACCACCAAGATCTCGGCGCCGGTCTCGGCGAGACATTCGACGACGTTCTCGTAATCTTCGGACTCCTCGAGCCAGATGTCCTCGCAGATCGGCACGCCGATGCGCACGCCGCGCACCGTCACCGGGCCCGGCGCCGGACCGCGCGCGAACAGCCGCTTCTCGTCGAACACGCCGTAATTCGGCAGGTTGGCCTTGAAGCGCAGCGCCGCGATGCGTCCGCCGTCGAGCAGCGCGCAGGCATTATAGAGCTTGTCGTCCTCGACCCAGGGCGTGCCGATCAGAACCGCCGGGCCGCCATCCCCGGTCTCGCGCGCCAGTTCCTCGATCGCGGCGCGGCAGGCCGACTGGAACGCCGGCTTGAGCACCAGATCCTCGGGCGGATAGCCGGCGATGAACAGCTCCGACAGCACCACGAGGTCGGCCCCGTCGGCCTTTGCCTTCTCGCGCGCGGCGCGCGCCTTCGCGGCGTTGCCGGTGACGTCGCCGACCGTCGGATTGAGTTGCGCCAGGGTGATCTTGATCTGTTGTTCGCTCATACGCTTAAGTTGTCCTGCACAACAGCAAACTTCAATCACCTTCCGGTCATGGTGCGATTGCAGAAATCGCACCATGACCGGCGGGAGCTTCTTTTGAGCATGATCTGATCGGAAAACCGGTTCCCACTTTTCCGGATCATGCTCGGGAATCAGAACGCGCCCATGCGTTCGGCGAGGGCGAACAGCCAGAACACCCCGGCCATGACAAGCGCGACGCCGACCGCGGCTGAGCCCATGTCCTTGACCCGCCCGATCTGCGGATCGTGATCCATGGTCAGGCGATCGGCGAGCTTCTCGATCGCGGTGTTGAGCAGCTCGATGACGAGCACCAGCACTACGGTTGCGACCAATTCGACCCGGCGCATTACGGTGGCGCCGACCAGCCAGGCCAGCGGCAGCGACAGCACCAGTGCCACCACCTCCTCGCGAATCGCCTGCTCCGAGCGAATGGCGAAGGCCAGCCCGTTGCGCGAGTTGATGGTGGCTCGCCAGAACCTCAGCAAGTCACTGCCCCCAAGTCACGTCCCAAGTCACTGCACCAGGTCACCGCCCCAAATCACAACCCCGCAGCGGCCGGCATCGGTTTGACCTTGCCGGCGCGCTCCTGCTTCAAGAGCTCGGCGATCAGGAAGGCCATGTCGATCGACTGTTCGGCGTTGAGGCGGGGATCGCAGACCGTGTGGTAGCGGTCGTTGAGGTCCTCATCGGTGATGGCACGCGCGCCGCCGATGCATTCGGTGACGTCCTGTCCGGTCATCTCCAGATGCACGCCGCCGGCATGGGTGCCTTCGGCGGCGTGGATCTGGAAGAACGACCTCACCTCCGACAGCACGCGGTCGAACGGCCGCGTCTTGTAGCCCGAGGTCGAGGTGATGGTGTTGCCGTGCATCGGATCGCACGACCACACCACCTTGCGCCCTTCCCGCTGTACGGCGCGGATCAAGCCGGGCAGATGGTCGCCGACCTTGTCGGCGCCGAAGCGGTTGATCAGCGTCAGGCGTCCCGGCTCGTTGTCGGGGCTGAGCACGTCGATCAATTTCAGCAGCTCGTCCGGCTTCAGCGACGGACCGCATTTCAGGCCGATCGGGTTCTTGATGCCGCGGAAATATTCCACATGGCCGTGATCGAGCTGGCGGGTGCGGTCGCCGATCCAGATCATGTGGCCGGAGGTCGCGTACCAGTCGCCGGTGGTGGAATCGACCCGCGTCATCGCCTGCTCGTAGCCGAGCAGCAGCGCCTCGTGGCTGGTGTAGAAATCGGTGGCGCGCAGCTCGGGATGGCTCTCGAGGTCGAGGCCGCAGGCGCGCATGAAGTTCAGCGCATCCGAGATGCGGTCGGCCAGCTCCTTGTAGCGGCGGGACTGCGGCGAATCCTTCAGGAAGCCGAGCATCCACTGATGTACGCTGCCGAGATTGGCGAAGCCGCCGGTGGCGAAGGCGCGCAGCAGGTTCAGCGTCGCGGCGGATTGACGATAAGCCATCAGCTGGCGCTGCGGATCGGGAACCCGCGCTTCCGGGGTAAAGGCGATGTCGTTGACGATGTCGCCGCGATAGCTCGGCAGCTCGATGTCGCCCTGCTTTTCGGTCGGCGACGAGCGCGGCTTGGCGAACTGGCCGGCGATGCGGCCGACCTTCACCACCGGCAGCGCGCCGGCATAGGTCAGCACGACCGCCATCTGCAGCAGCACGCGGAAGAAGTCGCGGATGTTGTTGGCGCCGTGTTCGGCAAAGCTCTCGGCGCAGTCGCCGCCCTGCAGCAGGAAGGCCTCGCCAGCGGCGACCCGCCCCAGCGCCTTCTTCAGGCTGCGCGCCTCGCCCGCGAACACCAGCGGCGGAAAGGTCGCCAGCTGGGCCTCGACATCGGCCAATGCCTTGGCATCGGGATAATCGGGCACCTGCAGCACCTTCTTGGCGCGCCAGCTATCGGGTGTCCACCGCTCGGACATAAGGTCAACTCCTGAGCAAAAACCGCAACTTAATCACGGCATGAGGAAAGCCCGGCTTATACACAGGGCCCCGCTTTCCCGCTAGAAGGATTCCTGCAATCTGGTCAAGCCCTTGCAGGGAAATCCGAATTCGCATTTGGTAGAGCATAGCATGAATGCCGTGGAAATCGCCGTGGCCTCCGCCGCGCTGGACGACGTTTTTAGCGACGACATCGTCGTGCCGGCCGCGGACGGCTATCCGCTCGCCGCGACGCTGTTCCTGCCGCGCGGCACGCGGCGCCACGCCGTGCTGATCAATTCGGCGACCGCAGTGCCCCGCAAGGTCTATCGCGGCTTTGCCGGCTACCTCGCCCGCCGCGGCGCGGCGGTGCTGACCTACGACTACCGCGGCACCGGCGACAGCCGGCCGATGGCGGCGACCGGCCTCAACAAGCCGAAATCGCTGGCCGGCTTCGAAGCCACGATGGCGGACTGGGCTGCGCTCGACACCACCGCGGCGGTGAACTGGATGCGCGAGCGCTACCGCAACCTCCCCTTCGCCTATGTCGGCCACTCCTTCGGCGGCCAGGCGCTCGGGCTGCTGGCCAACAATGCCGAGATCCCGCGCGCGCTCCTGATCGCCTCGCAGGCGGCCTATTGGAAGCTGATGGCCTCGCCCGAGCGCTACCGCGTCGTTGCCTTCATGAACGGCGTCGGTCTGCCGCTGGCGCGCACGCTCGGCTATCTGCCTGCCTGGGCCGGCCTCGGCATGGACCTGCCAAGGGGCGCGTTCGAGCAATGGCGGAGCTGGGTGATGCGGGAGCGCTATCTGCTCGACGATGCCACGCTGACGGCGCGCGAAAATTTTCCGAAGTTCAAGGGCAAGCTCCGCGCGCTTGTCATGACCGACGACAGCTGGGCGACGCGGCCGGCGGTCGAATTGCTGTGCTCCGCCTTCACGTCGATCACGCCCGAGATCATCTCGATCCGTCCTGCCGACGCCGGCGCAAAAGCGATCGGCCATCTCGGCTTCTTCCGCAGCGAACACCGCGATGCGCTGTGGCGCGGCGCCGCGGAGTGGCTCGAGGCGGAGGGATAAACGCGGGCATTCTCCGCCGTCGTCCTGGCGAAAAGCCATAACCACCGCATTGGGTTGTGAACGGGACCGCGGCCCCAGTCTCGCGCAACAATTGGGATTTGGGGGTAATAGGTCCCGGCTTTCGCCGGGACGACACCGGATGTATTGCGCTGCCGGTGAGTCATACTTTCGCATTGTCGCGACATGAATCGCCCGAGCCTTGCTCTTCAACTTGGATCAGCGGTCGAAATGATGGGTATCGCTTCGCTCGACCCATCCTGCCAGTCTCACACCACCTTGCGCGGCGCCGCCGTCGCCGTATTGCCCGTGTTCGGCGTGCCCGTCGGCTCGATCAGTAGCAGATGCACCTCTTCCCTTGCGACCGGACGATGCTCGACGCCTTTTGGCACGATGTACATCTGCCCGGGAGTTAGCGTCACGGTGCGGTCGCGCAGCTCGATGTCGAGGATGCCTTTCAGGACGAGGAAGAAGTCGTCTGTGTCGTCGTGCTTGTGCCAGACGAACTCGCCCTGCACCTTCACCCCCATGACGTCGCAGGCGTTGAATTGCGCGACGGTGCGCGGCGACCAGTGATCGGAGAATGTCGACAGTTTCTGCGAAAGATCGATCGCGCCGCTCATGATGCCTCCGGGTCCGGGCCAGCCTGCGGGACTCGTTAGCTCAGCCGTGCGACGCACTCAATGCACGCCCCTTAATCTCTCCGGATAAGCACTCGGCCCATTGTGCCCCTTGATATCGCAAGGCGCTTCTCCGTTGGTGGCTCGCCGCGCCAGCAGTTCCTTTTCGGCCTGATACCAGAGCTGATCCATCTTGCCCGGTGGCTCGCCGGCGTCCTTCCACAATTCGTAGGCGCGGGTCCGGATCTCCTGCTCGGTTGGGCCTCTCATGCGCGGCTCCCTCAATTTGAGATATCAAACTGTTTGAGAGTGGAACTGCCAGCATAGCGCAAGGTTCCAAGGCGCGCGAGACGGCCGCGCGCCGATGCCGCGTCGCCTGTGCACAAGCGCCGTTGCGCGGGCCATTCGCCGAAAACCGTCTTGATTGCGCGCGCGCGAACAGCGACCCCGGGGAAAAGCCGCCGATGGATATGCATGTCAACAAGGGTGCCCTATCCCGGGCAACGAAGCGCGGCCGTCGGCGCCGGTCTTGCGGAGGCAGGCTACCCCTTCTGAGGTATGAAACCTTTTGCCCGCTTCCGCAGACAAAAACTCATCAGGATTTTGTCACGACCTTCCTGGGGCTAGAGACAGCGCCGTCCGCATGTATTTTAAGCGGGCGGCGTTGGGCTGTCAGGCAGGGCTCGTTCCCCGCTCGCGATCGCCAGAGAGCACCAGCACGGCAGCGCCGGCCCGCGGGTTACCGCTACTCTGCCGCCTGGCGCACGTAGCGCGCGGTTGGCGTCCGCATCGTGACCAGCTCCTCGGAGGCGGTCGGATGCAGCGCGATGGTGGCGTCGAAATCCGCCTTGGTCGCCTTCATCTTGACGGCGATCGCGACGGCCTGGGTGATCTCGGCGGCGCCATCGCCGACGATGTGGCAGCCGAGCACGCGGTCGCTCGCGCCGTCGACCACGAGCTTCATCAGCACGCGGGTGTCGCGGCCGGACATCGTCGCCTTGATCGGGCGGAAATCGGTCTTGTAGATGTCGACGTGGCTGAACTGCGCCCGTGCCTCCTCTTCCGTGAGTCCGACGGTGCCGACCTCCGGCTGCGAGAACACCGCGGTCGGGATCGTCGCGTGGTCGACCTGGACCGGGCGCTTGCCGAATACCGTGTCGGCGAAGGCATGGCCTTCGCGGATCGCCACCGGGGTCAGATTGGTGCGGTGGGTGACGTCGCCGACCGCGTAGATGTTGTCGACCGAGGTCTTCGACCAGCCGTCGACCTGGATGCCGCCATTGGCGGGATTGATGGTGACGCCGGCGGTCTCCAGCCCGAGATTGGCGACATTGGGATGCCGGCCGATCGCGAACATCACCTGGT
Organism: Bradyrhizobium sp. BR2003; assembly: GCF_009720285.1. NCBI lineage: Bacteria > Pseudomonadati > Pseudomonadota > Alphaproteobacteria > Hyphomicrobiales > Nitrobacteraceae > Bradyrhizobium > Bradyrhizobium sp. BR2003. The sequence continues at coordinate 60,046 of NZ_SMYJ01000017.1, forward strand.
CGGAGGCGATGCTCGAGCCGTTCGACAGGTGGCTGGTGAAGTCATGGCCGTGCTTGTCGATCTTCGCCACCGTGCAGCCGGTGATGATGGTGATGCCGCGCTTCTCCATCTCGGCGCGGACATGCTTGCGTACGTCCTCGTCGAAGCCGCGCAGGATGTTGTCGCCGCGATAGATCACCGTGACGTCGGAGCCGAAGCCGGCGAAGATGCCGGCGAATTCCAGCGCGATGTAGCCGCCGCCCTGGATCACGATCCGCTTCGGCAGCTCCTTGAGGTGAAACGCCTCGTTGGAGGAGATCACGTGCTCGATGCCGGGCACGATCGGCCCGTGATTCGGCGCGCCGCCGGTGGCGATCAGAATGTATTTCGCCGTCACCTTCTCGCCGGTGGCAAGTCTGATGGTGTGGGCATCCTCCAGCACCGCGCGGGTCTTCACGATCCGTGCGCCTGACTTCTCGACATTGCTGGTATAGGCGCCCTCAAGCCGGGCGATCTCCTTGTCCTTGTTGGCGACGAGAGTGGCCCAGTCGAACGAGACCTGCCCGATGCTCCAGCCGAAGCCGGCCGCGTCCTCGATCTCGTCGTGGACGTGGCTGCCGATCACGAACAGCTTCTTCGGCACGCAGCCGCGGATCACGCAGGTGCCGCCCATCCGGTACTCTTCGGCGACCATGACCTTCGCGCCGTAGCCCGCGGCGATGCGGGCGGCACGAACGCCGCCCGAACCACCACCGATGACAAACAGGTCGACGTCAAACTCGGCCATTTTTGCACCCAACCTTGGCAACCACGCCGAAAATCGGCTCTTGCAACTGGTTCCCCTCATCCTGAGGAGCCCGCGAAGCGGGCGTCTCGAAGGATGGAGGCCACAGAGAGGCCTCATGGTTCGAGACGCGCTCCGCGCTCCTCACCATGAGGGTCCAATAGCGCCGCGCGCTCAGATATCCTTGCCGCGCTTCTTCATCTCGGCCTTGAACTGGGCGTTGACGATCACGCCAAACTGCTGCGCCCACTGCTGCATATATTGCAGCGAATCGTTGATTGCCTTGGGCTCGGAGGTCAAAAGCTTCTGACCGAGCGGCGTCTTGTAGAAGATCACGAGATCCTTGAGCTCCTGCTCGGTGAACTCGGCGGCGTAGAGCTGCGCCATGCCCTCGCCGATTTCCTTTTCGCTGCCAGCCAGGTTCTTGGCGACGACCAGCGCAACCTCGTTGAGATCCTTCTGGTAGTTCAGGTACTGCTGCAGCAGGCCGGTCTTGGTCTTCTCGATGATTCCCGGAACGGCGCCGGCATACATCACCGCGACGTTCTTCATCGTCAGGATTTCCTTGGCGTATCCGATCGCCGCGGGGGTCGACTGCTTGACGTCCTTGGGCATGGCGGGCAACTGCGGCTGCTGCGCCATCGCCGGTGCGAGCGCCAGTCCAGCCGCCAGGGCCGCAGCCGACAAAAGTCCCGAAAAACGCTTCATTCCAAGTCTCCTTGCTTGCGGCCTCATGGCCGTTCAACAACCCGAATTCCCTGCGCGCCGGCCAGCACGGCGACGCTGCCAAGCCCAATGAACAGGCCGTGTTCGACCACGCCCGGAATCACGCTGAGCAAACTGGCAAGACGCGGCGGATCGCCGATCCGGCCGAGATGGGCATCGACGATCCAGTGGCCGCCATCGGTGACAAAAACGTGACCGTCCTTGCCCTTCCGGATCAGCATTTCGCCAGACACGCCGGCCTTGGCGAATGCCCGCGCCATCGCGGCCTGCGTTGCAGCCAGCCCGAACGGGATCACCTCGACTGGCAGCGGGAAGCGGCCGAGCACGTCGACCCATTTGCTGTCGTCGGCGATCACGATCATGCGATCACTGGCGGCCGCGACGATCTTCTCGCGCAGCAGCGCACCGCCGCCGCCCTTGATCAGGTTGAGCGCCGGGTCGATCTCGTCGGCGCCGTCGATGGTGAGGTCGAGATGGTCGATCTCGTCCAGCGTGGTCAGCGGAACGCCGCAGCGGAGCGCGTCCGCGCGGGTCGCTTCCGAGGTCGGCACGCCGATCACCTTCATGCCCGCACGGACCTTCTCGCCGAGCAGCTCGACGAAGTGCCTGGCGGTCGATCCGGTGCCGAGCCCGAGCTTCATGCCGTCGCGCACCTCTTCGAGCGCGCGCGCCGCCGCCTGGCGTTTCAGTACGTCCATGTCCACGTGCCGATAGCCCCTCGGTTGTCGGTTACGGGCCGCCATCGGGTGGCCCGGCGGGCGCATATCTAGCGTCGTTTTGCGGGCAGGAATAGCGGCAAGCGGACCAGTCTTTAGGCCGAAACGGCGTCCATCGCGGCCAAAATCGCCGAAAAGCGCTCCTCGACCTCGGCCCGCATCCCGGGGTGGGTGAAAATGTACAATCGGTCGTCGCGGATCGCGGCCAGCACCTGCCCCGCAACCGACGCCGGATCGAGACCGGCCTCCAGGCGGCGCGCGATCTCGGCGACGACAGCGGCCATCGGGCTTGCCGGATCGAGCTGACGGGCCGGGCCGTACTGCTCGGGGCGGTTGCGCCCGCTCTCGCCGATCCGGGTCCGCACAAAGCTCGGACAGAGCACGCTGACGCCGATCCCGAGCGGCCTGAGTTGTATGGCAAGCCCTTCGGACAGGCTGACCACGGCGAACTTGGTCGCCGAATACGGGCTCAGGCCAAGCCCTGCATTCATCCCGGCCATCGATGCCGTGTTGACGATATGACCGCCCTCGCCGTGCTGGCGGATGTGCGGCAGGAAGCTCCTGATGCCGTGCACGACACCCATCAGATTGACGTCGATCACCCAGCGCCAGTCGTCGACCGAGATCGGGTCAATGCCGCCGCCGGCCGCGACGCCGGCATTGTTGCAGAGGACATGAACCCTGCCGAAGGCGCGGAACGATGCCTCTGCCGCGCGATCGACGCTCAAGGGATCGGCAACGTCGCAGACCACGCCTTGGACATCCGCGCCGCCGGCGCGCAGCGCATCGACGGCCTTGTCCAGCGGACCGGTTTCGATATCGGCGAGCATCACCTTCATGCCCTCGCGGGCGAAGGCGGTTGCCATCGCAAGTCCGATTCCGCTGGCGGCGCCGGTGACAAAAGCGGCTTTTCCGGCAAGTTCCCGCATCTCAGCCTCCCCTATTTCATGACGTGCCCACATCTACTCTTGCATCGCAGCGCCCGGCCCGATAGCCAAAAGCATGATGTCCGCCTCCTCTCCCCTCATCGTCGTATTCGATCTCGACGGCACGCTGGTCGACACCGCGCCCGATCTGATCGCCGCGCTGAACCATGTGCTCGACCGCGAGGGCCTGCGGCCGGTGCCGCTGGCGGCCGCGCGCAACATGATCGGCGCCGGCGCGCGCAAGCTGCTCGAACGCGGGCTCGAGGTGGAAGGACGCGCGGCCAGCATCGGTGATCTCGATCGCTTGACGAAGGATTTCGTCGACTATTATGCCGAGCATATCGTCGACGGCTCGCGGCCGTTCGACGGGCTCGAGGGCGCGCTCGACCGGCTCGAGGCAAAGGGCCATCGCTTTGCGGTGTGCACCAACAAGCTGGAATGGCTGTCGAAGCTGCTGCTCGACCGGCTCGGCCTGACCAAGCGCTTCGCCGCGATCTGCGGCGCCGATACCTTCGGCATCGCAAAACCCGATCCGACGTTCCTGCGCGAGACGGTGGCCCGCGCCGGCGGCCGGCTGCCGGGCGCCATCATGGTCGGCGATGCCGGCCCCGATGTCGGGGTGGCACGGCGCGCCCAGGTCCCGGTGATCGGTGTCGATTTTGGCTATACCGACGTTCCGATGACCGAGCTGAAGCCGGACCGGCTGATCAGCCATATGCGCGATCTGCCGGACGCCGTCGGCAGCCTGAGCGCGGCATAGACTTTCCGCAATACACTGATATCGCTTGGTAATATCTAGCCATGCGATTCCGCCATTAACCATCCTTTAACGAGCAGGGCCCCCGCTGTTGCGCCTCTGTTCCGACGCACCTATGGTCCGCTCCGGGGATTGTGGCTGATTGCCGCAGTAGAGTGTGGATCATGCGTCGTATCATCGTAATTGCGGCCGCCGGGCTGAGCCTGGCCGGCTGCTCCTCCTTCTCATTGGATTCGTTCAAGTCGGCGCCGCCGCCGATGCCGGTACAGCTGGACTCGAACCCGCCGGGCGCCGACGCCGTGACCTCGCTCGGACCGGGCTGCAAGACGCCCTGCACCGTGTCGATCCCGGCGCCGGAGACCAACTTCTCCGTCACCTTCAACATGCCGAAGTTCCAGCCGGCGACTGTGCCGGTCACCGTGACCCGCGTTCCCGGCGACTTCACCACGCCGGCCACCACCACGCTGGATCCCAGTCCGGTGTTCGCCGAGCTGCAGCCGGCCGGCCCGCCGCCGCGCGCGGCGAAGAAGCCGGTGCGGAAGAAGAAGCCGAAGCCGGCAGCCGCTGCGGCGCCTGCCGCCGCTCCGGACTCCGCGTTCCCCGCCCCGAGCGCGGCAGCGCCGGCGCCCGCCGCCGCTCCGTCGCGCTAGCGGGGGCGGCTGCATCGGATTTGCACTGCACAAAAGCCCGGCCCAAAGCCGGGTTTTTGTATTTGGTCGAGACACATCCGCGATTGCGATCATGCATCGCGCGATATGCCTCGCCTATCGCTTTGCATGTTGCGGATCATCCATACGATCATCCCTTGGGACGCATTGTGACAACGCGCCAACATGCATAGATTGCGGATGCCGGAGCCGGATCACGGCGCGGCAGGCAGGAAACAGATTGCAAGGCCCGAACTGAATGAACGGATCCACGCAAGCGCATTCCGACACGCTGTTTCGTCCAATGACCGACCCGTTCGGCCGGACCATCCGTTATTTGCGCGTCTCCGTCACCGACCGCTGCGACCTGCGCTGCTTCTATTGCATGTCAGAAGACATGACCTTCCTGCCGAAGGCCGATCTCTTGACGCTGGAAGAGCTCGACCGGCTCTGCTCGGCATTCGTCGCCAAGGGCGTGCGCAAGATCCGCCTCACCGGCGGCGAGCCGCTGGTCCGCCGCAACGTGATGGGCCTGGTCCGCTCGCTGTCGCGCCATCTGACCACGGGCGCACTCGACGAATTGACGCTGACCACCAACGGCTCGCAGCTGGCGCGCTTCGCCCAGGAGCTGGCCGATTGCGGCGTACGTCGCGTCAACGTCTCGCTCGACACGCTCGACCCCGTAAAATTCCGGGCCATCACCCGCTGGGGCGACATCGACAAGGTGCTGTCGGGCATCGAGGCGGCGCGGTCGGCAGGACTCGCGGTCAAGATCAACGCGGTCGCGCTGAAGAACATGAACGAGGACGAGATTCCCGCGCTGATGGAATGGGCGCACGGCAAGGGCATGGCCCTCACCTTGATCGAGGTGATGCCGATGGGCGACATCGGCGAAGGCCGGATCGATCAGTACGTGCCGCTGTCCTTGATGCGCGCGCGGCTCGAGAAGCACTACACGCTGACCGATCTTTCCGACGACACCGGCGGCCCCGCCCGCTACGTCCGGGTCGCCGAGACCGGCGGCAAGCTCGGCTTCATCACGCCGATGACCCATAATTTCTGCGAATCCTGCAACCGGGTGCGGATCACCTGCACCGGCACGCTGCACACCTGCCTCGGCCACGAGGACGCTTCCGACCTGCGCCGGCCGCTGCGCGCCTCCGCCGACAACGACCTGCTGGCGGCGGCCATCGACCGGGCCATCGGACTGAAGCCGAAGGGGCACGATTTCATCATCGACCGCCGCCACAACCGTCCGAGCGTCAGCCGCCACATGAGCGTGACCGGCGGCTAGGGAAACCTCCCGGCTGCGGCTCGGACGAAATCTCCTTCAATATCAACAAACTTCCAATTGACGGCGGGGCTTCCCGCTGGTTTGTTGCGCTCGCTTCATGCTAGCTCGGCTGGATAGGCCGCTGCGCCTCACAGGCGTGGTCAAGACTGCTGGGGCCCACGTGGGGAGGACTATCGTTGCAATCGCTCTTGAAATTGAGCCGCGGAATCGACGCGTTCACGCGCTGGTCGGGAAAACGTCTGGCCTGGCTGATCCTTGTTGCTGTGATCATCTCCGCGATCAACGCGGTCGTCCGCAAGACCCTCGACGTCTCGTCCAATTCCTGGCTCGAGCTGCAATGGGTGCTGTTCAGCATCGTCTTCCTGCTGTGCTCACCCTGGACCTTGCTCGACAACGAGCACATCCGAATCGATATCGTGAACAATCTTCTGCCGAAGCGCGTACGCGACATGATCGACGTGATCGGTCATCTATTCTTTCTGCTGCCGCTGTGCGTCGTCATGATCGTCACGGGCGGCCCGTTCTTCTGGCGCTCGTACCAGATCAACGAGCAGTCCGGCAACGCGGGCGGGCTGCCGCAATGGCCGGCCAAGTCGCTGATCATCATCGCATTCGCATTTCTTTTCGTTCAGGGCATTTCTGAATTGATCAAACGCATCGCGGTCATGCGCGGGCTCATTCCCGATCCGCACGCATCCCAGGTGACGGCGATCGAGGCCGAAGTCGAGCACCTCGTCGAAGCGATCGAAAAACGCTGATCGTCGGTCGCGATCGCAAGGGGGACTGGATGACTGCTTTTCTAATCGAGAACATGGCGCCGATTATGTTCGCGTCGCTGGTGGTCATGCTGCTGCTTGGCTACCCGGCGGCGTTTTCGCTCGGTGCGGTCGGCCTGATCTATGCCGTCGTCGGCATTCAGCTCGGGGAATTCCGGCCCGACTTCCTGCAGGCGCTGCCCGAACGCGTCTACGGCGTGATGAACAACGACACGCTGCTCGCGATTCCGTTCTTCACATTCATGGGGCTTGTCCTGGAGCGGTCCGGGATGGCGGAAGATCTGCTCGACACGATCGGGCAGTTATTCGGCACAATCCGCGGCGGCCTCGCCTATGCGGTCGTGTTCGTCGGCGCCCTTCTGGCGGCGACCACGGGCGTGGTCGCGGCCTCCGTGATCTCGATGGGCCTGATCTCGCTCCCGATCATGCTGCGCTACGGCTACGACCGCCGCATGGCGACCGGCATCATCGCCGCGTCCGGCACGCTGGCACAGATCATTCCGCCGTCGCTCGTGCTGATCGTGATGGCCGACCAGCTCGGCAAGTCGGTTGGCGACATGTATGAGGGCGCGTTCATTCCGGGACTGGTGCTGGCCGGCCTCTATGCCGGCTACGCCTTCCTCGTGACGCTGATATTTCCGAAGGCGGCTCCCGGCCTGCCCGCAGAGGCGATTGGCTTTCGCGAGAAGGATGGCAGCCGCGGTCTGTGGTCGCTCGGCGCGCTGTTCCTGGCCAGCTGCGTGTTCGGCTGGTTCATGATGCGAAATTCGGATACGCATGGCGCCGACTTCGTCGTGCTCACCATGTTCTTCGGTATCCTGTTCGCGTTCTTCGTCGCGGTCGTGAACTGGGTCGTCAACAGGCTGACCGGCTTCCGCTTCCTCTCCGCCATGGCGCAGCAAACCACCTTCGTGATGGTTCCGCCGCTGTTCCTGATCTTCCTCGTGCTCGGTACCATCTTCATCGGCATCGCCACCCCGACCGAGGGCGGTGCGATGGGCGCTACGGGTGCCCTGATCCTTGGCGCATTCAAGCGCCGGCTGAGCTGGGATCTGGTCCGCCAGGCCACGGAATCGACGGCCAAGCTTTCCGCCTTCGTCGTCTTCATCCTGGTCGGCGCGCGCGTCTTCTCGCTGACGTTCTACGGCGTGAATGGCCACGTCTGGGTCGAACACCTCCTGACCTCGCTGCCCGGCGGACAAGTCGGCTTCCTGATCTTCGTCAACGCCTTCGTGTTCGTGCTCGCCTTCTTCCTCGACTTCTTCGAGCTGGCGTTCATCGTGATCCCGCTGCTCGGACCGGCCGCGGAAAAGCTCGGCATCGACCTGATCTGGTTCGGCGTCATCCTCGGTGTCAACATGCAGACCTCGTTCATGCATCCGCCGTTCGGCTTTGCGCTGTTCTATCTGCGTTCGGTGGCGCCAAAGGATTCCTATCTCGACCGCATCACCGGCAAGCGCATGGAGCCGGTCACCACAGGACAGATCTACTGGGGCGCGGTGCCGTTCGTCGTGATCCAGATCATCATGGTTCTGCTTGTCATTCTGTTCCCCTCGATGGTGATGCACTACAAGGGCTCCGCATCCACGATCGATCCGAACTCGGTCAAGATCGAGGTGCCGCAGATCGACCTGCCGCCTTTGGACTTTGGTCAGCCGAAGAACTGAGCGGTCGAGCCCGGCCGGTGCCTCGCCAGGCGCCGGCCGGGCTGCCCGCAAGTCCAGGGGAGCTCAATGCTGGCCGCCGCAATTGTCGCAATTTTCGTGATCGCCTACGCCGCGATCGCGCTCGAGCATCCGATCGGGATCAACAAATCGGCGTCGGCGCTGCTCGGCGCAGGGCTGATCTGGGCGGTCTACGCGATGTGGAGCGGCGATCCTGCTCGGATCGACAAGCAGCTCAGCGAGTCGGTTTCCTCTACTGCCCAGATCGTGTTCTTCCTGATCGGCGCCATGACGATTGTCGAAGTTATCGACGCCCACAATGGCTTCGAGGTCATCACCTCGATGATCAACACGAGGAAGCAGGCCACCTTGATGTGGCTCGTCGGGTTCGTGACGTTCTTTCTCAGCGCCGTGCTGGACAATCTGACGACCACGATCGTCATGATCTCACTGATGCGCAAGCTGCTCGACCGTCAAAGCGACCGCCTTTTCTTTGCTGCGATGATCGTCATCGCCGCCAATGCGGGCGGCGCCTGGTCGGCAATCGGCGACGTCACGACCACGATGCTGTGGATCGGTGGCCAGATCACCCCGATTGCAATCATCAAGGGTGTGTTCCTCGCCTCCCTCATCAACCTTATCGTGCCGCTTCTCGTCGTCAGCGCCACACTACGGGGAAAAATCGTGGAGGCACCGCAGAGACAAACCAGGGCCGTCTCGACCAGCGTGTTCGAGCGCAATGTGACCTTCTTTCTCGGTCTCGGCATCCTGATCATGGTCCCGGCCTTCAAAGCGGTCACCCATCTGCCTCCCTTCATGGGAATTCTGTTTGGTCTCGGTGTGCTCTGGACGGTCGGCGAACTGATCCATCGCGACAAGCAAGAGGACGAAAAGAAACGCCTGACGCTGGTTCACGCCTTGACGCGGATCGACATGAGTTCAATCGTGTTCTTCATCGGGATCTTGCTGGCGGTGGCCGCGCTTGAGCACACCCATGTGCTCGAAATGCTGGCCAAATGGCTGGACGCCACCTTCGGGCGACTGGACATCATCGTTATCGTGCTCGGCCTGCTCAGCGCGGTCATCGATAATGTTCCGCTGGTGGCAGCTTCGATGGGCATGTACGGCTTGAACCAGCATCCTCCGGACAGCTTCCTATGGGAGTTCGTTGCCTACTGCGCGGGTACCGGCGGCTCGATCCTGATCATCGGCTCGGCTTCCGGCGTCGCCGCGATGGGTCTCGAGAAGATCGAGTTCTTCTGGTATGTCCGCCGCATTAGTGGCCTCGCGCTTTTGGGCTATTTCGGAGGCGTCGCCGCCTACATCATTCAATACTGGCTGCTTCACTGACCGACGGGCGTCGGCATTCACAGCGAGAACCGGTGTGCTCTGTCCCAAAGCGCGATGGGAACGGGTTGAACCGTCATCGTGCTTTGGCTCGTGGCTTGAGGGTGATCGTTCCGGAGCCTCGTCGCCGGCTGTGCGAGGGCCGCGACCTCGCGGTCAGCGGGCGGCTGCCGGCTCTTGCCTTGCAAGGCGGAAGCTCAGCGTGAACTGGGCGCCGCCGGACGGCAGGTTCTCCACCCTGACCGTCGCATCGTGATCGTCGACGACGCCGCGCACGATCGAGAGGCCGAGCCCCGCGCCGTCGGTGCGCTGGCGATCGCGGCGCCAGAAGCGCTGGAAGATCAGGCCCTGCTCGGCAGGCGCAATCCCCGGCCCGCAGTCGCGCACCTGCACCGAACCGTTATCGTGCACCTCGACATCGACCGAGGTCTTGTCGGCGGTGTACTTGATGGCGTTCTCGGCCAGATTGAAGATCGCCCGCTGCAGCATCTGCGCATTGCCCCTGACCTGCACCGGACTGTCGGTGCCGCGCAGCGCGATGTCCTTGTGCTGCGCCAACGCGTAGGGCGCGATCGAGCCGACCACCTCGGCGCACACCGCGCGCAAATCCGCAGTCTCGCCGGGATCGAGCACCAGCGTGTCGAGCTCGGCGATCTCGAGCAGTTGGCTGACGATGCGGCTCATGCTCTCGATGTCGGCATGCAGCTCCCTGGTCCCCTTGGCCGCATCGAGCGTCTCGATCCGGGTCCGGAGGATCGCAAGCGGCGTGCGCAGCTGATGCGCGGCATCGGCCGTGAACTGGCGCTGCACGTGAAACCCTTCCTCGAGGCGATCGAACGCCTGGTTGACGGCCGTCACCAGCGGCAGGATCTCGCTCGGAATCCCCGTCGTCGGAAGGCGGATATCGATCCTTGCCGGCCCGATGCTCCTCGCCTCCTCCGAGGCCCGCAACAGCGGAATCACCGCGCGGCGGAAGATCAGGATGTCGGTGGCAAGCAGGATCAGAAGGATCGGGATGGTGATCCAACCAACCCGCCGGAAGAAATTGGAGACGATGTCGTCGATGATGACGTCGCGATGCGACAGGTCCTCGGCGACCAGGATGCGCAGCGTCTGGCCGCCGAGCAGCCTGGTGACGCTGGCACCGGAGATCCGGTTGGCCAAGGCAGGTAGTCGCGGCGCCTCACGATGCGACGAGAACAGCAGATGATCGTCGGCATCGTAGATGTCGTAGCGGTAGCGGCCATAGGCGTCGGAATAGAGCCCCCTCAGGCTGTCCGGCAGGTTGAGCTTCACCTTGCCCGCGGCATCGACCGAGAGGTTCTGGCCGAGATCGGCCGCCTGGTCGCGCATCGCTTCGCGATGCAGCTGATTGATCTCCGAATTCAATAGCCACAGCAGCAGCAGCGGCAGGAAGATTGCCGCGACCGCGACCGCCACGATGTGCAGGAACACGATGCGCGACGTCAGCGACTGGAAGCGGAACACGCCTACTTCTCCTCCGCCATCAGATAACCGACGCCCCGAATGGTATGGATGATGACCTTGGCGCGGTGCTCGGCGAGCAGCTTGCGCAGGCGGGACACGTAAACCTCGACCGCGTTCGAGGCGACCTCGCCGGACAGGCCGAAGATGTGGTCCTCGACATTCTTCTTCGGCACCACCCGCCCCTGCCGCCGCAGCAGAATCTCCAGCACCGACGTTTCGCGCGCGGAGAACACATGCGGAGCGCCGTCGACGAACACCTGCTTGCTCTCGGTGTCGTAGACCAGATTGGCAAGCTTCAGCGAGGAACCGAGCAGCTGGCCTGGCCGGCGCAGGATGGCCTCGAGCCGCGCCACCAGCTCTTCCAGCGCGAACGGCTTCGCCAGATAGTCGTCCGCGCCGCTGCGCAGGCCGCTGACCCGATCCTGCAGGCCGCCCCGCGCGGTCAGCACCAGGACCGGCAGCGGGTCGGTCTTGCGGCGCAGCTCCGACAGCACCGACAAGCCATCGCCGTCGGGCAGCCCGAGGTCGAGGATCATGGCAGCATAGCTGACGCTGCGCAGCGCGTCGCGCGCCTCGGCAACGCTGTTGACGATGTCGGATTCATATCCCGCCGCCGTCAGCCCGCTGGCGAGCAGCCGCGAGAGCTCGACATTGTCCTCGACGATCAGAAGGCGCATCGCGGCAACCCAATCCTCATTCGATCGATCTTCCGTTTGCTGTCGTCAGAACAAGACGCATGCGAAGGTGACGTCTCGATGGCGACACTAGCGCCATGTTGCGCGCTCCGGCGGGCGCCGCCGCCTCGAAAATAGATAGCCGCCTACCCGGTGCAATCAAAATCCGCTCCAGGCGGACCATTGATCGAGCCCCTGTAAGGCTGACGTCAGCTAGCCCTGATAGCAGCTTGCTCGTTCAAGCCCCGGAGATCGAGAACTGGCAATCACCGCCACGACCAGCGATCGCATTTGCAAGCCGCGTCGAAGTCGTGATCGCGGCATAGAAAAAGCCCCGGAGCCCTCGCTCCGAGGCCGACGTCCTGTCCAACTCGCAGCGCTCAGCTCTGCGCGTGGCGCGCCATGAAATTGTCGTAGCCGACCTCGGCGACCTGGAACCACTGATAGCCGTTGCTGGAAAAGCTGTTGAGGGATTCGTAGACTTTCTTGAAGTCCGCGTTGGTCGCAGAGACCTCGTTGTGCAGTTCCTTTGCCGCTTTGAACGAGGCCTCCATCACCGGCCCCGGGAAAGCATGCAGCTTGGCTCCCGCTGCAAGCAAGCGCTTCAGGGCCGGCGGATTTGTCTGGTCATACTTCGCCATCATCCAGTTGTTGGCGTAGTGACCTGCCTGTTCGAGAATTGACTGATAGTATTTCGGCAGCGCGTTCCATTTGTCGAGATTGACGAGGGACAGCAGCATGGGACCGCCTTCCCACCAACCCGGATAGTAATAATGGGGAGCCACCTTGACGAAGCCCAGCCGCTCATCGTCGTAGGGACCGACCCATTCCGCCGCGTCTATGGTGCCCTTCTCCAGCGCCGGATAGATGTCGCCGCCGGCGATCTGTTGCGGCACCGCGCCGAGCTTCTGCATCACGCGCCCGGCAAAGCCGCCAATGCGGAATTTGAGGCCCTTCAGGTCGTCAACACTGGCGATCTCCTTGCGAAACCAACCGCCCATCTGACACCCCGTGTTGCCGGCGAGGAGCGAGACAACGTTGTACTTCTTGTAGAACGCATTGAGCAGGTCCCTGCCGCCGCCCAGCACATACCAAGCCTGGTTGATGCGCATGTTGGGGCCGAAGGGCACGGCCGAGCCGAACGTGAAGGTCGGGTCCTTTCCGAAGTAGTAGTACGACGCCGTGTGCCCGATTTCGACGGTGCCGTTTTGGACGGCGTCGAGCACCTGCAGTCCGGGAACGATCTCGCCCGCTGCGAATGTCTGGATCTGGAATTTGTTGTCGGTCGCCTCGCCGACCATCTTGGCCATCATCTCGGCGCCACCGTAGAGCGTGTCGAGCGATTTCGGCCAGCTCGTCGGCATTCGCCATTTGAGCTCCGGCATCGACTGCGCAATCGCCGGCGCCGCGATGGCTGCTGCTCCGGCAACGCCTAAGCCCGTGACCTTGATGAATTCTCTGCGCTTCATTTTTGAATCCTGCCCTTTGGTTGTGTTTTCGCTTGTGCTGCCGGAGCGCCGCCGGGATTTTCCGATCGTCGCGCTCACTCTTCTTGGCCGTCGCGATCGACGAGAGATCGTACGCCGCCTTCGTGCCGAGGCTTGGGGCGAGCATGGAACATCCCCTCGGCGAACGCCAGACGCAAAAAGCCCGGCCTTCTTGTGAAGGCCGGGCTACTTAAGTCGAATTCTCAGAAGGGCTCCGATCGCGAGATCGAAGCCTCAATTCTCCTGACGCGTTCTCCTTACGCGAACGCTGCGCTGATCAGCCGCGGGTGCGCGAGCGGATCATGAAGCTGTCGAAGGTGTACTCGGCGACCTGCCACCATAGATACTGGTCGGAGCGATACGCCTGCATGGCGTCGATCGACTTCTTGAAGTCGGCGTTCTTGGCCGAGATTTCACCCCACAGCTCGTTGGTCGCCTTGAGGCAGGCCTCAAGCACCTCGTTGGTGAACGGCCGCAGCTGCGTGCCGCCGGCAACCAGCCGCTTCAACGCCGTCGGGTTCTGCATGTCGTAGCGCGCGGCCATCCAGCTGTTGGCGTTGGCACACGCGTTGGTCAGAATGGCCTGATAGCCCTTCGGCAGTGCATTCCACTTTTCGAGATTGGCGAAGGCGTGCACCGTGGGGCCGCCCTCCCAGAAACCCGGATAGTAGTAATACTTGGCGACCTTGGCGAAGCCGAGCTTCTCGTCGTCATAGGGGCCGACCCACTCGGCCGCGTCGATGGTGCCCTTTTCGAGCGCCGGATAGATGTCGCCGCCGGCGAGCTGCTGCGGCACCACGCCGACCTTCTGCAGCACCTGGCCGGCGATGCCGCCAATGCGCATCTTGAGGCCTGACATGTCGGCGACGGTCTTGATCTCCTTGCGGAACCAGCCGCCCATCTGGGTGCCGGTGTTGCCGGTCGGGAAGCCGATCACGCCGAACTTCTTGAAGAACTCGTTGCCGAGCTCCTGGCCGCCGCCCTGGTACCACCAGGAGTTCTGCATGCGGGCGTTGAGGCCGAACGGCACCGACGCATAGATCGCGAAGGTCGGATCCTTGCCGACATAGTAGTACGAGACCGTGTGGCACATCTCGACAGTACCGTTCGACGTCGCGTCCAAGGCCTGCAAGCCAGGCGCGAGTTCGCCAGCCGCGAACACCTGGATCTGGAACCTGTTGTCGGTCATTTCGGCGACGTACTTCGACACCTGCTCGGCGCCGCCATAGATGGTGTCCAGCGACTTCGGGAAGCTCGAGGTCAGGCGCCACTTGATTTCAGGCGAGGACTGCGCGATCGCCGGCGCAGCAACCGCCGTCGCGGCAGCACCGGCCGCAGAAACTTTCAAAAAATCACGACGCTTCATCGTAAGACTTCTCCTTCAGGGGCGTTTCCCAGTGACCGCAAGCAGTTCTCCGGCAGGCGCGTGAAGGCCTGCCGAGGCGCTCTGGGTCGGCCCTTTAACACGGAAGGTGGCGTCACGGAAACGCGACAATGGCATGACCGCGCCAATTAAACGAAAGTCTGATGGGGCTGGAAATCAGCCGGAAAACGCGCCTTCAGGCGGCGACGATGACGCCTGGCAGGTGGCCGCGGAGCCGCCGCGGACCGCGCGGTAAATCGCCGCGTGCGGGCCGCCCGGTCCGCTCTCGACCACCGGGTCACCGGAGCAATCAGCGCCGCGTCGTGTCCCGCGCCTTCTTGGCTTGATCAGCCAAATACCGCCCCCGCCGGATCCAGCTTTGCGCGGTTGTCTTGCTGACGCCATACGTCTTGGCGATCACCTCGGCAGCCTCGCCGATCGAGTCGGACTTCTTGGCCATGTTGAATGCCAGCCGGGAGGCCTCTGCGCGCTTCTCCCGCGTCAGATGTTTGCGGTGCTGTTTGTTTGCGTCGCGTGATGCTGCCATGTCGATGGTCGCCTCACGGCCCCTTCCGCAGTTTTGGCTTCACCCGTGGCCGCCTTCCGCTGATCGGTACGATTCGGCCACTCCAGCATAAACATACAGGCCGGAACCGATTCAGCAATCGTCCAAAGGCACCAAAGGCCACTGGCCTGTGAAGAAGGCTCGCCGGGCTTCCCGACGCTTCGAGGCCAATCGAGCCAGCGGAACAGCAGCGCAGGCTCAGGCTGCCGCGATGACGCCTTGCAGCTGCTCGCGGACCTTGCCGCCGATCGCGCGGTAGATCGCCGCGTGCGGGCCGTCCGGTTCGCTCTCGACCACAGGGTTGCCGGAATCGGAGGCGGTGCGGATCGCGATGTGCAGGGGGATTTCGCCGAGGAACGGCACCCCCAGTTTCTCGGCCTCGTGGCGGGCGCCGCCATGGCCGAAGATATCCGAGCGGGTGCCGCAATGCGGGCACTGGAAATAGCTCATGTTCTCGACGATGCCGAGCACCGGCACGTTGACCTTCTTGAACATCGCAAGCCCGCGCCGGGCGTCGATCAGCGAGAGGTCCTGCGGGGTCGAGATGATGACGGCGCCCTTGAGCGGGACGTTCTGCGCCAGCGTGAGCTGGGCATCGCCGGTGCCGGGCGGCATGTCGACCACGAGCACGTCGAGCGTGCCCCAGGCGACGTCGCGCAGCATCTGCGTGATCGCCGACATCACCATCGGCCCGCGCCAGATCATCGCGGTATCCTCCTCGACCAGGAAGCCGATCGACATGATCGACAGGCCGAAGCGCTGCAGCGGGACCATCTTCTTGTCGTCATTGAGCTGCGGCTTCTCGCGGATGCCGGTCAGCCGCGGCACCGACGGGCCGTAGATGTCGGCGTCGAGCAGTCCGACGCGCAGGCCGAGGTCGCGCAGGCCGAGTGCGAGGTTGAGCGCCGTGGTCGACTTGCCGACGCCGCCCTTGCCGGAGGCGACGGCGATGACGGCGGAGATGCCGGGGATCTCGGCCTGCCGGGCCATCGGCGATTGCCCGCCGGGCGGATGCGGATGGCGATGGGCGGACGCCGGCGGGACGCCGCCGGCCGGCCGCGGCGCCGGTGCCGCGCCGCCCGCCTTGCGTTCCGCGGTCAGCGCGACCATCGCGACGCTGACGCCGGGAATGGCGCGCACGGCGTTCTCGGCCTGCGCACGCACGCTCTCCCAGGCGCGAGCCTCCGCGGCATCGACATTGATCGAGAAGAACACCTTGCCGTCGGTGACCGTGATCGCCGACAGCACATTGGCGTTGGTCAAGGCCGTGCCGCGTGGCGACATCACCTTGGCAAGGCAATCGAGAACCTGTTGCTGCGTCACGCTCACCGCGCATCTCCTGGACATTTTCCCGGCATGATCTTGTTCGGAAAACCGCTTCGCACTTTTCCGGATCATGCCCAAGAGACCGACCCATAGAGCGTTGCAGCGCAAAAGGCTACCTCGCTCCGACGTCGTCCCGCCGCTCGGCCGGCGCCGCCGAGCCGCCTTCCTTGGCGGCCTCGTAGTTCAGCTCGATCATGACCCCGTTGGGGTCGCTGACGAAGATCTGCCAGAGATCGCCGCCGGGAACCTGGCGCGAGTCGAATTCCATGCCCTTGGACTGAAGCCGCTGCCGCATCCCATCGAAGCCCTGGCTGGCAAAGGCGACGTGATGGACGACGCCCGAGTCAGGCTTTTGTGCCTCGTCGGTCGCCGAAATATCGACCAGATGCACGACCGCCTTGCCCTCGCTGTACATCCACGCACCGGGGAACGCGAAGTTCGGCCGCGCGCCCTTTTCCAGGCCCAGAATGTCCTCATAGAACCGCACCGTGGCGGCGAGATTCCGGGTCCGGATATTGAAATGATCGAGCACACCGACGCTCATGCCCATGCGAGACACTCCCTTTTTTGTGAAGTTCGTTGGTGGGCCGATCCTAGCACAAAACCGCTTTCTGCCATCCCACCAAGGCCGTTGCCCTCCGCTGCACAGGGGGTATGGTGCGGCTCCTTCCATGGACGGAATGCCCTGCCCGCCGCGAATTTGCCGGCAGGCGAAGGGCCATCACCACGGCAAATCACAAGGTAACAGATATGGCTAAAGTCGCTTTTCTCGGTCTCGGCGTGATGGGTTTCCCGATGGCGGGACACCTCGTGAAAAAAGGCGGCCATGAGGTCACCGTGTACAACCGGACCGCGGCGAAGGCGAAGGAGTGGGCCGACAAGTTCGGCGGCAAGACCGCGCCGACCCCGAAGGCCGCCGCCGAAGGCCAGGATTTCGTGATGTGCTGCGTCGGCAATGACAACGACCTGCGCGCGGTCACGATCGGCCCCGACGGCGCCTTCGCCGGCATGAAGAAGGGCGCGACCTTCGTCGACCACACCACCGCCTCCGCCGAGGTCGCCCGCGAGCTCGATGCTGCCGCGACCAAGGCCGGCTTCAAGTTCGTCGACGCGCCGGTGTCGGGCGGCCAGGCCGGCGCCGAGAACGGCGTGCTGACGGTGATGTGCGGCGGCAGCAAAGACGCCTATGCAGGCGCGGAGCCTGTTATCACCGGCGCCTATGCGCGGATGTGCAAATTGCTCGGGCCGGCCGGCGCCGGCCAGCTCACCAAGATGGTCAACCAGATCTGCATCGCGGGCCTCGTTCAGGGCCTGTCGGAGGGCATCCACTTCGCCAAGAAGAGTGGCCTCGACGTCGCCGACGTGATCGAGACCATCTCCAAGGGCGCGGCGCAATCCTGGCAGATGGAGAACCGCTACAAGACCATGAACGAGGGCAAGTACGATTTCGGCTTCGCGGTCGAGTGGATGCGCAAGGACCTCTCGATCGCGCTGGCGGAAGCCCGCCGCAACGGCGCCACTTTGCCCGCCACCGCGCTGGTCGACCAGTTCTATGCCGAGGTCGAGAAGATGGGCGGCAAGCGCTGGGATACGTCAAGCCTGCTCGCCCGTCTGCAGCGCTAACGCTTGCTCGCCTACGGCCATGGGTGACCCGCGCCCGCGGGTCACCTGCCATGCAGCGTCGCCCCGCAAAGGAGAAGCCCCCTTTGAAGGTCGCGCTGCCAAAATATCGAAAACAACCCCATGCAAAGGAGCTGGTCGGCCGCCGGCATCCGATTTGTCGACTGTCCGTAGCGGGTGAAGATGTCGTGTTTTTGTAGCTCGTGATCTGTCGCCTTCGTTTGTGATTTGCAGGGGAGCCGGAAGGCGGGGACGGCTTTGCCTGATTGATCATGCCACGGCTGTTGCGGCGGTTTTAGCCCTGCGGGTGTGTTTCTTTGTTCGACTTGAAGCCCGTTTCTCCGCCCCGACCCGCGCGATCTTGACGGCGGCGCGCGCAGGAGCGGTCAAGGACGCGCGCTTGCGCGCCCGCAAGGGCTTGTCCTTGACGGCTCCGAGCACGCTGCCAGGCTGAGGCGCGTCGGGGCTGATCTGCTGTCCGTTGGCGCTAAACACCGCCAACCGATGCGGTCCGAGGAACACGCTGACGGCGCCATCGGGATACTCATGGAGCCGCACCACGGCCTTGACGAAGTGAGGCCTGAGCCGGCTCTGCGGCAGCTGCAGCCGCCGACCGTTCCATGCAACGGTATTATCGTTGGCGACGGTACGCTCCTCGATCACGCACAGCGCCTCGCGCCAGGCCTCATGCCGGTCGGCCACGAATGCCGAGCCTTCCTGTTCGGGCTTGATCGCAAACGCGGCGTTGTGCCCGGCGATGTAATGCGCCTTCAGCCACGCATTGGCGGCTTCGACCGTCTTGATCCCGGCAAGCCGCAGCTCCTTCGGCAGCCGATCCTGCAACGTGCCGAACAGCCGCTCGGAGCGCCCGCGCGCCTGCGGCGAATAGGCTGCGATATGCTCGATCCCAAGATGCGATAAAGCCCGTCCCACCTGGGTTTGTTGCGTCTTCGAGACCTTCTCGCCGGTTTTTGGGGTAAGGAAATAATGGCTGCCGCGGTCGGTATAGAGCGCGCAGAACAGGCCATGCTCGCCAATCACTTCGCGCAAGGCCTGGAAGGTCGAGGCCGTTCCTTCTTCCTCGACCAGGACCATCGAGTAGACCTCGCTGGTCGCATCGTCCATCGTGACGATCAGGTCCCTCGCGGGCAGACCTTCGATCCAAACGTGGCGCGATCCGTCCTGGTGCAGCAGCATGCCCCGAAGCGGCCGGCGTGGGCGCTTCTTGCGGTGCGCCGAACGCTTCGGCGCCTTCCGCACCAACCCCGCCGCGTGCAAGGCTAGCTTGGTCACCGTATAGCCCAGCATATAGCCATGCCGCTTTTGCAGCTGCTCGTGGAAATGCTTCACCGTGAAGTCCGCGTACTTGTCCCGGAACAGCCCCAGCATCCGCTCAAGTTCTTTCTGCGGCGCTCGCCGTGGCGAGCGCCGACCCATCCGCCGGTCGACAAGCCCGTCATCGCCCTCTGCCTCGTAGCGTTCTGCCCAACGTTGAAATGTCCGCACGCTGATCCCAGAACCTCTGCAGCCGCCTCCTGCGTCAGCTCCTTGGCCTCCGTCCGCTCCAACAAACTTGAAAACCGCATCCGTCGTACTCCCTCGTGAATGGATGCCGTGCCCATCGTGCCCCCTTTGTTCCGGGGCACCGAAAACACGACACTTCACGAGCTACAATCAGGCGACAGATCACGAGCTACTGACACATCCGATTTGTCGACTTGACATGTCGGGCAAATCAGGGGCACACTTCCATTATTCCGAAATTGTGTGAACACCCTCAAAATCTGTCTCCACCCTTAGCATCCTTCTCTCCTGGTTGCCTGGAGCCGGAAATGGATTCGGTCGTCGCCGTGGCTCTCCTCGGACCGACCGCGCAGCGCCCCGCGCAAAAGTTAATTTAACCTCCCGTTAACGCCTTTCTTTAGCTCTTTAAGGTAACGCTTAATGAATTAGCGTCACAGATAGACAATGCAAAAAGCCCGCGCGGTTCGCGGGCAGGATTTGTGTTGTTTATGAGTAATCCCGCAGAAAAGCCTGAAGTTGTAGCGCTTCCGGCAGGACCTCAGGTGACGGTGCCGGTGAACAGCCGGCGCGTCGCCGCGCAGCGGGTGCGCGAGGCGCGGGATCGGTTAACGTCGTCAAGTGGAACCCGCCCGGCGTTCGACGCCGAACTGCTCCGCCAATACGCCCAGACCCGGATCTCGGCGTCCTACGTCGTGATGCTGCTCGTGGTGGCAACCGGCGTGCTGTTTGGCCTCTGGATGAAGCCGATCGTGGCCGGCGCCTGGACGGTCGGCATCCTCTGCGTCCATCTCGCCATCATCCGCAGCTGTTCCCGCTTCCTCGCCGAACCCACCTCGGTCGCGGTCACCCGCAAATGGCGGACGCGCTTCGTGCTGCTCGACCTGCTCTACGGCCTGTGCTGGACCGCGATCCTGATCCACCCCGCCGGGCGCGATCTCGCCTCCAACACGCTGATGATGTTTTTGATGCTGCTGGTGATCGCGGTCTCCAGCATGCTGGCCGCGAGCCTGCCGATCGCAGCCCTTGCGGCGACCGTTCCGGTGACGGTCGGGATCGCGCTCGACCTCGTGCTCAACGGCGCATTCGACAATTACGTGCTGGCGCTGCTCGCGCTGGCCGCCGAAGGTTATTTCGCCCTGCTCGCGCACCGCCTGCATTCGACCACGCTGGCGACGCTGGAAGCCCGAGCCGAAAAGGACGCGCTGATCGGCGAACTGGAGCAGGCCAAGGCGATCTCCGACGAGGCGCGCCACCGTGCCGAGTCCGCCAACGTCGCCAAGTCGCGCTTCCTCGCCCAGATGAGCCACGAGCTGCGCACGCCGCTCAACGCCATCCTCGGCTTCTCCGAGGTGATGAAGAGCGAGATTTTCGGCGCGCACACCGTGCCGGTCTACAAGGAATATTCCGCCGACATCCATAATTCCGGCGTGCACCTGCTCAATCTCATCAACGAGATCCTCGACCTGTCGCGGATCGAGGCCGGCCGCTACGAGCTGAACGAAGAGGCCGTGGCGCTGGTGCATGTCGTCGCCGACTGCCACCATCTGTTGAAGCTGCGCGCCTCCAGCCGCGGCATCACCATCCACGAGGTGTTCGAGCACGGCATGCCCAGGATCTGGGGCGACGAGCGCGCCATCCGCCAGGTCGTGCTCAACCTGCTCTCCAACTCGATCAAGTTCACGCCACAGGGCGGCGAAATCTGGCTGAAGGTCGGCTGGACCGCGTCGGGCGGGCAATATCTGAGCGTCAAGGACACCGGAAGCGGCATCGCCGAAGACGAGATCCCGGTCGTGCTGGCCTCCTTCGGCCAGGGCTCCAACTCGATCAAGTCGGCGGAACAGGGCGCGGGCCTTGGCCTGCCGATCGCGAAAAGCCTGATCGACATGCATGGCGGCACCTTCACGCTGAAATCGAAGCTGCGCATCGGCACCGAGGTAATCGTGACCTTGCCGCCGGAACGGGTGATGAGCGCGCTGGCGCCGATGGCGGAAGAAGCGCCGCCGATGCAGCCGCCGGAGCCCGTCGAGCCCACGATGGGCGCCGACCGGAAACGCGTGCGCCGCAAGTCGATCATGAGTGCCGGCACCGGATTGTAGAGCATGTCGCGGAAGATCGTGACGCGGTTATCGCTAGAGCCCTTTCCGTTCCGATGGATTCGGAACGAGGCTCTAGGCTTTGGTTCTTTACGCGAACCGGTATCCACTTCGCTCGAAAACGCTTCGGCAATAAACCCAAGGCGTTCGCGCCGGGACCATGCTCGCGACAAGATGCCGAGGCGTGATGCAGCATCCCACGTCAACCGGCTTGCACCGGCCGCCGAAACCGGTCAACACTTGAACAATGAGCTCAGAGACGCCGTGTATCGCAGTCTGCATGATGGACCCCAGGACGAAGCTCTGCTTCGGCTGCGGCCGCACGCTTCCGGAAATCGCGCGCTGGCACAAGATGGACCGCACGGAGCGGCTGTCGGTGATGGCGACGCTGCCGGCGCGCATGGCCGAGGCCGGGCTCGAGCGCATGGAGCCGCGTCCGAAGCGCGCGTGATCGGCGTTGCGGCGGGAGTTGCGCCGTGACCCGTATCCTCCTCGTCATCGTGCTGCTGATGGCAACCGCCGGCGCCGTCGTCGCCTATGGCGACCCCGAGCAGATCGCCCGCGCCAGGGAAAATCTTACCCAGATCTTCGGCCGCAGCATCACCGCCTCAGCCTCCACCCCCAGCTCCGCCCCCGCGGTGCAGATCGCGCGCGGCCAGGGCGGCGAGTTCGCGTTCCGTGCCAAGATCAACGGCGTCAGCGCCCCGATGGTGATCGACACCGGCGCGACCTCGGTCGTGCTCACCTGGGAAACCGCGAAAGCGATCGGGCTGCCGATCGATATGCTCGAATACAATGTCGACCTCGAGACCGCCGGCGGTCACACCAAGGCGGCGCGGCTGACGCTCGATCGGCTCGCGGTCGGCAAGCTGGTCGAGAAATCGGTGCCGGCGCTGGTGGTGCAACGCGGGCAGATGAAGACCAACCTGCTCGGCATGAGCTTCCTCGACCGGCTCGAGAGCTGGGGTGTCCGCGCCGACACGCTGAGCCTGACCGGCTACCCCGACGTCACCGGCAGCATCAACACCTCAAGCCGCCACCGGCGCCCGCGCACGTCGGTCGATTAGCGCGACGGCCCCTACCCACCGCTATCGATCGTCGTCGTGGATCGACGACGGGTGCCGGCACAGCGGCGTGACCTGGATCTCCATAAACGGAAACAGCGGCAGGCTGGACAGGATATCGTGCAATTCCTGCGCGCCAGACACGTCGAAGATGCTGACATTGGCGTAGCGCCCGGCCACCCGCCACAGATGGCGCCAGGCCCCCATACGCTGCAGCTCCATGGCGCGGACGCGTTCCGCCGCCTTCAGCGCATCGGTTCGCTCGGCCGGGAGATCGTGCGGAATCCGCACCTCCATTTCGACGTGAAACAGCATGACGATGATCTCTTTCTGCAAGGATGAACGGGACGCGAAGACGGCGTGGAGCCGCCGCGCGATCGCGGCGGCTCCATTGATCGGTCTATCAGATGCTCAGCCTCGTCGTCAGCCCTGCACCAGACCACGGCTGACGAGGTTGATGTCGTCGGGGTTGACGAGGTCCTTCGCCGTCCAGCCGGAGACGTCGTAGTCGCTCATGCAGTTGCGCACGAAATCCTGCATGGCGCCGAGGTCGCCGGTGGCGCTCGCGGCCATCAGCGTCTCGACGCGCAGGTTCTCGTAATTGCCCGCATAGTTGCGCTCGTAGAGCTCATGCCGGCCGCCGAACTCGGAGCCGACCGCGTCCCAGAGCAGCTTCAGCAGCTTGATCCGGTCGATCGCGGCGTAGCCGTTGGAGCCGCGCACGAAGCGGTCGAGATAGGGCCGGATCGCCTCGCTCTCCAGATCGGCCGAACTCGACGGCAGATAGATCAGGCCGCTCGCGACATGACGCTCGATCAACTCCTTGATCCGCGGATAGGCCATCGGCGCGAACACGCGATAGGCCAGCCCGTAGTTCAGGTTGGGCAGATTGTAGCCCTCCGTACCCTGCCATGCGATCGGCGACTTCACCATCGCGTCGGCAATGCCGTGGAACAGATTGCGCCAGGCGATCACCTCGCCCACCGCCGTCTGCACGCCGCGAAAATCCTTCGACCCGGTCGCCTCGACCGCCATCGAGAACAGGCCGGCGATGAAGTCGAGCTTGACGGCAAGCCGCGTCACGCCGTGCAGCGTGAATCGCGGGATGAAGCCCGAGGCCGGGAAGAACTGGTTGATCTTGTCGATGTCGCCATAGATGAAGACGTTTTCCCAGGGCACCAGCACCTTGTCGAACACGAGGATCGAGTCGTTCTCATCGAAGCGGCTGGACAGCGGATAGTCGAACGGCGAGCCGGTCGCCGCCGCGGTGAATTCGTAGGACGAGCGGGCGATCAGCTTGATGCCCTTGGCATCCATCGGCGCCGTGAAGATCAGCGCGAACGACTTGTCCTTGATCGGGATACCGTAATGCGCGATGAAATTGTAGTGCGTCAGCGCCGAGCCGGTCGCCACCACCTTCGCGCCCGACACGATCAGGCCGGCGTCGGTCTCCTTCTCGACATGCATGAAGACGTCGCGCACCTCCTCGATCGCACGGTCGCGATCGATCGGTGGATTGACGATGGCGTGATTCCAGAAGTCCAGACGCTCCTGGGTCCGGGCATACCACTTTTTCGCATTGCCGGCGTAGTCGCCATAGAAGCTCGAATTCGCCCCCAGCGTGCCGAGGAACGACGCCTTGTAATCCGGCGAGCGGCCCATCCAGCCGAAAGCAACTTTCTGCAATTCGGCGATCGCATCGCGGCCCTTGACGAGGTCATCGGCCGTTTTCGAGCCGAGGAAGAACGGATGGGTCAGCTGTCCCGAGCCGGTGTCGGTCAGGACGCCGATCCGATCCTTCTTCTCGTGGAAGCGGTCGTACCAGCGCGCCACCATCCGCGCCGAATTGCGAAAGGCGGGATGTTGGGTGACGTTCTTGACGCGCTCGCCGTAGATGTAGATTTCCCGACCGTCCTGGATGCTGTCCAGGAATTCCGCACCGGTATAGACGCTGGTGGTTGACGCAGGCATGTCGGCTCGCAGGGCTGCCGCAGTAGTCATGGGTTTCTCCTCCGCTGGTGTCGTGGACCGGTGGCATTGCCACAGCGGCCCTAAGACCATCTCGTCACGCTCTTGGACGGCGTGACATCGGAGGAAACGCTACGCGCTCACCCGGAGCGGGCGAAAGGTATCACACCATACCGCGCGGACCGGCCCGGCTCGGGCTATGACTCGATGGCACGGACCGGACGGCAAGGATCGTCCGGCCGACGCAATGCCGCAGCTGACGCAGCCATGCGCAGCACGGCAGGGGAGCGAAGCCGGAGCGAGCCATGGCCGCGGGTTTAGGCACGGGTTTTGACAGCAGCGCAGTCGCTTTCTATCGCGATGGGGAATTGGCCCTCGACGCCTGCGTCGTGACCATCGGCGCATTTGACGGCGTCCACCGCGGCCATCAGGAACTGCTGCGGCAGACCATCGCCGCAGCGCGGCGCCGCGGCATTCCAGCCGTGGTTTACACCTTCGATCCGCCGCCAAAGGTGTATTTCGGCCAGGCCGAGCCGCTGATTTCGCTTCGCGAAAAGCTCGAGCGCATTGCAACATTCGCGCCCGACCACGTCGTCGTCGCCGATTTCAACCAGATCTACGTCCGGCGCACCGCGCTCGATTTCCTCGCCGAGTTGCATAAGCTGCAACCGCGCGAGGTGATCGTCGGCGAGGATTTTCGCTTCGGGTCCTGCAAGGGCGGCACTGCGCTGCTGCTGCGCCAGCACTTCAACACTAGCATCCTGCCGCCGGTGCGCTGTGGCAATGGCGAGATCGTCTCCAGCAGCCGGATTCGCGCCTTGCGACGATCCGGCCTTGCCGCCGCCGCGGCGACGCTGGAAAACTGGCGAGATATCGTGACCGCGCCACCAGCCAACCGATCCGGTATGGCCCACCTCGAGGTCGCAAGCCAATGACCGCCATCGATCCGCGAGAATTGCGCAATGCCTGCGGCCAGTTCGGCACCGGCGTCACCATCATCACGACGCATTGCGAGGGCCGCGATCACGGTATGACGGCCAACGCCTTCATGTCGGTCTCGCTCGATCCGCCGCTGGTCGCGATCTCGATCGCGAAAAGCGCGAAGATGCTTGGCAACATCCAGAAGACCGGCCGCTTTGCGGTCAGCATCCTCGCCGAGGGCATGGAGGATTTCGCCTGGCATTTCGCCGGCAAGCCAAGGCTCGACCTCTGCGACGTCTTCGAACGCCGCAACGACCTGCCTGTGATCGCCGACGCGGCGGCATATTTCGTGACCGATCTCGCCGATGAGATCGTCGCCGGAGACCACACGATCTTCCTTGGCCGCGTCCGCGAGATGTCGCTGGAGCCCAGCAAGAAGCCGCTGCTGTTCTTCCGCGGCCGCTTCGGCGGCCTTGCCGACCCGCACCCTGCGCCCGCGGCGCTGGAGAATGCCGCTTACGAATTTGTCTGGTGAGGCCAGCGACCGATATTCCCGAAAACGGGGATGCAAGTTTGAGCAACTGCAAGAAAAGGAGGAAACGACCATGCTGAACGTCAACAAGGACACCATCACCGACCACGTGATCGCTGCGCTCTCGAAGGACATTCCGGATCGCAACCGGCAGATCATGACGAGCCTGATCCGCCACATGCACGACTTCTGCAAGGAAGTCGACCTGACCTTCGCCGAGTGGTTCGCCGCGTGCGAATTCCTGCGCCGCGCAGGCGATATCTCGGATGAGAAGCGCAACGAGTTCATCCTGATCGCCGACATTCTCGGCGTCGAGGTGCTGGTCGACATGCTCGACCACCGGGTCACCGACGGCGAGAGCGAATCCACCGTGCTCGGGCCGTTCTATCGGGAAAACCCGCCGGTGCTGCCCAAGGGCGCCTCCATCATCAAGAAGACGTTCGACAACGCGCAGACCGTCAAGGTTAGCGGGCGCATCAGCGACACGGCGGGGCGGCCGATCGAGGGCGTCACCATCGACGTCTGGGAAGACGCGCCGAACGGCCTTTACGACCTGCAGGATCCGGAACAGCCGGCCTACAATCTGCGCGGACGCTTCACGACCGACGCCAACGGCGAATATGCCTTCGTGGCGCTCCGCCCCGAGCCCTACCCGATCCCCTACGACGGCGCCGGCGGCGAGCTGCTGAAGTATATGGGCCACCATCCCTGGCGTCCGGGCCACATCCACTTCATGCTTTCGAAGGACGGCTATCAATCGCTGATCTCGCAGATCTACGATTCCGAGACCAAGTATCTCGACAACGACTCGGTGTTCGCCGTGAAGCAGAGCCTGATCGGCAAGTTCGCCAAGGCGCCCGCCGGCGCCGACACCGACCTGGTTCTCAACTTCGACTTCAGGCTCAAGAAAGCGGCCGTCGAACGGCTCGTCGCCGCCGAATAATGCGTTACGTCCTGCCAGGCTCCACCAGCCTGGCAGGACTCATTCCGAACTGACCTGCGAGGACATATGAGTCGTGCCGTGATCGAAATCGCCGAGCCCGTGGAGCGAGTGCAGGCTCACGCAAAGGACACTGCGATCCGCAGCATCCGCGCCACCATCGTGGAGGCGCCGACCCGCCGCCGGCACAAGCTCGCGAACACGGAAGTCACGCATCAGGGTTACGTGCTGGTGCGCGTCCTGCTCGATAACGGCGTGACGGGCATCGGCGAAGCCTCGACGCTCGGCGGGCCGCGCTGGGCCGAGGAGAGCGTGGAGTCGATCAAGGCCGCGGTCACGAATTATCTGGCGCCGGCGCTGCTCGGACAGCCTGCCCTCGCCTTCGAAGCCAATGCCTTGCGCATGAGCAAGGCCGCCACCCGCAATTTTGCCGCCAAGGGCGCGATCGAGTCCGCCCTGCTCGACGCCGCCGGCAAGACGCTCGGCCTGCCCGCCAGCGCGCTGCTCGGCGGCGCGGTGCGCGAACGCATGGAGGTGATCTGGGCGCTGGCCTCGGGCGACAGCAGCCAGGAGGTGGAAGAAGCGAAAGAGAAGCTGCGGCGCCGCGAACACCGCCAATTCAAGATCAAGTTCGGGTTCAACCGGCCGCAGGCCGATCTGAAGCGGCTGCAAGCATTGCGCGCCGGCCTCGGCGACGAGGTGCGCCTGATCGTCGATGTCAACCAGGGCTGGACCGAGGCCGAATGCATCCGTTTCGTGCCCGCGCTGGAGGAGCTGGATGTTGCCTTGATCGAACAACCGGTGTCGGCGCTGCAACTGGAAGCGATGGCGCGTGTCGCGGCCCGCACCTCGATTCCGTTGCTGGTCGACGAAGCGGCTTTCACCAAGGAGGACATCGCGCGCGCAGGGGCGATGGGTTGCGGCAGCGTCTACTCGCTGAAACTCGTGAAGAGCGGCGGCCTGTTCGAAATGAAGCGTGCCGCTGCGGTCGCGGCCGCGCACGGGCTGGAGCTCTATGGCGGCTGCCTGTTGGAGAGCAGCATCGGCGCGGCGGCGCATCTAGCCGCCTTCGCCACCCTGCCGAGGCTCGAATGGGGCACCGAACATTTCGGTCCGCGAATCCTCGTGGAGGATCTGGTCGTCAACCCGATCAGATTCGACGAGTTCGAGATCTGCACGCCTGATGGCCCCGGTCTCGGCGTAGAGGTCGACGAGGACAAGATCCGCGCCTTCGCCCGGAAGGACTAGCCGGATGGCGTCGTTCCCGCGGACAATTGACAATCCAGGGACCCACGCCCAGTCTTCGCGCTGGAACCATCGTCTCGATCGTGCGCTGATGACCACGCGATATCAAACCCGGCAGGATTTTTCCGCGGCTTTCCCGGAAGCGCGCGAACAGGCGTTCGGCTAGCCGTGACTGATCGCGACGATGTCATGGATCTCAGGCGGCTGGTCTATTTCGTCGCCGTCGCCGAGGAATTGCATTTCGGCCGTGCCGCATCGCGGCTTGCGATCGCGCAGCCGCCGCTCAGCCGGCAGATCGCGCAACTCGAGAGCGATCTCGGCGTCATGCTGATCGACCGAAGCCGCAGCCAGATCCGGCTCACCCAGGCCGGCAGCGTTCTGCTGGAGCGGGCGCGCGACGTGCTGGAGCGGCTCGACCGGACGCACCGCGAGATCAAGCGGATCGGCGAAGGCTTTTCCGGTCACCTGCGCGTCGCCTTCGTCGGATCGGCGACCTATGGCGTGCTGCCGAGCGTGATCCAGGCGTTTCGTTCGGCCTATCCCGACGTCGAGCTCGCGCTGTCGGCGATGAACAATGCCGAACAGAAGCGCGCGGTGATCCAGCGCGAGATCGATATCGCCATCGCCCGCCCCTCGCTCGACGACGAGGAGCTGAAGTCGGAGCCGCTGCTGCAGGAGCCGCTGATCCTCGCGCTGTCAGACACTTCCCCCTTGCTCGAGCAGCAGGTCCCGCGACTGGCGGCGCTGAAAGCCGAGACATTCATCCTCTACCCGCGCAAGCCGCGCCCGAGCTTCGCCGACCACATCCTCAACATCTGCCTCGAAGAGGGTTTCATTCCGAAATCGCAGGTGCTGGCCCAGGACTATCAGACTGCGATCAGCCTGGTGTCGGTCGGCGTCGGCATCGCGCTGGTGCCGAAATCGGTCTCGGAGGCGGAGCGGCCCGGCGTCGCCTACCGCGCCTATGAGGGACACAATCCGGGCACTGCGCTGTCGCTGAACTACCGGCGCGACAACCGGATGCCGCATCTGTTCAATTTCCTGAAGGTCGCACAGGACGTCACGCGGCGGCAGCGCAAGCATTAGAGCGTTTTCGAGCGAAGTGGATAGAGCCCCGTACCGGTTCCATCGGAACGGGGCTCTAAACCCGCGGTCTCAGGCCGCGACCGCCGCCGGCGCGCGATCGTCAACGCGTGCGATCGCCTCGCGCAGCACATCGATGTCAGCACCCGGCCGAACAGCGTTCTCCGCGAGGTGCCTGCGGAACGCACGCGCGCCGGGGACGCCATGGAAGGCGCCGACGAAATGTCGCGTGATCGAATGCAGCCGGGTGCCCTCGGCAAGCTGCCGCTCGATATAGGGAAACATCGCCGCGAACACGTCCTTCATCGTGGCGTGCGGCGGCGTTTCGCCGAACAGCTCGGAATCGACGGTAAGCAGCCGCCATGGCTCCTGATAGGCCGCCCGCCCCAGCATCACGCCATCGACATGCGCCAGATGCCGCTTCGCCTCGGCAAGGCTCGTAATGCCGCCGTTGATAATGATGGGCACGTCCGGCCATGCCGCCTTGAGGCGATAGACCCGATCGTAGTCGAGCGGCGGGATGTCGCGGTTCTCCTTCGGCGACAATCCGTTGAGCCAGGCCTTGCGCGCGTGCACGACCAGCGCATCCGCGCCCGCGGCAATCACACTGCGGGCCAGCGTATCGAGCGCGACTTCCGGATCCTGGTCGTCGATACCGATCCTGCACTTCACCGTCACGGGAATCCGCACCGCACGCTTCATCGCCGCAACGCCTTCGGCGACCAGCGCGGGCTCCGCCATCAGGCAGGCGCCGAAGCGGCCATCCTTCACCCGATCGGAGGGACATCCGACATTGAGGTTGATCTCGTCGTAACCGAAATCCTCGCCGATCTGCGCGGCGGTCGCGAGATCGCGCGGATCGGAGCCGCCGAGCTGCAGCGCCACCGGATGCTCGCTGACGTCGAAGCCGAGCAGCCGCGCCCGGTCGCCATGGATGATGGCGCCGGTCGTCAGCATCTCCGTATAGAGCCGCGCCCGCCGCGACATCAGCCGATGGAAGACCCGGCAATGCCGGTCGGTCCAGTCCATCATGGGTGCCACGGAAAAGCGATAGTCTTGATATTCCAATAACTTACCCTATCGTTTCAAAAGACTAGACCGGGAACAAGTGCACACGTGTGCACTCCAAACTAGCCAAAACTGCACACGCTTGTACCGCATTTGATCTCGCGGTGCACACGTAGCGCACACGAAATCGCGGTGGAGTGCACACGCAATGCCGACCTTCACAAAGCTGAAATCGGGAAGCTGGCGCGTTCAAGTCAGAAGGAAAAACGAGTACGTCGCGAACACATTCATCCGGCGGCGTGACGCCGAAGAGTGGGCCATTGACGTTGAGCGCTCGATCGATCGAGGCACTCCAATCCGACGCTCCCGGTCCCGCGAGCAACCGCGCATCTTTTCCGATTTAATCGCGTTGCATCTCGATGATCTTGCCCAGGTCGGTAAGCCAGTCAGACGCTCGAAGGCCATGGTGCTGAAAGCGCTTAAGACTTCTCTCGGGCGAGTGAACATCAAGGACATTACCCGCGAGAAGCTGATCGACTTTGGAAAGAAACGAGCTGCGCAGGGCGCCGGGCCGGCAACCCTTGCGATCGACTTTTCGTTCATCCGAGCCGTGCTCCTGCACGCAGCCGCGGTCCACGGCATTGCTGTGTCCGTTGAAAACGTTCAGCTGGCCCGCGCGGCACTTAAGCACCTCGATCTCGTTGGAAAGTCCAACGAGCGCGACCGTCGCCCCACTCAAGACGAACTCAATCGGCTGATCGAATACACTGAATCCAACCCCCTACAATTCATCCCGCTTGGAAGAATTATCCGCTTTGCGGTTGCGACCACAATGCGCCAGGCCGAGATCTGCCGAATAGAATGGTCTGATGTCGACATGGCGAAACGAACGGTCACCATCCGCGATCGCAAGGACCCTCGGCGGAAAGAAGGAAATCACCAAATCATTCCCCTCCTAAATTCGACGGGCTATGACGCGTGGCAACTGGTTTTGGAGCAACGGGTCGTCACGCGCGGAATTGGGCGGGTGTTTCCCCATCATTCGAAATCGGTCGGAGCCGCGTTCCGCAGATCGTGCAAAAACATCGATCTCGACGATCTTTGTTTTCATGATCTGCGACATGAAGGCACGAGTCGCCTGTTCGAAGCAGGCTTTTCGATCCAACAAGTTGCTATGGTAACGGGCCACAAGGATTGGCGAATGCTGCGGCGGTATACGAATCTGAAACCCGAGGATCTGCACAAGATGCAAAAAGCCGAGCAACCGTCCGTGGAGCAGTTCATGGCAATGCTCGCCGTGCGCTAGAATCACGGCGCGTCCGCCACTGAAGCAGACAGCGGCTAAAAAGGTCGGTACGTCCGCTAGGGCCATGTCTCGCTGTGGTGGCGGAGCCACCCATCCAGGCCTTTTTGGTGAAGGGCGTGCTATGCAACCCTGAGTTTTTCGGCTCTAGTAAGGCTGAGCGCAGGGGGTGTACCGCGCCCTGGGCTCTCAGCGGCCCTAGCAACCTGAGCTAGGGCCGCACCTCATTTCGGTGAGCCGGGGCCCGACAAACCACCCGTATTCATTTGGATTGGACGTTCGCCGCGCACCGCAGCATATGCGCAGCGTTCATCGTGTTATTGCGTCTCGCGCGACCGTCTCTATTGGCGGCCGGGCTTTGCGCGCGGGCGTCACGCGCGTTGATCAGCTGTGCAGTTCTTCTTGAAATCTCTCAACTTGCGCACGTAGTAGCCTTCGCTCTGGACCGCCTGCCTGATCTCCTCACTTATCCTGACGACCCTCTTCTTACTCTTGCGCCACTTGCCCTGAGCGCTGATAGCCGGCACCGGAAATCCCTTTCTCACGACGAGCAAATCGCGCCTGACGTTCAAATATACCTCGACCATGTCGTCTCCAAAAATGCTTGAAAGCACTGTTCAAGAACAGAACGAGGCTCACAGGAATGCAACCGCCTCTTTGAAAGCCGCTGGTGAACATCGGGGAAAACGCCCTGCTCGCGGACCAATCGCCGCCCACTCCGGCGGTGTACTAACGTCACGGTCCGGATGGTGACCAGCACTACGGCTGTCGTTCCCTTCCGTCGTCCCGAAATGAATCTGCAAGAGAAGCGGCACAGGAGACCGCCAACGCTCTGGCTGAGCTGCTTTGAACGAAAGCCGCAACGAGCTGAGAGGTCGGCATCTAGGATGCGGTGACACCCAAAGACGCCGCCCTTCTCGCCTTGCGAAAATCTGCATCGCTGTCGAGAAATGCCTCCAGCATGAACGGTATCAGTTCGGCCACCTCTTCCTTGTCGCCATAGGTTTCTGCGTAGAAGAGAGCGTATTCGCGCAGCCGCTGCAGGAGGCTCGGCGAAAGCACGATGGTCATCTTGACCGGTGTCCGCTCCGGTAGCTTTGCCAGCTTCATCCCTCACCTGCTCTTCGCTACGACTTGAGCGTCCTGGTACGGCTTCAGTACCAGATCCTTCGAAACAATCACCCGCAGTGGCCATCCCGGCCGCACGGTGATCGTCGGCTGCACGTCGAGCTCGCGCTCCACCAGGCGCTGGCCCGCACGATTGGTTGTCTGCTGCGTGCTTTCCCGCAGCGCCTTCACGAGATCGCTTTCGTCATTGCCGATCGACAGCTGGGTTCCGACCCCGATCAGGGTCGCCAAGGCCACACCCTTGAGCAACTGCCAGGTATGGAAGTCCACCTCATCCTCTAGCCCGGCGTAACCCGCAACATCAGTAGCTGGAAGGTTTTCGATCACGATGGAATTGCCGTTGGGCAAGATCAGCCGCGTCCAAACGACAAGCGCCCGCTTCTGGCCGAAGGCTACCACGCTATCGTATTTGCCGAGGAGCCGCGTCCCCTGCGGCACAAGCAGATGCTCGCCCGTCACGGTGTCGTAGACGTTCTCCGTGACCTGAGCGATCGTGGCACCCGGCAAATCCGAGTTCAGCCCCGTGACCAGGCTCGCCGGAATAATCGTCCCTGCCATAACAGCATGGCTTGAAGGCGGCGGCGCCAACGCGTGTGGGTTGATAGTCTCGGTGTCCGCCTTCGCTCCCACAAAGGCAAGCTTCCGTGCCTGCGACGAGGGGACGATCTCGCCTGATCGATCGATCATTGCCCGCGCAGTTTTCGCAAGCTCAACCGCGGACGGCCCGGGATCGGTTGCCTGTGGCCGAAACGCGGACGGCTGGCTGGTGGCCACCTCCGTGACACCAGCCTGCTTTTGCTTGTCCTGCTTTTCCGACAGGCGGAAGAACAGGCCCGATTCTCTTGCCTGTTGCGCGACGCGCACCTGCCGGATGCGCTCCGCCCTTTCCGCGTCCTCTTCCGGGTTGCTGCGAAAACCTGGATCCGATGATGGCGCGATGCCGGCTTTCTTTTCGTTCTCGGCAAAGGCCCGGCCAATATCGCCCGGAGATGGCGGTCCAAGCCGCGGCGTCGACGGCGTAAGTTCTTCATAAGATCTCGGCAGCCTGCTCAGGCCCTCTGCAGTTTGCTTGCGGTCGGTGTTGTACAGCTCCGTCCGGTCCGAATGCTTCGATGTCCTTAGGGGGCGCAACGCCACGATCGACGCTCCCGCGATGAACAGGGCGGTAAACGCGCAACCGATCATGAGCGCACGCCTGTTCAACCGCCGGATGGACCGCGGCCGTGCCCGCAGCTCCAGGGGCTCTGGCGGCTCCCGATCCAACCCACTCGTCATGAGGCGCTCCCACTGCCGACGGCCTGCGACACCGGCCGCGCATCAATGCGAATGATCCGGACGATGCGCTGGGGATCCTCACCGAGACGAAGTTCGGCGGCGCCAAACATGCGGTCGACGATGTAATAGGAGCCTCGGACACGATAATTCACGAGATTTGGACGACCGTCGGCGCCCGCGACGAACAACGGCGGCGCCTCGCCCTGCGACAGGCCGGATGGCATCTGGATATAGACCTTGCGACCGTCGTCGAATGCACGCACCGGCCGCCACGGAGGATCATCGCCTTCGATGCGGTAGCGGAAGTTCAGGCTGTCGAGCCGCACGCCACGATCGGCGACCCGCTCCTCGTTTGCCTGGGCGATCGCGTTCTGCTTGTGAAGCGCAACCAACGTATCCGTCGGATACGTCCAGGAGATCGAGGCCATATAGGTCTGCTTGGTGGAAACGAGCTCGAGGTGGTAGGCGCGCCGGTCGGTCAAGACCACCAGGTTGGTCTGGATATCGGGCAGCGTCGGCTTGACGAGGATATGGACACGCCGGCTGCCACCTTGACCGCTGGAGGTATCGCCAACCACCCAACGAACCGTGTCGCCCGTCGAGACATCGATCAGCTCCTCGCCGGCCTGAAGGGCGATGGTCGAGACCTTTTCGGGGCTGGCATAGAGTCGATAGAGGGCTCCTTCGGTCCATGGATAGACCTGAATTGCATTAATGTAGCCCGCCCGGGTCGGCTCCATCCGCGCAGCCTTGTTCGCCTTGGCGATCGCCTGCTCCGGTGGCAGCTTTTCTTCCTTGACGCCCTTCTTGGGATAGGGCTTGAGCTGGCCAGGCAATGGCAAGACTTTCGGCGCTTCGACGATCTCGACGGGCTTCGGCGGATCCGCCTCGGGGAGCGCCGGCTCGAATGTCATTTCGTCGTAAGGCGCTTCGAGGTTGAGCTTTGTGGCGCATCCTCCGAGCACGAGCGACAGTGTCAGGACGCTGGCCGACGCAAGCTTGGCTAGGGTGGTAGATTTCATTTCTGATCTCCGATCAGGTCGCGCGACCAGTTGAGGGAATGGACGTAGAGGCCGAGAGGATTTTTTCGCAACGTCTCGGCGTCCGCCGGCGGTTTGAGAACCGTGGTCACGAGACCCGTGAATCGCTCGGTCTTGGCGATCGAGCCGTTCTCGAAACTGTTCTCCTTCCAGCGGATTTCGAAGCTGTCGCTGGACGCACGGACCACCGAGGTCACCTCTGCGGTGACCGTCCTGGAGCCGATCTTGGCGAACGGATCGGTTTCGCGCGCATAGTCGTTCAAGGCTTGCGCGCCCCGATCGGTGACAAAATCGTAAGCGTGCAGCCAGTTGGTGCGGACGATCACGGGATCGATCGACAAGGAACGCACGTTTTCGATGAACCGCGCAAGGAAGTGCGCGATCTGTGCATCCGAGGGCTGATAGGCCTCCAGCGCAGGGCCGACTGCACGGACCTCGCCTAACCGGTCGACCTCGACCACATAAGGGACGATTCCTGAGCGACCGATCACGGCGAGCAGGGTCAAGCCGAGAACACCGCACACTCCAGTGACGCCGAGCGCAGCGAGCCGCCAGTTGCTCGCCTGAACTCGCGCGGACCCGAGCCGCTCGTCCCAGACCTGTCCCGCCTTCTGGTAAGGCGTCACGGGCTCCGGCGTTTCGCCGTACCGAACCGATACGCGTTGAAAGGGATGACCGGCCATATCTCAGTCCTCCCCAAGCTTCGGACCCGAGGAATGACCGCCCTTGTCCCCTTCTTTCAGGGTATGGGCAGCAATCTGTGCCGCTTCCCTGGCATGCCGTGCTGGCGTCGCAGCTGCGCGCGGGGAGCCGGAAGGTGCAGCTCCGCTCGCTGCTCCGACGCTTCCGCCGGGCGTCTGCTCGGCCGCGGCCGAGCGGGCCGCACCGCCGCCAACCGACGACGCTCCACTCAGCGACGCCGCGGAACGAACCGCCGCCATCGATCCACCGGCGGCCATGCGAAGCCCGCCCATGGCGGCCGCTCCGCCTCCGAACGCGACAGCGGCAGCGCCAGCTACCGTGCCCGCCGCCGACCCGGCCCCCAGTTGAGGCGCACCGGACACGAGACCGGCGGCAATGCCCGGACCGAAGATCCCAAGCCCAAACAGGGAGAGCGCCGCGAGCAGCAGGCTCATCGCCGACGCAATATCGACCGGTCGCGTCAATGTGCTCGCAAGCTGACCGAAAATGGTCGAGCCGATGCCGACGATGATCGCCAACACCATCACCTTG
This sequence comes from Bradyrhizobium sp. BR2003, assembly GCF_009720285.1. Classification (NCBI taxonomy): domain Bacteria; kingdom Pseudomonadati; phylum Pseudomonadota; class Alphaproteobacteria; order Hyphomicrobiales; family Nitrobacteraceae; genus Bradyrhizobium; species Bradyrhizobium sp. BR2003. The sequence goes on from NZ_SMYJ01000017.1 coordinate 96,542, forward strand.
ACGCCGGAAGCAACCACATTGCCGAGCGTCTTTTCGGCAAGAAAGGCCGTCTTGCCCCAGAGCGCGAACGGCACCAGGATGAAGCTTGCGAGCGTCGTGAGCTTGAACTCGATCAGCGTCACGAAGAGCTGAACCGACAGCACAAAGAACGCGAGCACGATCACGATCCAGCAGAACAAGAGAATCACGATCGTCGGCAGGTTCGTCAGCACATCGAAACCCGAGAACTGACTGGCCTCCTCCAGAAGCGGATGGGCAGCGGTGAACCCGGCGGCGGCAACAAAACCCGGCCGGGCCAGATCGGCTGCGCTCAATGTGCCTCCGGACGCCTTCAGGCCGATCCCCGAAAACGAACTGAATATGATGTCGGCAAGGCTCTTGAAGTTGCCAATGATGAAGGCGAACGCGCCGACGTAGAGGATCTTCTTGGTAAGCGTCACAAGGATCTGGTCGTCGGCCCGCATGCTCCAGGCAAGCCCGGCGAGCGTGAGGTCGACGACCACGAGTGTCGAACTCAAGAACGAGACTTCGCCTGACAGTAGGCCAAAGCCAGAATCGATGTAGCGCGAGAACGTCTCGGTGAAACGATCGATGACAGAGAGATCAGCCATGGCGCCCTCTCCTATCTGCCGCCGGCGTAGGCATGGCCATCGCCGATGAAGCGGATAAACCGCTCCTGGCCCGCCGCCGCGGACGCGCGTTCCTCAGCCGCTCTCAACGTGTCGGCACGGGCCTGAGTTGCCAGTAGCGCCTGCGTCTGCAATGCCTGCTTGATCTGCAAAGCCAGCAACTCGTTGCCGGACTGCTGGGCCTGCAAGGAGCCGACCGAAGCTGACGAACTCGCCATCAGTGTGCGAAGCGTCTGGCCGTCCTGATCCAGATTACTGACGATGGCCGACTGGATCGTGAGCGCCTGCTTGAGCCCCTCATAGCTATTATTCCAGCGGGCGGTCGCATCCTGCACTATCCTGTCCGAGGAGGTGGCGGCGCCATACTGCCGGGGATAGAGCTGGGCAAAATCCTGTTGGGTCTTCTGAACGTCGAACGAGATGCCTTTTGCCTGTGTGATGAGGCTGTTCGTCTGACCGATGGTCGACGTGAGCTGGCCGACGACACTATTCGGGAGGCTTGCGAGATGCTTTGCCTGATTGAGAAGCGACTGAGCCTGATTTTCGAGGCTCCTGACCTGGTTGTTGATCTGCTCGAGCGCGCGAGCGGCCGTCAGGAGGTTCTGGCTGTAGTTCGAGGGGTCGAACACGATATCGAACGCCCCGACCCGTCGTGATCCATTCACGGCAACGACGGCAGATAGCGCTATTGTCACGACAATTCTTGTAGTTGTACGTACGGACAAGCGACCGATGCTTTCGGGCATGGAAGACTCCAGGGATTGTGGTTGGGTCAGGCCTTGTGAGCCTGTTCGAAGGTGCTGATCAGATTGGCGGCCCAGTGCAGATCGCGTTCAGCGAAATAGCGCTCGGCGAAATGGTAGGGTCCCGAACGGGCCAGAACCGCGTCGATGGCGCGCTGATCTTCCGGGGAGGACGCCCCGACGAGTGCGAGCGCCACCGGTCCAAGGCCAAGCTCGAACAGCCGGTTGCCGGCGCGAGACTGCAGATAGTAGTCGCGCTTGGGAAAGGCTTCGGCAATCAGCCGCACCTGCGTGTCGTTGAGGCCGAAGCGCCGATAGGTCTCGGTCTGGGTCGGTTCGAGGGCACGAGGATTGGGCAGGAATATGCGACTCGGACAGGACTCGATGATCGCAGGCGCGATTTCGCTGTCCCCGATGTCGGCAAGCGACTGAGTGGCAAAGACCACCGCCACATTTTTCTTGCGCAGCGTCTTCAGCCATTCACGGATCTGGCTTGAGAACAGCGGGTCATCAAGGAAGACCCAGGCCTCATCGAGCACCAGCAAGGTCGGGCGCCCATCGAAACGCGCCTCCAGGGTATGGAAAAGATAGGTCAGCACGGGCGCGACCAGCCCCGGCAGCGCCATCAACTCTTCCATCTCGAAGGTCAGAACATCGGCGCTCGAAAGCCGGTCGGCGTCGGCATCGAGGAAACGGCCGTAAGGTCCCTCCAGGGTGTAAGGCTGGAGCGCCTGACGCAGGGCATCCCGCGCAAGCAAGGCCACGAGACCGGTCATGGTGCGCTGGGAAACCGGCGCCGTACCCAGGCTCTTGAGTGCCGACCAAAGGGTCTCCTTGACCTCGGGCGTCACGGTCACGCGCTCGTGGGCGAGCACGCCGCAAAGCCAGTCGAGCGCCCAGAGTCGCGCTCCCTCCTCCGCAACATCCTTCAAGGGCTGAAACGCGATACCGCCCTTGGCGCCGAGTTCGTACCACGCACCGGACAGCGCAAGCGTGGTGGCGCGTGCGGAGCGGCCCTTGTCGAACGTGATCAGCTGGGCGTTCGGGTAGCGCCGGAACTGCAGGGCCAGCATCGAGAGCAGCACAGATTTGCCGGCGCCGGTCGGACCAACGACGATCGAGTGCCCGACGTCGCCGGTGTGAAGCGAAAGCCGGAACGGGGTCGCACCCTTGGTCTTGGCGATCAGAAGCGGCGGCCCATCGAGATGCTCGCATCGCGCCGGGCCCGCCCACACCGCCGACAACGGGCACATGTGAGCCAGATTGAGCGTGTGTACGATGGGCTGGCGGATATTCGCATAGGCCTGTCCCGGTAGACCGCCGAGCCACGCCTCAACCGCATTGACGCTCTCGCGGATTGTGGTGAAACCTCGACTGTTGATCACCCGTTCGACGAGCCGGATCTTGTCGTCGACGGCGCGCGCGTCCTCGTCGCTGACAGTGACGGTCGTCGTGATGTAGCCGAACGCCACGAGATCGTCGCCGAGCTCGGTCAGCGCAACGTCCGCGTCGGCGGCCTTGTTGCTGGCATCTGTGTCTACAAGTGCGGCCTGTTCATTGAACATGACCTCCTTCACGATTGCTCCCAGCGATTTGCGCTTGGCAAACCACTGGCGGCGGTACCGCGATAGCGAGGAATGCGCCTGTGTCCGGTCGAGCGGCAAAAATCGCGTGGCCCAGCGGTAGGCGACGCCGAGCCGGTTCAGCTCATCCAGCAATCCGGGAAACGTCACGTGCGGGAAGCCCAGCACGGTCAGCGCACGAAGATGGCTTCGGCCGATCGCCGGCGACAATCCACCGGTCAACGGTTCATCGCTCAGGAAGCAATCCAGATAGGCTGGAATCTCGGGCACGGCGACCGGATGCCGCTTGGTCGAGACGCAACTATGCAGGTAGGTCAGCGTCTCCGCGTCATCGAGCGGCCAGATCTCTGGCAGGACCGAAGACAGGAGGTCGATCGCCCGGTCCGTTTCCTGGACAAAGCGCTCGAGATGATCACGGTAGCTGTGCTGCCGCGACGGCACAGGATTACCTGCTAAACGACCGGTCGTGGCGACTGGATCAGCCTCGGAAGCTTGCTGCGCATGCGGCCGACGGCGAAGTCGTCGGGCGCTCCGCGCGTCTCGCGAACGCTCCAGAAATAGCCCCTCCAGCCGCGATACGCGCTCGGCCGGCGGCAGATACATCAGGGTGAGATGCAGCACGCTCTCAAAATGCTGTCCGCGCGGACGTGATCGATCGTCCCAGGAGGCCTCGGATTGGCTTTCGAAGGCGGCACGCCGCTCCTCGTCGACAAGCCAAGACACAGCGTCGGGAAACCGTGAGCGCGGATACTCCGACGCAGGAACCCGCGTTGCATCAAAGAACAGCGCCCAGCCCGAGCCAAAGCGCTTTAAGACGTTGTTCACCCGCGAGACCACGCTCATGAGCTCGGCCTCTGTCGCGCTGTCGAGATCCGGGCCTCGGTAGCGGATGGTGCGCTGAAAGCTGCCGTCCTTGTTCAGGATCACGCCAGGCGCGACAAGGCACGCCCAGGGTAACCAGTCGGCCAGGCGATAGGCATGAGGACGGAATTCTCTCAAATTCAGCATGCGAGCCACCCCTTGTGCTTGGTGTGACGGATTGCGACCTCGACAAAGGCGGGATCGCGCCTGGCAAGCCACACCGCGATGGCGTGCCCGACGATCCAGAGCACGACGCCTGCAAGCCAGAGCCGCAGCCCGAGCGCCAGCACGGCGGACAGGGTGCCGATCAGGATCGCCGCGGAGCGCGGCGCACCGCCGAGCAGAATGGGCTCGGTCAATGAGCGATGGAGCACGAGTTCAAAGCCGTCGGGACGCATCAGATCAGCGCTCCGCCGCCGAACGAGAAGAACGAAAGGAAGAACGAGCTCGCCGCGAACGCGATCGAGAGGCCGAAGACGACCTGGACCATCTTGCGGAAGCCGCCCGAGGTGTCGCCGAAGGCGAGCGAAATGCCGGTCACCGTGATGATGATGACGGCGACGATCTTGGCGACCGGGCCCTGCACCGACTCCAGGATGCGTTCGAGCGGCGCCTCCCACGGCATGCCTGAGCCGGCGGCGTGGGCAACCGGGGTAGTAAGCAGCACGCACGCGACGCCGGCTCCGAAGTCGAGGAAACGCCTCTGAACTCGGCGAAAGTGGAAGTACGCCGTTAAGCGCGGCAAACCAGGCATGTGTTGCTCTCCGTGCGTGTCAGGGACGATGCGATGTAGTTGGAAGGCCAGGCGGCGTCTCCAGAAGGTAGTCGCCGGAAGGATCGAGGCCCTTGAGTTCGGCGACCGCCTCGATCCGGCGCGCGGGGCCACGTCCCCTGATGAAGACGACAAGGTCGATCGCCTCGGCGATGAGCCGGCGCGGCACGGTGGCGACCGCCTCCTGGATCAACTGCTCGATCCGGTAGAGCGCGGCGCGCGCCGAGTTGGCATGCACCGTCGCGATCCCGCCGGGATGGCCCGTGTTCCAGGCCTTGAGCATGTCTAGGGCCTCGGCGCCCCTCACCTCACCGACAATGATGCGGTCAGGACGAAGACGCAGCGTTGAGCGCACGAGATCGGCAAGGCTCGCGACGCCCGGCTTGGTACGGAGCGTGACGACGTCCCTTGCCTCGCAGCGCAGCTCGCGGGTGTCTTCGATGATCACGATGCGCTCTTCGAGGCGCGCGATCTCGGCCAGCAGCGCATTGGCGAGCGTCGTCTTGCCCGATCCGGTGCCGCCCGCAACCAGAATGCTGCGGCCTTCGACAACGGCTGCCGCCAGCACCTTGGCGATCAGGGGCGAGGCAATCTGCGCTCTGACGTAATCGGAGAGAAGGAACGTCGTCGTTGCGGGCTTGCGGATGGCAAAGCACGGCGCAAGCGAAACCGGCGGCAGCACGCCTTCGAATCTCTCGCCGGTCTCGGGAAGCTCGGCCGAGATGATCGGGGCGGATGCACTGGCCTCGGCCCGGACATGGCTTGCGACCAGGCGGATTATTCGCTCCGATTCCTGCGGTGTCAGAATGACGCCGGTATCAGCGCGTCCCGACCGGTGCCGCTCGAGCCAAAGCCTGCCGTCGGGATTGACGATCACCTCGACGACCTCGGCTTCTTCCAGGGCCAGCGCGATCGCCGGCCCCATCGCGGTGCGCAACATGCTGCGACGGCGCTCGCGGGTTTCGGGCGAGAGAAGGTCAGACATTGCCAACCTCCTCTCGCCCAGCTGGAGACGGCTCCGGCTGCTGGCCCGCCGCATCGTGCGAGCGGGATTCTGTCGTAGTCTGTCCCTTATTGGCGCCGAGCGGCGCGCCCTCCTCAAGATGTCGCATGAAGAGGTCCGGATTCGACGTCGAAACCTGTTCCATGACGTCGGCGACCAGCCGGACGCCCGAGGCGACGCGCTTGCCAACCTGCGCGACGAACATCTCGAACCGCTCGCGCCCCAAGGCGCGCGCGGCATCCTGGTCTCCGGTCGGCAGCGGCGGCGTGATGGTCAGGTAGTAGCGGACGAACAGTGCGATGGTTTCCGCCATGATCGCGAGATCGCGATCTGCACGATCGAGCTGCCGGCTCATCCGGTCGAGCCTTCGGATAAGGGCTGCGTCTCCGCTCGCATCCCGCTCTGGATTGAGAAAGCGATCGAGCGCGGCATCGACGATCGCCGACTTGTTGGTGCCCGGCCGCCTGGCTGCGAGTTCGAGCCGTTGTGCCACGCTGTCGGAGACATAGGCGGATAGTTTTGGCTTCATTGGCAGTGCCTCTCAAAATGCAGGAAGGAGATCGTCGTCGTCGCGCGTGACGGCGTGCGCGCTGCGGATGGCGCTGGAGGCGTTCGCCGCGCGCTGCATCTGACTACGATCCGCCACGGCATCCGCGTCGTCGTCGAGCAGCCGCACCTCGGCAAAGCGCGTCGCATCGGCTTGAGGAGCGGTTTCCTCAAACAGCGGCAATTCCTGTGTGAGACCGCCCTCCTCCGCACCCGCCTGCATGAGGTCGCGGTATGGAAGCGTCGCCAACCGGAGATCGACGGTCCGGACTTGGCGCCCCCAATCCCCGGGACGTGCTGCCGGCCGATCGCGATATTGGCCAGCGGCAAGGTGAGGCGACGGACGCAGGCGCGTCACGAAATTTGCGTCGTCATAGTGCCTGAGCTTGCGAGCCCGTACGGGCGCCAGCCCCGAGACAAGCACGATGGCCTGATCTTGTGGCAGCTGCATCACCTCACCCGGTGTGAGCAGCGGACGAGCAGTTTCCTGGCGGCTCACCATGACATGGCCGAGCCAGGGAGCGAGCCGATGACCGGCGTAGTTGCGCTGTGCCCGCAATTCGGTCGCAGTGCCGAGTGCATCAGAAATGCGTTTCGCGGTTCGCTCGTCATTGGCCGCAAAGGCGATGCGGACGTGGCAATTGTCCAGGATCGCATTGTTCTCGCCATAGGCCTTGGCGATTTGATTGAGCGACTGCGCGATGAGATAGGCCCGGATCCCATAGCCGGCCATGAAGGCGAGCGCGCTCTCAAAGAAATCAAGCCGGCCGAGCGCTGGAAACTCATCCAGCATCAGGAGCAGCTGGCGATGGTTCGCCGTACCCGCCTTGACGTTCAAGGACTCGGTCAACCGGCGGCCGATCTGGTTGAGGATCAGCCGGATCAACGGCTTGGTACGGCTGATGTCTGACGGTGGCACGACCAGGTAAAGCGTGACCGGCTTATCAGCACCGACGAGGTCCGCGATGCGCCAATCGCAGCTCTCGGTATTGCGGCTCACAACCGGATCACGATAGAGGCCAAGGAAGCTCACGGCTGTGGAGAGCACGCCGGAACGCTCGTTCTCCGATTTGTTGAGCAACTCCCGCGCGGTCGCGGCGACGACAGGGTGGACCCTCGGCTCGGCCTCTGTTCCGAGGTGGTTGGTGGCGAGCATGACCCGCAGCGTCTTTTCAAAGGACTGCGCCGGGTCAGCCAGGATCTCGGTGACGCGTGTCAGCGTCTTCTGTTGCTCTGCATAGAGGACGTGGAGGATGACGCCGACGAGCAGCGAGTGGCTGGTCTTTTCCCAGTGGCTTCGGCGCTCCAGCGCACCTTCCGGGTCCACGAGGATATCGGCGATGTTCTGGACATCGCGGACTTCGGCCGCCCCCTTGCGGACCTCGAGCAGCGGATTGTAGCGCGCGCTTGCCGGATCGGTCGGATTGAACAGCAAGCAATGCGAGAAGGTCGAGCGCCAGCCGGACGTCAGTTGCCAGTTTTCACCCTTGATGTCATGCACCACCGCTGACGAAGTCCAGGACAGTAGCGTCGGAAGCACCAGCCCCACACCCTTGCCTGACCGCGTCGGTGCGAAGCACATGACGTGCTCGGGCCCGTCATGACGTAGATAGTGGTCTTCAAATCGTCCGAGGAACACGCCTCTGCCCGCGAACAGGCCGGCCGCGCGGATCTCCTTCACATTGGCCCAGCGCGCCGAGCCGTAGGTCGTGACGAGTTGGTTTTGCCGCGCCCGCCACACCGAATTGACGATTGCAAACAGCGCGCCCGCAATGCCGCCGGCCGCAGCGATGGCCCCGCCCTCCTCAAATATCTCGGGTGCGTAGGCCTCATAGGCGAGCCACCATTCGAACAACCGCCAGGGCAGATAGACCGGATAACCGCTCACGGCGAACCACGGTGCGCCAAGCCGCGCCTGAAATCCGAGCGCCGCCGCCGTCCATTGCGTCGCTCCCCATGTCGACGCGATGACGATGCCGAACACGACCGCGATCTGGCCGACGTAGATTTTCGCCGGAAACATTTTTCAGCCCCGCTCCGCTCGCAACGAGCGCGGCGAGATGAAAAGCGGGATGGCGCCTCGCATTCAACCTGAATAAAAATCGTCGCCGGCAACGAGAGCCGGCTCGATCAAACCCATCGAAACAAGATCGCTGCTGCGGCAATCTCGGCGTGGGTGAGGAAGCCCTTCAATAGAAGGTGAACAGCATGATCAAACTGGATCACTGTTTCGGCTTCGCCCTCCGGATCGGCGATCACATGTGCATGCCGCAGCGAGTGGACGAATCGAACCAGAGCTGGTTGTGCTTCAACGTCGACGGTCGCATCGACTGTGGCCTGAAAAAGGGCTTCGACGAAACCAGTATCGCTGCGCGACGGACTGCCCAAGTCGCTATCCGACCTCGCGCCACGATCCCGTGCGGAGATTGACGGCTCCATTTTCCGCATGATTTGCGGAGAATGCCGCCAGAAATCCGCAATCGAGCCCGCGCGTTTACTACTATAATACCACTATCGGACTTTGTCAAAGTTGACAAAGTTGCGCATAGTCCCGATATTCAAGGCGGAGTTCGGCTCATGTCCAAGGCACAAAAGCCCTCGGGTACCGAGGATCCGTCCGTCCACAAGGACGGCGTGATGATGGTACTTAAGCAGAGGCCCGCCGCTTTGAAGAGCTTGGCGCTGCCCGCTGACGCGCAGGTCGCCATCGTTTCAAAAAGCGCGACAGCGCTACAGAAGGTGCGCGAACGGAACAAGCAATTGACGGGGCAAGCGTTCCGTTTCTTCTCCGAGACAGCGAAGAAGGCCGCGGTCGTCAACAGGGACGCATTCGCGCCCGATGCCCGCGCGCTCGCGGTTCTCGAGGGTGTCCGCATTGCGCAGGAGGATCTTCGGCGTTCCGGCGGCGCCTATGATCTGGACCAGGTCAGAACGCTCCTGCGGGGCATCTCGCGGCAGGCGGTCGACAAGCGCGTGCAAGAAGGCAGCCTCCTTGCCGTTCCCGGTCCTAGCAATCACCGGAGCTTTCCGACGCTTCAGTTCAACGTCGATGGCACCGTCGTCGAAGGTCTCAAGTCTGTCCAGGAGGCACTGCCAACCAACAATCCCTGGATGGTCCTGAATTTTCTGGCCCAGCCTGACGACCGGCTGGGCAGCTGCAAGCCGATCGACCTGCTGAGGGAAGGCAAGGTTGAACTTGTGGTCGAGGCCGCCCGGCGCATGGCTCAGCAAGGCGCGTGACCGCTCCGCTGCCGCCGGACGATCTCGATCGCCGCCGTCCCCGTCAGGTCCGGCTGCGGGCGGGGACGCTCGTTCACCGGTTCTACGCCGCCGCGTACGATCCGATCTACTTCGACACCTCGCGTCTCGGCCGGCTGAACGCTCCTGACGCGAGCTATGGCATTCTCTATGCAGCGCGGGAGCCGTTTGGCGCCTTCGCGGAGACGTTCCTTCGCGTGCCTGGCCGGACGCTGCTCGATACCGGTCTGCTCAGCCGCAAGGCCTATGCTCGCCTCGAGATCACTGCAGATCTTTCCTTGATCAGACTCGCCGGCCCCTCGCTGGCCATTGTTGGCGCAACCGCCGAGGTGGTGCATGGCGGACTGCCTTACGACGTGCCGCAGGCCTGGTCGAAGGCGCTTTTCAGCCACCCGCTCAATCCCGACGGCATCGCCTATTACGCCCGCCACGACGACGAGGCGCTTTGCTATGCGCTGTTCGATCGCGCTTGCAGCTCAGTCAGAGAAATCGATCGACAGACCAATCTCGATCAGGACTGGTTCTGGCGCCTTGCACAGCGATACAGGGTCGGCCTTGCACCCGGCTAGCCTCTTCGAAACCAACAGCCTCGACTAGCGTCCGATGCCGCGCTTCATTCCGATCGACCAGGAAATCCCCTCCCCGCCGACGCTGCCGCTGACGACTTGCCCCCGCGCGCGTTCCAGGACCGGCCGCCAGGGCACCAGCGTGAACTCGCGCGACTGCTCGATCAGGGCATACCGGCCGCTATTGAGGGTCAGCATCCGCTTGTAGACGCCGCTGAGACTATCGCCGGCCCCGACCTTGCGAAATTCAAGCCCGGTGCGAGCGGAGATGTCCGCCGCCGTTTTCGCCAGCTCACGCGCCTCAAGGGTATGCAGCATGTCGCGGGCGTACCGCATCCGCCCTCCGTCTTCTCGCGCGAGCCCCTGTTCGATCAGCCATTGCCGCCTCGTCCGCAATGCCGTCTCGACCTCCGCGCCGAAGCCGGTTGACGCGAGCCGATCCGATTCCTTTGCAAGCAGCTTTCGATCGAGCCAGGTTGCCCCGACCGCCTGCGGCAGCTCGTCGAGCCCTTGCCAGGACAGCACCGTGATACGGAACGGATTGCGCGCGCGCTGGAGCTCTTCATACCGCAGCGCCCGATCGAGATAGTCCTCGCCGACTTTCCAGCCGCCATCGGCGAGGCGGCTTACCGTCCCCTGCCGGCGCATCGCCTCCAGTCGCCGGACATGCGCTCCGATATAGTCGGCCGATGCCTGCGGATCCAATTCCCGGTGCAGGCGCTCGCTGTACAGCCCACCATTGCTCGCGGCCACCGCAGCGATCGTCCGATCCAGCTGGCGCAGCTCCGCGGAACGCGGCCTGAGCTCCAGAATCGTGTTCCGCGCGGGCAGCTCGTTGCTGGCGCCGAGGGGACCGACCTCGGCGTAATGCGCCCGCCCGTCGATCCCGTCGATCACCAGATAGCGGCGTTCCGTCAGCTCATCCGCAAACCCTTCGCCAACGACGCGCCCGATCAGGCGCTCGCCGTCGCTACGCGGATCGATGATCGCAAAGCTTGCTGGCGCCCTGGAAATTCCAGCCGCTTTCAGCTCGCGATGCATCGTCTTGATGATGTCGCCGCGCTCGCCCATCCGCCTGAGCTTCGGTTCGAGCTCGGTATCGAGCCGCCAACGGCCGGAATCACCTTCTTCCGCCAATCCCATCCGCTCAAGCGTCCGCAGCCGGCCCATCCTCAGCGTGTGCCGGACCGGATCCAGCGCACCCTGTGCAGACTCAAGGAAACCATCCGGAGCGTCACGCAGGATGGCCCGGTCGAGCCGCGTGAACCGCTCGGCCGAAACCTCCTGCTGAAGCTTGCGCGCGGCGTCGATCTCGGTTTCAGGACCCAGCTCGCGGGTGACGAGGTCGGAGGCTCGCGCCCGCAGGCCGTGGGCGATATAGTCCCGCGCGATCACGAGGTCATGCCCGGCATCATCCTTGCCACGAAGCGCGACATGGCTGTGCGGATGCCCCGTGTTGAAATGATCCGCCGCGACCCAGTCGAGCCGGGTGCCGAGGTCGCGCTCCATTTGGCGCATCAGGTCACGGATGAAGGGCTTCAGGTCGGAGAGTTCGGCGCTGTCCTCTGGCGCGACGATGAAGCGAAACTGGTGGCGATCTCCGGCACTGCGTTCAGTGAACGCCCTGGCGTCGGCGCGGTCGTTCCCCGCATCATAGAGTTCGCCCGGTTCGCCTGTTCGCGTCACGCCGTCGCGTTGCACATAGCGCAGATGCGCGCGGACGGCGCCCGTGTCGCCGGCCTTGATGCGCACGATCCGCGCCTTGACCACGACGCGGCGCTGCCCCTTGCTCCCGCCCCGCCCGGCGAGCACCACGCCGTGCGCATATCCGCAGCCGATCCGGCCGCCCGAGAAACTCGACGTGCGATGAGCCGCATGACCGGCGCGTTCGGCGGCCTGCCGAACGCGCCGGAGATATCCAGCCGGCTTTCTGGCCTTGCGGTCGCCGATCCGGCCGAGCTTCGGTTCGAGTTCGTCGTCGTCGACACCATGCATGACGCGGGCTTTCCCTTGAGAAGACCGCGGATATGGGACGCCAATGAGCCCTCGCCAAGTCGCAGACGCGAACGATGAGCGCTGGCATCACCTTGATGCCCCAGTGGCGACATCGCGTTGCGCCGTATCGCCAACTCCTGGATGTGCAGACAGCGACTTGGAGCTCGTCGAGCGCCAATGCTTTAATCTTGCCCTAGGCCCTCCCCCACACAGTGCTCTGCCCTGGCGACCCTCGTTTTGCTCAAATTGCCGCGGGTCGAATGTGCAAGTGAAACGGCCAGCTGAATTTCATTCGTCGCACGAGCGGCAATTCAGGCTCCGAGTGTAGCCACGCGAAGGGCGCGGCCGGCCGATGGACGTGGCGACACAGCGCCGCCGAAATCGAGAAATGGAGTTCAACGCGACGCAACATTCCAAGAGATCGGCGCAGAATGCTGTCCAAAAATCCAGCCGGCCGATCACGGCTCGGCCGGCGGCGAAGCGCGTCTTCCGTGTGCAGATTGCCGGTCCACTGCTTCGCGAGCGCGGCGCAAGAAACGCAAAAAAAGCCCCGCCTCCGAAGAGGCGGGGCCGCTGGTTCCGGCCGATCAATCGCCGGTGCGGCGCGACCAGATCAGGCTGAAACCCTCCTCGCCTTCGACCTTGACCAACGAGGCGTAGATCGGGGCCGGGAAGCTCGGATCGTCGAGCTTGACCGAGAGATATTCGCGCTCGCTGTCGCGGGCGGTCTTCTTCCAGGCGGCGCCGAACTCGGTGGATCCTGCAAAGATGCGGTAGTCGGGAGCCTTGTCGTTGTCCTTCTCGGATGCGACAAGCTTGGCCTTGATGTTGAGCGTCAACGTCTTGATCGAGCCGGTGTAGCCGTTGTCGGAAGCGGTGAACGTACCGATGGTCGCCATGATGATCTCCGTCTGTTTTGCTCGGGCCGCGTCCATCGCAGCCTCGATGGCGATCCCTTGCCCGGGAAGCGATCGGCCCGCAGCCGCATGGCCCGCAGCGCCAGCGGAGGACGGCGACAAGCCTGCTTTTTTGTCCTTCGCGAGGAATGCCGCCACTTCGCGGCAGGGGAAAAAAGCAGGCGTGAGCCGTTGCGGGAAGGCGATCGAGGCGCTTGCCGTCCCCCGGGGCTTGATCAGCCCAATCGTGACTGCGTTGGACGCGAGCCCACCACCGAACTGACGGAGATGACCCGGGCACCGCCCGCTGGGCAGCGCCAGAAGACGGCTGGATTGGCGCATGATAAGCCGATGTCCGCATGTCAATCACGGCGGCGACGCAGCCGAACCAACGCAATGGAACCCAGCCTCATTTTCGCGGGCCTGAACCGACGGTACCGCTGGGAACATCCGCTAGATCGCGCGCTCCAAAAGGCGCGCGGCCGGTTCTAGGAGAGCCTACCGAGTTGCTCACGCGGCCCCTGCGCTGGCTTTTCTGCGCAGCCCGCAAATGCAGTTTGCTGCCCCGTGCCTCGCTTCGGATCGCTATCGGCACCATCTGGCTGAATCGTAACGCGCCGTTCGTAATGATCGGCTAGCTGCAATAGACGCTTCTTGATGAAGGGATCCGCCTGTTCGGCGAGCGCCCGCACCGTTCGCGCTCTCTCTTTGCAAAATTCGTTGTCCATAGTGTCCCGCTGAGATCACAGCAGGATAGTGCCTGTTGGGCGGCCACGTGTGACGTAGATCATATTGCCATGGCTTTTCCACGCAATTCGCGTGCCTTTGGCAAGTGGTCGTTACACAACGAATGTGACGCCAACCCAATCGCCTTCACGCCAAACGACGTTGCACGAGTAAGTCTTGCTGGGCGGAACGATGAGCGTGAATTGGTCGGGAAGAGTGGATAGCGGGTCGTCCGCCTTGAGCGCTGCGCCACTCTCCGTGATATCGCGCACAACGCAGCACAATGACAGGTCACCAAACCGGATCAACGCATTGTCCAGCGATGGATTGCGCGCAGACTTTCGCCTGTCCGGAAGAACAATCATGTCCGTATCCATCAATAACTAATGCAAATAAGATCGATGCTGTGTGAGAAACGTTGCATTTCTACTAACAACCGAGCTGGCTGCCCGCTTCACGCGGTGCGCCGATTGGAGCGACCTTTCCCGCGACGGCGCCGTGGGCCGTTACGACGGTGCCCCCGCGGAGGATCAGACAATTTCGTCGCTTTCCCTGCGGTGGGCCCGCTTGCCGGCGGGTCGTCGACTGGGCGAAGTGGCGACCTTCGAACAGCCACCGCCGTTTGAAGCGCGCCGAGGAATTGCCGTCCCTCTTCCGTGATCTCCCAACCGTCCGCATCGCGAACCACAAATCTGGCCGAGAAGATATTCAGGTCAGGCGCATGCTCGGCCAATCGCTTCATGCGATCGGTCCAGTCCTTGCCGCTGTTCATCAGTATTTCGACCGCGTCCCGAACTTCGGCAACGGAGGCCCGTCCGGCGGGCTGGCCGGCCAGCACTTTCAGGACGGTCAGCTGGAAGGACAACTTCCACGTCTCCGGTCAGGCTGATTGAGAAGTCTCGACCAGAGAGGTTAACGTCCGACCAAAGACTAATTACCAAATGGCTAAGGGCATAATGGATCGGGCACAACGGGCGGGCGTCGACGACTGCCCAAGCTTGACCTGAACCGGGTCAGCCAATTCGAGTAGCGAGGATCCGGATTCAACCTCGCCACTCGATATCAAGCCTCGCGCGCGAGCTCGATAGCTTTGATTTCGACAAGCGATCAGAGGTTGGAGAACCGCATTTTGCCATCCCTCGGGTCCAGGATGGCGAAGCCGTCAACGCTGCGATCGGCATCGGATCTCATTGGAAGAGCTTGGCTGAAGGCCCCGCCGATCCTGCCAGGCCAAGGAATGGAGGAAGGGCACGCGCTCCGTTGGAACGCGCACCGCGACCCGCCACTCAAACATCCGGCTTCCACGTCCAGAGCGGACGCGCGACGCCGACGATGTCGCACCGCAAGACCGGCCCGAAATATCTCGAATCGAACGACAGCGGATGCGGCTGCAGCAGAAAATACTCACCATCGACGAGCCGCATGCAGCCCTCCCAGGACGGCAAGGGCCGGCCTGCGTGGTCCTTCTCCTGCACTTCGGCAATGACGTTGCCACCCATCGTAATCGCATCCGTCGGGTCCTTTGTGCGGCAGACCTCGTCGCCTCGAACTGCCACAACCTGCTTGAGCAGCGGCACGGATGGCGGCGCGATTTGGTGCGCCACGATCAACAGCTCGATCGAAGGCGGCGGCCTCAGCACCGCAAGCTCCCCCCGCACCGGCAAGCGCTGCTCGACAATATAGAAGCCGAGCGGCGCGCTGCCCGAGGCATTGTAGATCACGAGCGGCGCGCGATCAGCGAAGGCCATGCACAGCGCGACGATGCCACAGCACATGGTCGTAATAATTGCGCTCTTGCCAAAGCAACGGCGTGGATCAATCCGCATCTGAGGTCGACCTCCGCTTGCTGGCCTGCGAGAATTCGACAAGGTCCTCGATGTGATAGCGAACATAGCGGCCGTGCTTGCGGTAGGCAGGTCCGCGCCCTTGCACGCGCATTTTCTCCAGCGTGTTCTTGGTAAGCCTGAGCCAGGCGGCAGCCTCCGCCGTATTGAGGAACGGCTTGTCAGGCTGCTTGTCTTCCATTTTCGTCATGTTGTCCGGCACTCCTTCTCGCGAGAGCCCGCGCAAGGCGCGGGATGCGAGGAGAAGCGTCGTCAGATCGCGCTGGAATCCGAGTGGCGAAGATCAGCTGCCGCGGTTTGCCACCCCGCGCGGGCAGGTCTCGTACAGCGAGAGGCAGGCCGCCCGTTCAGCCGAGCAGATCGCGGTATCCACCCTTCATCAGCTCGGTGCCCTTGGCGACCAGCCGCCGCGTCCGGTCCTTGAGAAACTGGCTCGCTCCCTGCCACTCGTCGGCGACCATCTTCGCGCCGAAGATCGTGGTCGCAATCTGCCGGTAAGTCTTGCCATTCAGGCTTTCGTCGAGCGCAAGCAGCGCCTGGCGAAGCCGCTCGTCGGCGCCGAAGAATGGGGTTTCGGGCGCCGGAGCCTCGCTCGCCATGAAGCGCTGCAGTCGCTTCAGGAGCTCCGTCTGGGCCGCAAGTTCGGACAGCCTCTCGAGCTCGAACACCGGGCGGAACCGTCCGGTCAGGACCGGGAGATCACGGAGCTCGACTGCGACATGCATGCCCCTGCCCTTCATCAGCACAAGCGGCCGGCCGACGGCGTCGATCACCGCATGGCGCTCCACCTTGAAGTCGGCGAGCAGCTGCGCTGCCTCCTCGTCGTCCTGGCGCGCCGGCAACGCCCTCAGCCGCACCACGCGTTTCAATGCGCGCGCATGCCAGAACACCAGCGCATCGCGCGCGGCGAGCGTGGGGTCTGAGAACGCCAGCAGACCCCATTTTTCGGCAAGCGGGAACCGGCGCGGCAGGCGCAGCAACCGTGTGCCGTCGGTCAGCGTGAGACACGGAAGATGACGCGGAACCGAGCTCCGCCAGTCTGCGGCGTAGTCGGCGTTGCGCCGGAGGAACTCCCATGCCCAGTCAGCGGCGTCGAAGCCGGCCTGACCGGAAATCCGTTCGCCGCCATCGCGCCGAGCTTGCCTGTGATGCGACATGTTCACGAGGGCCCACCACGCCTTGCGACTGCGCTTATGATCGTTCCGGCCGGTTGGCGCAAGAGCGCGGCCGCCTTCGCCTTGGTTGCCGAGCGCAAGTCACGCGCGAAGGGCCGGTGTGCCGTCGATCAATAGGCAAGCGCTATCGCCGACGATGGATGCCCTGCATGCGCAGCATGCGCCACTTCGCTGATCAGTCCGCGACGCTCGAGGCAACGTGTTAAGCCAACTTGGTATCAATTTTGCTAGATTGAGACTAGCCTGATGGTGCGCGCGCAGATTCACGGCGTTCGCATATTCGTCAAGCCAACCAAACCACGAGGACGACATGGCCAAGAAAGCGAAGAAGGCGAAGAAGACGGCGAAGGCGACCAAGAAGGTCGCCAAGAAGACCAAGAAGATGAAGAAGTAGGCGCGCGGCTTTTCCGCGCCCAGCCGCCGCGGCATGGCGATCACTCCGACCATCATCGGATGGCGGCGCCGGACGCATCGAAAGATGCGCCGCCGAACCGCGGCGACAATCAGACCGGCCCCATGTGCACACGGCTCAAACAGCCTTCGATTCGATTGATGTACATGGGGCTGGTTTTCACGGTCCCACTTTGAACGCACTCTTCTTGACCAACGTTCTTACCGCATTGGACAGCTCAGATTCGCTCGATCCGCCCCGGCGCGTCGGTCGCTATCGCCCCGCACCGCTTCCTTCGCCGGAGCAGCCGCCCGGGCGGCCGCCCGCGCTGAGACATTGCCGGTAGTGCCAGGGCTTAACGAAACGTCCGCCCCATATGCCGCTCTGCTTGCCGCGCGCCTCGGCCTCGGCGGCGGCGTAGTCGCCTTTGCTGTAGCGCGGCCAGTCGACCGCAAGCCCGCTCCGCACCAGCCAGTCTGCAAGGTCAACCTTGCCGACGCTGCAGACCGCCACCAATCGGCCGTACCGGTCGCGGTCGACCTCCACGCAAGCCACTGCCTGTCTGCCGATCAATCCAGACAGCGCATTGGCAGCGACCTGGCCACAGCGATAGCCGCCGCCGTGCCGATAGCTGATCATGCTCGGGCGCATCGATGCCGTAGAGCCGCACGCGCGCGCCATGGATGTCGATGGTGTCGCCATCGATCACGCTCGCCTGCCCGGATATGTCGGCGGCGCGTGCCTGGCTGACCGGTGCCGTCGCGATAAGCAGCATCGCGACAGCGATATCGGCAAACGGCAACCGCCGGCAAGTCCGGCTCCGGCTGTCCCGCTCCGGCCGCATCCGGCGCAACCAGGTCTGGCACCGACGTGTCCGGCCTGGCCGGATCAGGACCGGTTCGGGCGGTATCCTGTCTGGCGGCAGTGGTGGACGCATAGGCATGCGGTTCCCGCCGGACCTCAGGGCGCACCAACGGTCAGCGAGGAAACCAGGCGCGCCAGCACCAAGACGGTCCCGGTCAGTGTTGCCCCGCCGACCACCACCTGCGCGATGCAACGCTTCAGCATGGCACGGCCATCAACAAAGACGCTGAATGCATTCTGCATGGTCCGGCTCCGTCGGATTCTCGCGATCGAGCCGGACTCATAGTCTGAGTCGCAGGACTGGCGGCACAGGCTTATTTCCGAGGGTATTAAGGTTTGATTCACGACTCGGGCGCTCCCGGCCATGGCTACGGCTGCTGCCTCCGCAGCCAACCATTCTCCGCAACCTGCAGCGCCCTGGCGCATCATAAAGCCAGGAACGGAAGCATCATGCCTCCTGCTCGTCGGCGAGGTCGCAACCGGCGCCGGCGACAGACCGAGCGCGAAAGGCCAGCAGCAGGTCTGCGGCCTTGGATGCCTTGCTTGCCGCGTGGAAGATTGCACGGTTGTCGCCGCGCAGGACGTCGATCCAGTTGCCGATGTAGTCGGCGTGTCGAACGGTGGGGCAGATCGAAAGCGTCGCGCAGACAAAGGCCGCCGTCATCTCGGCGACCAGTTCCTCCCTGGCATAGGGCTTCGACCCGAAGCCGCCGGTCTGATCGCGCTTCAACCGGCTGCGATCGCCAGTCCAGTGCCCCAGTTCGTGAAACAGGGTGCGGTAGTAGTTGATCGGGTCGAAGAATGCCGCCTGCGGCGGCAATTGGATGTAGTCCCGCTCGCACTCGTAATAGGCCTCGACTCCGCCGTGGCGGATATCGGCGAGCGTTGCGCGGGCTAGTGCCTCGGCTTCGGGCACGATCTCGCGTTCCGGCAATGGCGCGTGCGCGCCATGGCCATGCTCCGGCAGGCCGTCGCATTGGCCGACGTTGAACACCGTATAGCGGCGCAGAAACGGGACGGACGCCTCTTCTCTCACCGGCTCATCCTGACCGGCGCCCCTTGCGCACGCCCGCTCACGCTTCGGAACAAAGCGGTCGGCGTAACAGACGGTGGCGCCAGGTTCGCCCTTGCGCACCGTGCCGCCGAGGCTGGAGGCCTGCCGGAAGGTGAGCCACCGCTGGGAAATGAAGCCTCTTTCGAACAGCCGCTCCCACAGGATCAGAACGTTGATCCCCGAATAGGCCTTCCCCGTCGCCGCGTTCCTCGGCAATGCAAACTGACTGCCGCCGCCCGTCCCCCAAGGCCGGGCCCATGGGAAAATGCCGGCCTCAAGGTCGGCGATGATGTGGGCCGTGATTTCCTCGTAGGCCGCTCGCTCTTCTTCCGCCCCCTGCCCCCGAAAGGCGGGGTGGGCGGCGAAGACCGACCGGAAAGCCCCGAACATAGAGGCGGGCCGCACCGGTACGGCCGGAGCGCAAGCGGAGGACCGCGCCACGAAAACAATCGTCGTTGAGAGATCTGAGGAGAGTGCGGTTGCGGACTGCCGGTTCGGGGCTATGCGCCAGCGCCGCCCACGCCGCCTTCCGGGGGCAATCAACATGCGCCGGCCGCTTGCGGCCGGCTCCATCAAGTGCCGGCTCCTGCGACCTCCTGCGACTCGGTCGACCCGTTGGTGTATCGGTCGTGTCTGATTGTTGGCCATGGGCCCGCCGGCGCCAGAGTCGATAAGAGCACGGTGTGTGCGCCAGGGATCGAAGCCGGAGGGCGAGACCGCGAAGCGGGTTCGTTTCACGAGAGCCGGGCCCGCAAGCGAGACGCTTGCGGGCTGCGCCCTGTTACGAAAGCAGATCTTGGACGCGCTCGCTTTTGGCTTGGTCACCCAGGGACACAGCCCATTCGAACAGGGTCTGCCGGATCGTGGTCGCGAGGATGCCGTAATGGCCGAGACGAGTGAGCACAAGAGCACGATCGGCTTCGTACCGTCCGACCGAAAGATCCGCGAGTAGGCGGATGTCGTAGCCGTGCCTCGCTCCCTCCAATGCCGCGATCAGCACCTCTTCCTCCAGGAACGCGCCGCCGAGGAAGATGACACCAGGGTCCGATGTTGCAAGCCGTGCCGCGATGCGCGGATGCTGCCACAAGGACAAGGCATCGGTATCCAAATGCTCGATGCAGGCCGAAATCCGATCCGAAAGAGCACTTCGATCGTACTCACCAACAGCAATCAGGGGGATCCCAAACACCTCCTGACAGGCCGCCAGCAGAGCCACATTCCTACCGTCGCGGAGGACAGGCGCCGAAACGCCCACCCCGCTCTTTCGCGACAAGTTCAAGAGAATGACGCAGCTATGGCGCGGATCGGCGAGCATGATACGAGACTTCCCGGCGAGGCCCGGAGACCTCAGGCGGCCCTGCGCTCCAAGTCCATTGCGACCAGAACCGGCCCATCGACCTCGGCTTGACGATACATGGCCTCAAGCGCCTGATCCGAATCGTGAAGAAATCCCGCCAGCGCCATGGTCTGTCCAAGCGGCTGTGGCTCGCATAAACGCTCCAAGGGCCAACCGGCACGCCTTAGAATGCGCTCCATTCGCGCATCGGTGACGGTCACGATGGACCGCGCTCCCCTGGCCCGGATCGCCTCGAGCATCGCGGCAAACAGGACCAAGGTTGCCCGATTGAACCCCTTTCGACCAAGTTCGACGGTGCGCTCGGTGTCCACGCAAAATCGCGAACTTTCGAGGATGCGCTCGTCCCTCGGCGCAGCGCGGTTGCCGAGCAGACCGGCGAACGTCTCAGCAAGCATCGTTGGGCCGACGGTTGGCAAGAGCCTGACGCAGCCCAGTACTTCCCTCTCGTCTGACACGGCGAGCAGATATGTCGGGCTGAGAGCATCATAAATATCGATCTCCAGGTCACCCGAGACCGACACGCTCCAGTCGAGCCGATCCCTGAAGACACGACGGCGGAGGCGATACATCGAAGCTAGGAAATCCAGATGACAACCAAATTGGGACGTTTGAAGTGCAATGGCATGCATGCCGACCTCCTCGAGTTAGGGGAGGTCTTGAGATCAGAAAATGATCCCGTGATCGCCTGTCAGATTCTTCAGGTGGCATCCGCCCTGCTCGATCACGTTAGACCATTTTGGAAGCATAATGCGACGATCAACTGGCCAGGCCCGCGCCAGCGCATTCCTCGTCTTGGTCGGCCATGGTGCAGGCAAACGAAATCGATCAGCTCAAGAGGCCCCGGCGCAAGGCCACCGCGACACATTGGGCAATCGACGTTGCGCCGAGCTTCCGGCGCGCGTTTTCAAGATGAAAAACGACAGTACGCGGGGCGATCGCCACGAGCACCGCAACGTCGGCGGCGGTCTTTCCCTGCGCCGTCCAGGCAAGGCACTGACGCTCGCGCTGGGTCAGCTCACTTCCGGCAGACTGCTGTGCGACAAACGCCGCATCAAGCCTGGCCCCGACGTGGACATGGAAATAGAGGCCCACCTGATGGACGATATCTCTCCACTCGCCAATGAGACGGTCGGGATCAATCTCGCGCTCGCTGGTCGCCAGCGTGAAGGCGGCCACGCGACCGAAGCCGCCCCGAATCGGTACAGTAATTCCAGATCGGATGCCAAATGTGCTCGCTTCATCGAAAAAATGGCGCTGCTCCCGATTCCCTGCGGGCGCGCGAGCCACCCCTCCCCAACTGAAGAGGTCACGTTCAACCCTCGCACGAAGAACGACGGGGTCGAGACGCTGATATCCGAGATCAAAGTAGCGACCAGTCCAGGATTTCGGGTAGGACGAGATCAGCATGGGATTGTCGCCGGCCAAGCGCAGATAGGCAAATCGCTGAAACCCGAGCCTTTGCGCTAGCCTCGCAGCAACGCGTTCAAATGCGGTCGCATCGCCCGCCGTCTGGATTGCGTCAATAAATTCCTGGAAAGTGTTCTCGATTGAATTCATTCGGTTGGACCGTCTGCCAGGACATTGCGCTGCGCAATCTCTGGTCAGCGCGCAGCGGCGTGCACTTCGAGACACAATCAAATGGTCGGCAACCTCGCCCACCCATAGAGGCCGCCCTTATCCTCGGAACCCGTCTTGCTGATTGCCACCTTGTTTCCCCGCTTGTGCCAAGATCCGAAGTGCCATGTAAAGTAACAGCTTGATCCAAAGTCACGAGCGCCTCTCCATCGAAGCGGGCAACCCATCGCTTGCGCATGCGCCTGCATCGGAGGCGTCGAGATCTGAACCGAACAAGAAACAGCCTCGCGCCCGGAACCTCACAGAAAATGGGCAAATTGCCGTCGGTCGCTTCCCTGAGTGGCCTTTATCTTTGGTCGCATGTCATCCGCCAATTGAAATACCTGCCCCGTTTTCTGAAGTGCATGACAATGCCCAGAAAAAATACCCGTCGCGAAACGGCACGGGCAGACGACCAGCGGACGCCACAATCGAAACTGTCGGTGAGAGTTCAAGCGAGACATTCGCTCCCTTGATCCGGGAAGAATTTCGAACACTTACCGAAATCCTCAAGAAGATCATACGCTGCTGAGCCCGTTCCGGTTCGGGGTCGAGGTTTCGCGCCTGATCGGGCACGCGATGCTGTCGATCGGCAAGACCCTTCGTGAGATCCCGACGCCTCAGAAAACAACCGACGGCCCACGGGCCGCCGACTTGACCTCGGAGCTCGGCGACTAGCCCGCAGGCCCTGTGGCCTCCAGGATTGCGCCGAACAGCTCCCAGCGTTCGCCGTTGAAGCGCATCATCTGCAACCGTTTGTGAAGGCGGTAGTCGGTTGGCGAGGTGTTGATTGTGATCCCGGGCAGCGAGAGATCGCCCGTGACATTCTCAAGCGAGGCTGCCCGCTTCATGACGTTCTCGCGCGTCAGGTCGTCGCCGCACTGCTGCAGCACGTAGATCAGAAGCTGTGCTGCACCGTAAGCATAGGTGTTGAAGTTCGAGCTCCTATCCCCGTCCGGATAGTACTTCTCCATGAAGGCGAGATAGCGCTTTACGCCCGGATCGTCCTTCCATTGCGGATCGAGCGGCTCCTTGCCGTAGTTGGTGCTGATGAGACCCTTTGCGTTTTCAAGCCCGGCCGGTTTCAGGACGCCGCCGACCGAGCTAGCCTTCATATCGACGATCTGCACCGGATGCCAGCCGATCTCGGCGGTTTTCTTGATCGCCTGCGCCGCCTGCTTCGGGGTGGCGGCAATGAAGAACAGGTCGGCGCCGGCATCCTTGATCCTGAGGACTTGCGAATCGACGGCCGGCTCGGTCACTTCATAGGCAGCTTCCGCGACCACCATCTTGGCTGCCTTGTCTCCGAGCCCCGCCTTGATGCCGTTCAGATAGTCTTTGCCGAAGTCGTCGTTCTGATAGAGCACGCCGATCTTGACGTCCGGATGTTCCTTCAGGATGTACTGGCCGTAAATACGCCCCTCGACAAAGTTGTTTGGGTCATAGCCCATGGTCCACGGATAGTTCTTCGGATCGGAGAACCTCAGGGCGCTGGCGGCCGCGAACAGCTGCGGCACCTTCCTGGAATTGAGATATTTCTGCACGGCTGCGTTCGAAGGCGTACCGACAATCTGGAAGGTCAGAAGTACCTCGTCGCTCTCGACGAGCTTGCGCACCTGCTCCACCGCCTTCGGCGGCGAATAGGCGTCGTCATACTGGATCAGGTTGATCTTGCGGCCGTTGATGCCGCCTTGATCGTTGATCATCTTGAAATAGGCGGCCTCGGTCTTGCCAATCGAGGCATAGGCCGATGCCGGTCCAGAGAACGGCATGGTCTGACCAACCTTGATCTCCGTATCGCTGACGCCGGGGGCATATTTTTTCTGGGCTTTCGCCGGTGAGGCCGACAGCGCAATCGTCATCACCATTGCGATGGCCAGATGCAAAGCCCCATTCTTCATTCCCGTTTCGTTTCCGACGCAATTCTTCACGTAATGTCTCCCTGGTGCATCAACGGATTCGACGTTCATCCTCGCTCTGCGAAGCGTTTCCGCTTCTCTGCAAATGCGGCAACAGCCTCGCGTCGCTCTGGCGACGTGAAAGTCAGCGCTTCCAGTGCGATCGAAGTATCGAGCAGCAGGTGCGCGTACTGCTTGATGATCTTGTTGACACTGTATTTCGTCCAGACGATCGACTTCTGGGGGCCGCCGGCGAGCATCTCGGCGTACTCGATCGCTGCGTCCTTGACGTCCCGGCCGGAAATGACTTCGTTGATCATCCCCATCGACGCCGCCTTCTCTGCGGAAATGAACTCGCCCGTCATGAGGTAGTGCTTCGCTCGCACCGGTCCCATCAGCAGTGGCCAGATCACGGCACCGCCATCTCCGGCCACCACGCCCGCCGTCACATGGGTGTCGGCAAATCGCGCGGTCGGGCTTGCGAAGATGACGTCGCAGAACAATGCAAGTGTTGCGCCTAGACCGACAGCAACGCCATTGACGGCGCCGATAATCGGCACCTCGACCTCAAGCATATTGCGGATCAGGTGGCGTCCGCCCCTCGTTGGCGACGGCCCCTTGCTCTTGCCGAGCCCCGTGTCGAGCGACTTCTGATCGCCACCCGAACAGAAGCCGCGGCCCGCACCGGTGAGAACGATCGCACGGACGGACTCGTCCTTGTCGAGATCCACAAAGACCTGCTCCAGTTCCTCATGCATCTCCCAGTTGATCGCGTTCAGAATTTCCGGCTGGTTCATCGTCACAACGGCGACGCCGCTGTCGCGCTTCTCGACGATCAAATACTTGTAGCTGTGCTGTGTCATTGATTTCTTCCTCTGTTTCCTTGTCGGGTTACTTCTGCGGCCGCATAAATCGAATTTGCGCAAGAACGTCTTCCATCGACCGCACGATTCGTAAGCTACGCAAGCCTTCCGAACTCGCTACGGTGGAAGATGAGGGGCTGCCCGCAGCTACGGACGACGACGGCATGGAGTTGGAGCAGCACGATGACGTGATCTCCCGCCTCCAACTCCTCGCGGAGAGTGCAGTCATACTGGGCGATCCCCTCGGCGAGCATCACCGCACCGCTGTCCGTGATCTCGAAAGCAACGCCGGTGAACCGCTCCTGGGCCGGGCCCGCGAGTTGACGGCATAGTGCGCCATGGTCCTCGGCAAGCACGGAGACTCCGAGGTGGCGGGCTCGGCGCAGTTCGGGCCACGTGGTCGACCCTTTCGCGACAGAGAATGACACCAGCGGCGGTTCGAGAGAGACCGAGGTAAACGAGGAGGCGGCAAGACCCACCAGGCTGCCGTCGACCTGTGCCGCCACGGCCACCACGCCCGTCGGGAATGCGCCGAAGGCGTCGCGCAGCATTCTTCTATCCATCTGCTCGCTTATGCATGGCATGCGACTCATGCTCCGTGTGCGATGACGTATTCGGGGATGAGATCAGTCACGGCGTCTAACGCGGCGTGGCCGATAGACGTCGAACTCCCTGTGGGGTCGCCGAGGACACCGTTGGGCGAAACTGATTCGATACCTTCGACGAACGTCCGATGCAGGAACTCCTCATCGACCGTGCCCCGGTAGCCCGCCGCCGCGTGGTCGGCCCGAACCCTCTCGGGGTGCAGGACGAGCATCACCGAGGTCTCTGCCACGTCTGCGTGGCCACCAACGCAGCTTCCCAGACCGGCGACCGACTGCGCGGACTTCCGCCACGCGTCGAGGATCGCGGCGCTGTCTCCATAGATGATGACTTGAAGCGTCGGGGCGAGCGCCGCAGCCAGCCGCGGCTCGAAGTCGCGCATGATCGGGTAGTTGCCGATGTGGCCGGAGAAGAGAACGGCACGGGCGAACCCGTGCGCAGCCAGGCTGCTGCAATAGTCCAGGCAGATCGCCTCCAAGGTGGAGGGATGCACCGAGAGGGTGCCGGCGAAGCCGAGATGGTGGGGCGAGCATCC
The DNA here is from genome assembly GCF_009720285.1 of Bradyrhizobium sp. BR2003. Taxonomy (NCBI): domain Bacteria; kingdom Pseudomonadati; phylum Pseudomonadota; class Alphaproteobacteria; order Hyphomicrobiales; family Nitrobacteraceae; genus Bradyrhizobium; species Bradyrhizobium sp. BR2003. The sequence continues at coordinate 122,318 of NZ_SMYJ01000017.1, forward strand.
CACCCTGACCGTGGGAAGGACCAATGCGGTGCCAAACCTCTCGGCGATACGGAGCGCAAGGGCGTCGGCGTGATCGCTGTCCACTGACAGCGGGAGATGAGGTCCGTGCTGCTCTATCGCGCCCAGCGGAAGGATCGCCGTACAGGCGCCAGCCGCGATCGCCCGAGCGATCTCGTCGCTGGTCAAGTGGTCGATGCGCAACTCCCGCGGTCGCTCGGGATGCTTCATCTCACCTTCCTCCTCACCCCTGGAGCCGCGCCTGGCCAGCGAACTCGTTGTGCTCCGCGGCGCTGTACATCTCGTCGACGAGTGCGCTGAACGAGGTGAGCACCGCAGCTCGACGGATCGTGCCCTTGGAAGTGAGCTCACCCGCGTCGGGCGAGAGCGCCCGTGGCGCAATACGGAAGTCCTTGAGCTGAAGGGGGCGCGCCAACTCTGCATTGAGCTGCTCGATCCACTCTCGCAGACCCTCACGCAGCGCATCCCTGTCGAGCCTGCCGCCCTTCTCGGTCGGCCAAATGAGGACAGTGAGATAATTGCGGCCATCGCCGACGACCACGGCCTCCTCGACGAGGGGACCTGCCTTGAGGCGCCCCTCGATGGGCTGCGGGCTAACGGTCTTGCCGCCACTGGTGACGATGATGTCCTTGGCGCGACCGATCAGCTTGACCTCTCCGGAGGCATCGATCTCGACGAGGTCGCCGGTGCGGTACCACTCCCCGTCCATCACTTCCGCTGTCGCCTCCGGGTTATTCCAGTAACCGCGGAACAACAGAGGCCCCTTCACCAGCAGTTCGCCCTCGCTGCTGGTCCTGATCGCAAATCGCGGGTCGGGCATCGCCTTGCCGACGGATCCTGGAGGTGGAAAGGCGCGGTCCCACTGCGCAAGGACCCAGCCGCAGGTCTCGGTGGTGCCGTACAGCTCACGCAAATCCACGCCCCACATCTGCCACAGGGCGTGCACCTCGGGAGTCATTGCTCCCGACGCGGTCCAGGCGACATTGACGCGATCTACGCCCAACTTCGCGCGCAGAGGCACGAACACCTGCTCATGGGCCTGATCATAGCGTGCTTGCAGATCGGCAGGAACCGCGTCGCCGCGGCGGCGCGCGGCAGCGACCTCTCTGGCCACCGCCATCGCGTCCTCGTATGACTTCTGGAACGATGCCGGCGACGCCTTGATGGCGGACAGTGCCGCGCTGAGCAGCTTCTCATGCAGCCGAGGGGGCCAAACGATTCCGGTAGGACGTACGCTGCGGAGGACCTCGGAGCTCTGGTCCAGGCGGCAGAAGGTCACCACCGACCGGGTCATGATCGGCGCGAAGACGCCGGACAAGGCCGGAGAGACGTGTGACAGGCCGAGGAAGCTGACCGAGTCTCGGCGGGTCTTGGTCAGCTCGGGGTTGAGGACGGCGGAGCCGAGTATCGAGTACTGCAGGGTACGATGAGTGTGGATGACCCCCTTGGGGTCTCCGGTGGAGCCGGAGGTGTAGAACAAGGCCGCTGTTTGATCGATGTGCCCACCGTCGAGGAGGAAGTCGAGCAGCGCCGGGTTGGTTTCGTCGAGGGCTCGGCCGGCTTCGCGCAGGCCGGTCCAAGTCTTGCAGACGACGGTCTCGGGCAACCCTGACGGAGCGCCGTCGAAGCTGATTACGGCCCGCAGCGCCGGAAGCTCCGGGGCGACCGCGGCGACCTTTGCGACGTCGGCCTCGTCCCCGACGACCATGGCGACAGCTTCGCTGTGCCTGACGAGCTGCCTCACCTCGGCGGCGGCGCTCGTGGGGTAGACGCCCACCGGGATCGCCCCGGCCGAGAGGATGGCGAGCGCCGTGACGACCCACTCGCCCCGGCCCGTCGCCATGATGGCGACCCTGTCCCCGCGCGCGATGCCGAGAGCCGCCAGGCCAAGCGCAACCTCGCATACAGCCGAGGCGTACTGGGCCCACGTGGTCGGGATCGCGCGCATCCCGTCCCATTGGCAGAACGCAACCTCCTCGGGCTCGACCTCCGCTCGATCCTGCACCATCTGGGCGAAGGTTCGCTCGACGGCCTCGAAGTTGGCGATGCCACTATCGATGACGCCGCTCAACACTGGCACCTGCCGTTTGCGAGCAGTGGCCGGGGAAACTGAATTTGTGATCATCGTCATCGCTCCGATTCGTGAAGTGGGTCTACCGGGCCTGCGTATGGAGTGGCGTGGTGTTGAGTGCTGGCGGCGCTCCGTCGGAAGGCCGCGACGACGCCCGGCCCTGCCTCCATCGTTCACGCAGGTCCCGGGCCACGGGGTCGTCGAACCAGGCGGCAGCCTTGGCGAGCGTCGTTTCGGCCCGCCGTTGATCCTCGATGTCGTTGCAGTCGTTGACGGCATGCTTGAGCGCCGCATAGAGGACAGGCGCTCGCCGCCTAGCCTCGTGGGCCCGGTCGAACGCCTCCGCCATCAATCGGTGCGGCTCGACGATGGCGTCGACAAGACCCAACCGCGCCGCCTGATCAGCCCCGATGAGTTCACCGCTTAGCAGCAGGTCACGCGCGGCCCGTGTCCCGATCAGTCGGATGAGGCGCTGGATGCCCTTGTCCGCAGGCAGAAGGCCGTGCCTGATCTCCGGAAATCCGAACCGGGCGTGAGGTACCGCGAGCACCGCGTCCGCAAAGAGCGCACACTCCACGCCGCCGCCGACGCAGTCACCGTTGACGGCGGCGATCACCGGAGCCGGGTATCGCTCCATTGCGACGAGCAGGTTGTGGAATCCGCGCATCCGATCTGCGATCAGGTCGGCGGCGGGTGCATCCGCCTCCTTGATGTCGCCGCCGACGCAGAAGAACCGCTCGCCGGCGCCAGTGATCACCAGCGGTGGCGGCTCGCGCTCGCCAGGATCTCGGAACAGCGCCATCATGGCGAGCAGCAGCGGACGGTTCAAGGCATTGGCGGGCGGCCTGTCAAGCGTCGCGACCACGACGCGGTCGTGGTTGGCCGTCCGCAGCCCGGTTGCCGCCTTGCTCTCATGTGGTGTGGATGGAGCCATCATCTAATGCGTCTCGACGCCATTCTTAGCGGCGGTCTCGTCGGTCCTGCCGGCGGCACGCTGGTAGGCCTCGACCTCGGCGTAGTGGGCGGGGCGAGCAGTTCGAATGTCGGCAAGGATCTCCTCTGACCTGCGCACCACCGACCTAGGGTTCTTGAAAGCAGGGATGACGTAATTGCCGAACAGCTCGATGGACTTCATCAACTCCCGATGCGGGAGGCCGTCGACGCGCATCGCGATCGCGTCGATGCCTATGTCGACGAACCGCTGGACCTGGGCCACGCAAATCTTCGGATCTCCGACGATGAAGCTGGCCGACTCATCGAACAAGTAGCGTTGGTTTCTAAAGTCGACATTCTTGATCTTGCCGAGGCTGGCGTAGTCGCGGGACAGCTTCGAGAGCCGCTCGTAGGCATCTATGGACAAGGCGACGCTCTCGGCCAGGGTGGCCGCCCACCGCTCTGCCTCCTCGCTCGTCTCAGCGCAGTGCATTCCGCCGGACACGACCGCCACCTTCTGCGCCTGCACGGGGTACACGTGCTCGGCGCTCGCCAGCTCCTTGTCGTAGAGGTCGGCCATCCTCTGCACAGAGCCGAACCCGCTATATCCGCCACCGATCATGGCGCCGATACCCATCCGGGCTGCAGCGGTGACCGACTCCGGGCTTCCGGTCGCCATCAGGATCGGCGGATAGGGCTGCTGGACGTGCTTGGGAACCAGGCTGCGCGGCGGGATCTTGTAGTGCTCTCCGACAAAGGAGAACGTGTCGTTCGCGAGGGCTCGGCGAATGACCTCGATGCCCTCGATCTGCTGGCCCCGAGTCTCGTCGGGGGAGACCTCAAAGGCGCGTAGTGCGAGGGTGGTGTTCCCGCGTCCGACGCCGAGCGCGACGCGGCCGTTGGACAGGATATCCTCGGTCGCCAGGCGCTCTGCAACGCGCAGCGCGTGATTGATCTTCTTGGGCAGCGGCGTGATCAGGTGGATGAATTGGATCCTGCTGGTCAGCGCCATCAAGTACGGAAAGATCACTTCGGGGGCTGAGGTCGAGGCCGTGCCAATCGCGACGTGTTGCTCCGAGCACCCGAACGCGTCGAATCCCACCTTTTCCGCCAGCAAAACCTCGTCAATGAGCTCGCGGTATCGCTGCGCGTGGGTATGCCTCGGCGGGGTCTCTCCCTCGCTAAAGAAGATAAACCGCATGCGTCGCACCTCCTTCGGACCTAGCTTCGAACCTAGATGTTAATTTCAACTAACATTGGACTCGATGAATCGCCTTGTCAACTGCCCCTCGAACAAATGCACCTCAGAACGCATCGCTTATATAATACCTACATAATCAGAGTTTCGTGAGATCTAATGCGTGCTATGAGACGCCAGGACGCTCATCTCAAGACCTGCTGGAGACTCATTTTAGTTATTCTATATTTACATTCGGGCAAAACGAGATGTTTACGTGATCCGTTCATTCAGCTTAGGACAGACGACGCGGACGCGAGGGATCACACGCTGCTTCGCGCTCGCTGCGTGGTACGGTTCGTCCCGATGAGCATGAAGTCATTACCGATCAAGCGGGCATACAGCAGCGGGCGCCGTCAGCAGTTGATCGCGGTCGCCGCTGAGCTGTTCCTGCAGCACTCGTACGACGCCGTCACTGTCGAGATGATCGCTGCACGCGCCGGCATCACCGGCCCCGGACTTTATCGCCACTTCCAGAACAAGCAGGCACTCCTGATCGCAGTTCTGGAGGAGCCGACGCAAATCGTGCACGACATCGCAAAACGGATCGCGGAGACGACGACGGAGCCCAAGGCAGCCCTCGTGGCGATGGTCGAGTCTCACATCCGGTTGATTCTCAAAGGACCACCGAGCACGCTCATATTCACGAAGAGCGAGCACGCTCTTCCGGAACACGACCACAGACGAATCCGGCGCGAGATGACGCTGTACGCCGAAGAGTGGGTTGCCGTCTTAATCCCGCTGCGGCCCGACCTGTCCGAGCCCGAAGCACGACTGCTAACGCAGGGCGTGTTCTCCATGCTCAACGCGGCTGCGACGCTCAAGAAGGGGTTGGATGAGGCGTCAATCGTCTCCGTCATGCGGCAGGCTGCACTGCACGCATTGCTCGGCCGCGGCGACCTCTGACCCGCACCCCTGCCCTGCATGTGCAAACCCAATCAAAGACGACCCCGCGGCCGCAGAATCCCGCGTATCAGCCATGGGTGCACATGAGAGATCGAATGTGATTGACGCGCCTCGTGCGAGCCAGGTTTTGATTAATTCCCCTCGCCCATAGCTGCGGGCGCGTGTTGAGCTTGACTTTGCAAGCTTCCGCAAGTCGGGCGCGCGAGGCGTCCTCAAGCCCAGGCGCTGCGACGAAGCTGCGGCTGGTCGCCAAAAGCCGCCAAGTAAAGCACCCCCTAAGGATGAGAAGCGTACCGCCCAGATAGCCAATAAATCTAACGATCTGCCGCACCGAATTCCCTGTCTGGTCCCTGAAGGTTATGCTCTGGCGCTGATGGATTGGTTTCGTCCTTGTGTCTTGCAAACACGATAACACTCCGCTCGAACTGCCAAGTATATGGCTCGATCTTCTGGTCCGTGAGCGAGCCGTTTCTCGATGCGAGCCACGAGTGACAAACTAGCGATCAATCTCGCCGCGTAATCGCTTCGCAATCATCTCAACATGCGGTGGGCTCATCATCGATACGTGATCTCCTTTGACGTAGACAGTGGCAATAGCCGCATCTGCGACTATTTTCTTTTGCCAACCGCTACGCTTCCGTTGACGGAGGACAGAAAGAAGCTGCGCGTGTCGGATCGTCTCTTCAGCCGCATGCGGCTCGACAGCCTTGAGGCCGTTATGGCCGCTCTTTATGGCAGGCTGCGTGCCTCGCGGGAAGAGAGCAGCAGGATCAACGCACTTCCTTTCACAAGCGAATCTAAAGTCGAAGCCAATCCCCGGCCCGCGCAACAACTACGACGCACCCCAACGCCGTGGTTGAGCCGATCCATCCGAAAGCCATGCCGGTGACCCTCACAATCCAAGAAGAAGGGGGCACCTGGATACGCGCACCATGTGGGAGGGGTACCATGCCGGCGTGCCACGTCGACAGCATTGGCGTTGCTTTTCTCTGCGTCGCGGCGGTGTCGTTCGTGCCGCCGATCGCCAGCGTGGATTGGCTCTTGACGTGAGCAGAGCCCGCACCCAGTCAACTCAAGACAAACGGAGAGGCCACGAAGTAAGGCCCGCTATTGGCGGCCTCTCTCGATTTCCGTGGCTTCCTTTCTCTTCGCGGCAGAATAAGTCCTCTTCTAGCTATGCCCGGACAAGTTACGCCTATCGCCGGCTTAGCAGGATGTTCCGCTGCTGTAGATCCTTGATCCTCTCCGACGCATAATCGAGCTGGCCAAGGATGTCCTCGTTGTGCTCACCCTGATGAGCTGGCACACCGGGCGGCGGCAGTTTCGAGCGGCTGAAGATCCAGGGATTGCCCGGCATGCGGACCAGGCCGCCCGCGCGGTCATCGACCTCGACCACGGCGTTCCACTCCTTGGCCCATTCGGTCTCCACGAACTCGTTGACGGTACGCACGCGCCCGACCGCCAGGCCGGCTTCACTGACCTGCGCCTGCAACTGCTCGAGGTTCTCGAACGTCGTGATCCATGCGCGGATTTCGGCGAGCAGCGGCGCGAGGTTCTGCCGGCGCAGGCAGGCGGTGGCGTAGCGCGGATCCGCCAGCAGATCGCTTCTCCGCATCATCGCACAGTAGCGCGTGAACATCGGCGAATAGATCGGGCTGGCGGCGATCGTCAGCCGGGTGCCGTCGGACATCTCGAAGATGTGCGACTCGTTCGCCGACAGAGCGATCGGCTCGCCGTCGGTATCAATTCCCGACATCATCGCGCCGGCGCGCTCGTTGACCGACAGCATCGTCGCGGCCATCGACACGTCGATGTGCTGTCCCTCGCCGGTGCGGTTGCGATGCTGAAGCGCGGCGAGCACGGCGATCACGCCCTGCAGCCCGGTGTAGACATCGGCATGACTGCAGGAATCGCCACGCGGCTCGGACAGCGCCTCGCCGAAGTGATCCTGCACGATCGAGGTCAGCCCGGTCTCGGCCTGTACCGTTGGCGCAAAGGCCGGACGATTGCGCCAGGAGGTCGACTGCCCGTAGCCACTCAGCGAGACGTAGATGATGCCGGGGTTGAAGGCGCGGACGTCATCATAGCTAAAGCCGAATCGCGCCAAGGTGCCGGGACGGAAATTCTCGACGATGACGTCCGCATCCCTACACAGACGAGCGACGATCTCGCGCCCCTCCGCGTAGTTCAGGTCGATGCTGAGATTCCGCTTGCCGGCGTTCTGTTGCACGAAATAGAGACCCATGCCGCCGACATAGGGAAGTCCGGCGCGGCCGATGTCGCCGGATGGCGGTTCGATCTTGGTGACGTCGGCACCGAGATCCCGCAGCGCCTTGGTGCAGTGCGGACCGGCCAGCACGCGGGTGAAGTCGACCACCCGCAGTCCTTGAAGCGGCGCAGCCGACATCGTCAGTCTCCCTCGAAGACGGCCGTTGCCGGACCCGACGCGAAAAAGGCATCGGCGCCGCGCTGGCGATCCTTCGCTTTCCAAATCATGTCGTTGATCTCGACCTGCCGCGCGTCTGCCGCCGCGACGCCGCCGCGTGCCTGCAGGTTGGCCTGCATCTTGACGCCCGCGATGACCTTGGTCGGGCCGGCCGCGAGCTGTCGGGCCATGGTCATCGATGATGCGCCCAATTCCGCTTCCGGCACGACGAGGTTGATGATGCCCCAGCGCTCGAACGCCTCCGGCGTGTGACGGCGGCCGAGCATTGCGATCTCCTTGGCCCGTGCGATGCCGGCCCGCTGCGCGATGCGCTGCGTGCCGCCCAGCAGCGGCAACAGTCCCACCGCCACCTCGACCTGGCCGAGGAACGCGGTGTTCGCGGCGATGATCATGTCGCAGGTCAAGGCGAGTTCGAGCCCGCCGCCGAGGACGCCGCCGTTGACGGCTGCAACGGTCGGGACCGGTACATCCTCGAGACTGCGCCAGACTCTTTCGAGCCCAGCCTGATCGGTGTGAAGTTTGGTGCCGGTTCCCCACGAGGCCATCTCCGCGCCGGCGCAGAAGTGCCGCATCGCGCTGCGCAGCAGGATTGCGCGGCAGCCCGCGCCGACGACCGCGTGATAGGCGCCGACCACCTCGTTGATGAGCTGGTCGTCGAGCAAATTGTGCGGCGGCTTCGCAAGCGTTACCACGCCGACCTTGCCGTCCATCTCATGAAGTACCGTCGCCAATTGGGTTCCCTCCGCTCGATGCAAAAGCCGGCCGGCCCCGCTTTCGGCGCGGCGTCACGGCGGCCAGACGTCTCCTCTTGCGGGCCGTTCCGTACAGCTCCCGCGGTTCCGACCATTTGAATGTCGCCCGTCATAACAAGCGTGACAACGTCAAGCTCTGCCAATTATGATGTCGAAAATTGCCAAACGGCCGGAAGAGCCGTTCGTCGGCCTGTCAATTTGTGCCAGCCGGACGTGGAGGACGTGCCATGAAGCCGATCAAGATCGTGATGCCGATCTCAAGCGATCCCGATGCGCCGACGCAGAGCCTGCTCGGGCTCGGCGCGCTGGCCGCCGAGCTCGCGGCGCAGGGCGTGTCGGTTCGCGAGCTGTTTGCGCGGACCGGTCTCGACGCGTCCCAGCTCGAGGATCCCCACGCCCGGATCTCGCACCGCCAGCGGCTGGCGATCTACCGCAACGCGATGCGGCTGGCGAAGCGATCCGACATCGGGCTGCTCGCCGGAGCCCGGCAACGCATCAGCGATTACGGCATTTACGGCTATGCGCTGGTGTCGAGCCGCACATTCGGCGAAGCGCTGATGTTCTCGCTCGATCACGTCACGATGGCGGGGCCGGCGGTGCGGCAGATCAGCTTCCGGATCGAGCACGGAACCACGGCGATCCTGCGCAGCCATGGGCTCGATCCCCTGGGCGAGCTGCTGCCGTTCGCCGCGGAATTCTGGCGCAGCTCGATGACCGCGGTGTTCAGCCGTATCCTCGAATCGCCGTTTCCGAGCAAACGGATGATCTTTCCGTTCGCGGCCCCCGTGCACTGGCGCAACTATGAGCGGATGTTCAACTGCCCGATCGACTTCGGCGCCGATCGGATGGAATGGCATTTCGATGCCAAGGTGCTCGATCTGCCCTGCCCCAACGCGAACCCGATCACCGCGAAGATCTGCCACCAGCTCTGCGACGTCGTCATGACCGAGCGGCCCGGCGAATCCGAGCTGGTCAGGCGGATCAGGGCCGCCTGCCTCAACAGTCCCAACCGATTTGCCGGCGCGCCGGAGATCGCATCGCAGCTCGGGCTGTCGTTGCGAACCTTCCACCGCAGGCTTGCGGAGGACGGGCAGTCGTTCCAGTCGATCGTCGATCAGATGCGGCGGTCGATTGCGACGGAACTGCTGGAGAATACCCATCTGGCCATCGATCAGGTCGCCGAGCGCGTCGGCTTTGCCGATGCGACCAGCTTTCGTAAGGCGTTCAAGAAATGGACAAGCCGTTCGCCGTCCGACTTCCGTCACCCTACAGAGCCGCGAGCAGCAGCATCGCCAGACGCGTGACCAGGAGCAGCGACAGTCCAACCGCCAAGGTCACGAGCTGTCCCAAGCGGACATCGTCCGGGTCGACCGCTCCCATCTGAAGATGTGCGTGGATGAGCAGCGATTGACACTCCATATTAGCCTCGCGCTGTCAGGCGTGGTTACTTCCGGCCATAACGGCATCGGCTGGGCCGATCCGGCCGACACATGAGCCGAACCCGATGCTCGCAAAACCTTCCCGGCTGCTGCGGCCGCGGAAGGTCACCTCGTCGCCGTCCTCGAGGAAGCCGCGGCGCTCGCCGTTCGCAAGCACGGCCGGCCTCGCTCCTGCGGCGGTGAACTCGAGCATGCTCGAGAGCTGGGCCGCACTCGGTCCCGAGATGGTGCCGGTGCCGATCAGGTCGCCCGGCTGCAGATTGCAACCGTTGATGCTGTGGTGCGCGACCATCTGCGCAGGTGTCCAATACAAATATTTGGTATTGGATGTGAGAATTGCCGCCGCGGGCTGGTTCGCAGCGCGCATCTTGGCCGTCGAGATCAGGACCTCGAGATGAACGTCGAGCCCGCCGAGCGACTGATCGGTCGTGTCGAACAGGTAATCGAGCGGACGCGGATCGCCGTCCGGCCGCGCCAGCGCCGCGATGCGGAACGGCGCCAGCGCATCGGACGTGACGACCCAAGGCGACACCGAGGTGGCAAAGCTCTTGCTGAGGAACGGTCCGAGCGGAAACATCTCCCAGCGCTGGATGTCGCGCGCTGACCAATCGTTCAGCAGCGAATAGCCGACGATCTGCTGCGATGCCTCGGCAATCGGGACGGGCTTGCCGAGCCGGTTGCCAGCAGCGACGTAGAAGCCCATCTCGAGCTCGAAATCCAACCGTTCGCACGGGCCGAAGCCCGGCGCACCGCCCGCTACCGTGGGCGGACGCTGCCCGAGCGGCCGCCGCACGATCCCACGGCCGACCTGCACGGACGATGCACGGCCGTGATAGGCGATGGGCACCCATTTGTAGTTCGCGGGAAGCGGGTTCTCCGGCGTCAGCAGCGCACCCGCCGCCTTTGCGTGATAGATGCCGGCATAGAAGTCCGTGTAGTTCGAGACCCGTGTGGGCAGATACAGCGTCGCGTCGGCGAGCGGCGTCAGCAGCTCGGACGCGCAGCGCCTGGTGTCATTGGCCGCGCTGCCCTGGCCAAGCAGATCGGCGACACGGCGGCGCAGCTCCCGCATCGCCACAGGTCCGAGCGCGAACAACTCATTGAGCGTCCCCTGCCCGAGGGCCTGGCGGATCGGCGCCGCGAGGCGCTCATCCGAACCGAGCCCTCGCTTCAGGTCGAAGACTAAATCCCCAATTGCGGTGCCGGTCCGCGGCTGGGGGTCAGCCGCGGTGCTGAAGACGCCGAGTGGCAAATTCTGGATCGGGAAGTCGGTCGCGTCGCTATTTGCCGCCTCGACAAAGCTGCGCCGTGCCGGGTCGTGGGTCTCGTCGAGTTGAGACGCGTTGGCCATGCTGTCTTCCAGGCTCCCCGATGTCACGAGGCCGCGGCGGCGAGCGCCGGGCGTTCGCTGGCCAGAGCCGTTCCGATCTCGGATTGGATGAACTGCGCCGCGAACGCCTCGCGTTCGCGCGCCGCGCGTTCGCTGCAGTCCGTTACCGAGAACAGCCAGACGAACAGGAAGGCGAGCGGCATCGAGACCAGCGCTGGATTGTCGTACGGGAACAGCGCGGTCGGAAAACCGAGGACGGCGACCCAGACCGTCTTGCTGAGCACGACCAGCAGGACCGATGCGACCAGCCCGGCGAGGCCGCCGGCGACGGCACCGCGTGTGGTGGTGCCACGCCAGAACATCGCCATCGCAAGCACTGGAAAATTGCAGCTCGCGGCCACCGACAACGCAAGTCCTGCCATGAACGCCACGTTCTGGTTCTCGAAGGCATAGGCGAGGAGAACCGCAACGACGCCGATGGCGACGGCCGATATCTTCGAGACCAACAACTCGCGCGCTTCCGGTGCTTTGCCGCCCGCTAGCACCTGGCCATAGATGTCATGGCTGACGGCGGACGCGCCGGCGAGCGTCAGGCCGGCGACGACGGCGAGGATGGTCGCAAATGCCACGGCCGAGATGAACCCGAGCAGCAGCGGGCCGCCCATCGCATGGGCGAGATGGATCGACGCCATGTTCGGCCCGCCAACCAAGTCGGCAATCTTGTTGAACTGCCCGGACGCCGCGACATTGAAGTAGCTCGGTTCGGTCATCAGGATCGCCGCGGCGGCAAAGCCCAGAACCGGAATGATCCAGCAGAAATACGCCACGCAGGCGGTCGCATAGAACACCGATTTGCGGGCGGCCGCGGCATCCTTCACCGTGAAGAACCGCATCAGGATGTGCGGCAGGCCGGCTGTGCCGAATACCAAAGCGAGACCAAGCGAGATGGCGGACACCGGCTCGGCAAACAGGCCGCCCGGGACGAGAATGGCAGCCCCCTTGGGATGGACGTGGCTTGCGGCCGAAAGCAGCCGTCCGAGGCTGAAGTCGAAATGCCACAGCGCCGCCAGCGCGAGTAGCGTTCCGCCGCACAGCAGCAGCACGGCCTTGGTGATCTGCACCCAGGTGGTTGCCTGCATACCGCCGACGATCACATAGAGGATCATCAGCACGCCGACCCCGAGCACGGCGAAGATGTAGTTGATGCCGAACAGGAGCTGGATCACCTTGCCGGCCCCGATCAGCTGCGCGATCAGGTAGAACAGGACGACGACGAGACTTCCGGTCGCTGCGACCAGCCGGACCGGTGTCCGCTTCAGGCGGAACGCGGCAGCATCCGCAAACGTGTAGCTGCCCAGATTGCGCATCCGCTCCGACATCAGGAACAGCACGATCGGCCATCCCGTGAGAAACCCGAGTGCGTAGATGAAGCCGTCGAACCCGTTGGCATAGACCAGCGCGGATATGCCAAGGAAGGCTGCCGCCGACAGAAAATCGCCGGCGGTCGCGAGGCCGTTCTGCACCGGCGTGATCGCGTGTCCGGCGGTGTAGAAGCCGGCCTTCGATCCGGTGCTGCCGGCCGAGCGCCAGGTGATGACGAGCGTGACGGCGACGATCATGAGAAACATTGCGACCGCGATCCAGTCGGGCCCGCGCGCCCTTGCAGGGGATACTTCGTCAGCCGCCGCGGCAAACGGAAACGCCACGCTCAGCGCGATCAGCAGCGATCTGGCGATCATAGTCCGAGCTCCCGCCTGACGGTGCGCGCGAGTTCGTCGAAGTGCGTGTTCGAGCGTTGAACATAGAAGCCCGTGAAAGCGATGACCGCCGCGACCATGAGAAGCGCGAGCGCGAAGCCGAGCGGCATCGCGCTACCGGCGACACTCGCGCCGAGCGCGGCGTTCGCGGCCGAGACTAAGGCGATGAAGCCGAAGAACATGAGCAGCGTCAGGATGGACAGCCCCCACCGCAGCCGCGCGCGTCCCGAGACGAGCTCCCTGAACGCGGCATCGGCAAGGATTTTTCGCGTGCGGTCCGGCGACAGTTGAAGCATCCGATTCCTCCTCCCGAGACATTTGCTGATCGCCGTGCCCATCTGCGCGCGTTACGCCGCTTAGATTCAAGGCTCGGGCTGTCTCCTCTCCAGGCTCGGAGCATTAGAATACGGACCCCATCCGGCAAGGTGATATCCTGCCAAACTCCGGGTGATTTCATGCCATGCCGGGTGTGCCATTGCGCTGTCTGGACCAGCGAGGCGCTTTTCCGCGCCCCACGATTTTGCCTGAGAAGGTGGGATAAGCAGGCGGGTTGACGTCCGCACTGCATCAGTCGCTTTGTCTTTGCATCGGCCAATTACTTCAGGTCTATTCTCCGACAAACCGCTGCACCGCCCCAACTGACGCAAGGGGGGCGACGTTGGCACGCAGGTGGTGCCCAGTGCGCTGGCGCTTCAAAATTCATGTCGCGATTTGCCCCACGGCTCGAAGGAATTGGCCCCGTTGTCATTTCCCGCTGTGATCAGTCAGCACGTCAGAACGAAAATACTGGACTCAAAATCATTGATTGCAGTCCTCCACCAATAGGCCGCGAACGAGAGCGCCGCCACGAGAAAGCGAGCAACCGACATTCCCTCGGATGGCTGTGATCTATTGGAAACTTGTTCCCCATCGAGGAAACAACGGGGCTCGTTGAGTCAACAAGCGACGCCCCGTAGTCGCTTCGAAATCCGCTCCGCGCGATAACTCGCGCGCCGAAAAGACTTCCAGAACAATGAGGGGCCAATCTACCCTCAGCCTGGAGCGACACCTATTACTTGCAGCCGCGGCAAATCGTGAGCTTGCCCTTTAGCTTGTTATCGTCCCCAGAATCGACCGATTGGTCCCCGGAGACATGATCGGCTTCTTGGTCGAGCGCGGGACGCTTTGCCCGGTGCGAGCTAACCGGCCGCGTCGCCCGGCCTGACGTATCGTCGTCGATGCCGACGCTAAAACCATCATAATCGGGGGCAAGTTTGGCCGACGGCGGCGACCTATCGGTCACTTGTGCTTGCAGAGCGCTGTCGGGCTCCAAGGGCGTTTGCTCGACAGTGGCAGATCGTGGGACAGTCGAGCGCGGCAGTAAATCTTGAGCGGCTCGGGGCGCCGAACTCTTGGCAGTCGCTGTCGGGGCCCAGACGCTGTTAATTGCGGCCCTAGATGCCGCTCCCTCGTTCGACGGCGGCGGCGCAATCGAAAGCGGAGGGGAAAGCGAGGTCTGACATCTCGCGCTGTCTTGTGACCACATTCCCGCCGCCAGCAAGCCGAGGGCAACCAGTGTTGCGTTCCTCATTATCCGTCCTGCAAATCATTTGGAATGAAAACATCGATCGCGTGATTTCAACGGCCACGCTACGGCAAAAGGTCCGCATCTGACTTGGCCAACAAAATTGACGAAAGTAGGGAGACGTGGGCGGATACCTGCGTTGCTTCGACTAACAATCGTTACTGGCCCGGATGTCTGCTTTGGGTCGGCTACCAACCGACATGATGGTTTCTAGCACGTTGCACGGTCCAGCTCTGAGTCCCGATTCCAATCGCTAGGCCGCCCCTGCTGCACCCCTGCTGCTTGGGCTTTGGACCGTGCAAGATGCGTCCTGGGACGGGAAGAGTGGGAGTCAAACCCGCGCTTCCGATGATCCGCCGACACCCGGCGCGCGACTTCCAGAGGTTAGAAATTTAGGTCCTGCACATGTGTCACCAGCCTGCTCACGTTGGCTGTCGTGAGATTGCTCTTGATCTACCGGTGCACACGTCGTGAAGTCGGGTCCTCCTAACCGATCGAGCTTAAGCCCGCGCTCGAGTCCATCAAGAAGCCACCTATGATGCCGCACAGTTCGTCTTCTCACTGGCGAGGTAAGCTTGCCTCGCTGTTGTTCGTTCAAGGTATGGGACTGCGCTATCGCAAATCCCTACGCCATAGTCGATCGCCCAGGTAAGGCACGTCGTGAGAAGGATGTCCGCCGTCGTGAATTGGTCGCCCATGAGATAGGTTCGCCCATCGCGCAATGCGACATCGACGTTTCGTAGCTGGCCACGAAAGTACTCACCGGCCTGCCGCACGACCTCTGGCGCATGACCGTAGATGTGCGCCAACCCCTTCACCGTACCATGCCGCCTCATCACATACAGGCTCGTTGAATCGAGCTCGGTGACGATGAAGAAGCACCACTCCAGCCACTTGGCGTAACCATCGGCATCCAGCGGCATCAGCGGATTCTCGCAGGTCCCATAGCGACGCGCGAGGTAGGCAACGATCGCGGCACTTTCGCCGATTGTGAGGTTGTGGTCCTGAAGCAGTGGAATTTTCTGTCGCGGACTAAGTGCGGTAAATTCAGCCGTCTTGGTCTCACCCGTGCGCGGTTGAATGGGGCGCATTTCGTATTTGAGCCCGAGCTCATGCAACGCCCAATGCGGGCGGATCGTGCGAGACGTCCCGACTCCCCAAAGGATGATATTGGGATCCATGTCACCAGGCCTCCACGCTCGGCCGTAAGTCGAGCTCATGCGTCCAGCCATCGCGGCTCTGCTGATGGGCGAACCAATAAGCCTCAGCGATCGAGGATGTTCTGGTCAAGCTGTCAGGTTTGATGGTGGCGAGATCCACACCCGCAGCTTTCATGCGTTCGTGGATGGCCGCGCTATCGACGCCTGCGTCTATGATGAGGTGCATGACGTGAACGCCCTTCGGCCCAAGTTCACGGGCCATGGCCTGCGCAACGGCTCGCAGTCCAAATTTGGCTGCGGAGAACGCCGCAAAGCCCTTTCCGCCGCGCAGACTGGCGGTCGCCCCCGTAAACAGGATCGTACCGCGCCCGCGCGGGATCATGTGCCGTGCGGCTTCCCGGCCGACGAGAAATCCGGCGTAACAGGCGAGCTCCCAAGCTCTGGTGAAGAGCTTCTCGGTGGTTTCGAGCAACGGCTTGTTCACGTTTGATCCGGCATTGAACAGGCAGACCTCGATTGGTCCCACCTCCTGTTCCACTTTCGTGAACAGTCCTTGGACCGCCTCCTCGCTGCGCGCATCGACCGAGAAGGCCCGGAAGTCAGAGCCCTCACGCCTGAGCTCTTCGCCGAGTTGATCCGACTTCGCGGCATCCCGCCTCGCCACGCAGACGGCAAAGCCGCCCAGCGCGAAGCGCCTTGCGACGGCAGCTCCGATGGCGTCGCCTGCGCCCACCAGCAATGCAACTTTTTTTGCCTCAGGCATGTTCGTGCTCCTTTATGATCGCAACCCGTACGGCCTTGTCCGCGATCATTCTTTCGATCTCGGCATCGGAATATCCGAGCTCGGAAAGCACCTCGCGGCTGTGCTCGCCGATCCGCGGCGCCGGTCCGCCGATCGCGGATTGATTCAAAGAAAACTGGGCAGCTGGCTTCGGCTGCCGAACACGCCCAACGCCCGGTTGCTCGAACTCGGTAATGATGCCTCTGGCGACCACCTGCTCGTTCTCGACGATTTCCGACCGGCGCAGGATAGGCGCGCACGGCACATCAGCCGCGTCTAGCCGCTCGAGCCATTCTGCCGTGGTGCGCTGGCCGATATACTCCTGCATCTTGTTGATCCGCGCCGTGGCATTCAACGAGCGAGCGGTCGGCGTCGCGAAGCGCTCGTCCTTGACGAGTTCCGGATCGCCCGAGGCGTTGCAGAACCCCTGCCACTCCGAGTCCGAGATGGTGCCGCAGGTCAGGAAGCCGTCGAGCGTCTTGAAGACCAGATCGGGCCGGTCGTTGGGGTCGGCGGCGGTCTGCTCCTTGCCGACGACCGTGTACTGCATCATGCCCTCCGGCCAAAGGTAGGAGATCATGACATCCAGCATCGCGATCTGGATGTGATCCCCATGTCCCGATTTTTCCCGCGCATACAGAGCAGCGGCCACGGCCTGCGCGGTCATCACCGCTGTCGTCTTGTCACAGACGATTGTGCGGATCATCTGCGGCCGGTTGGTCACCGGCTGCGATTGGATGTCCGCGAAGCCGGACAGGCCCTGGACGATCGGGTCATAAACCCGCTTCTTGACGTAGGGGCCATGGTCCCCCACCCCGCTGATCGACACGTAGATCAAGCGGGGATGGCGCGTCCGCAGGTCGTCCGCGCCGAGGCCGAGCCGCTCCATGGTTCCCGGGCGGAAATTTTGTACCAGGACATCCGCTTGGGCGACCAGCCGCGCCAGGATGTCGCGCCCAGCGCCGGACTTGACATCGACGGAGAGCGAGCGCTTGCCTCGGTTGGAAGAGATGAACAGCGCGGAAAACTCGCCCGCCCGGTCAATGGTCGCCCGGCTGCGGCGCGTGATGTCGCCTCCGATCGGCTCGATCTTCAGGACATCGGCCCCCTGATCTGCGAGAAACATCGTCGCAAATGGCCCGGATACGACACCGGTCAGGTCCAGCACACGAACGCCGTTCAGTGGTCCCGGCATTGAACTCTCCTTTTTTGGCTTCAGAACTCTGTAAGTGCCTCGAATTGTCAGATGCTCAGATACGTGCGGCGCAGTGCTTCATCGGAATCCAGCGCAGCCATCGCTCCGGCGAATTGAACGCAACCCTGGCTCAGCACATAGGCTCGGCGCGCGAGCCGCAGTGCGAGCTGATAGTTCTGCTCGACCAGCAGAATGGGCGTGCCCTCGTCCCTGATCAGTTTAAGGACGTCGGCCAGATGGTCGACGATCACCGGCGCCAATCCTTCGCTCGGCTCATCCAGGATGAGAAGGTCGGGACCGCAAACAAGTGCCCGTCCGATCGCCAGCATCTGTTGCTCCCCGCCAGACAACTGGCCGCCGAGACTGCTGCGCCGCTCGGCGAGCCGCGGGAATAGCCCGTAGACATACTCCGCGGTCTTTCTCGACCGGCGACCGCGGGCCGCTTTCAGCGCCATGCCGAGGTGTTCATCGACCGTTACCGACGGAAAGATGCCGCGATCTTCCGGGACATAAGCAATGCCTGTCCGCGCAACCCGATAGGTCGGCAACCGCTCGATCCGGCGATCGCCAAACACCACTTTGCCCTTGCGTGACGGAACGAGGCCGACGATGGCCTTCAGGGTCGTGCTTTTCCCGGCCCCATTGCGGCCCAGAAGCGCCACACATTCGCGCGAGGCGACGCTAAGTGACACGCCCTGGACCACATGACTGTCGCCGTAATAGGCGTGGAGGTCTTCAACCTCTAGCATGACGGCGCCCCAGGTAAGCCTCGATGACTGCCGGATTCTCCTGAATCTCGCGACGGGTGCCTGTGGCCAGCACCTTGCCATAGCTGAGCACGGTGATGATGTCGCAGGTCGCAAAAACGACATCCATGTCGTGCTCGACCAGCAGGATCGTCAGCTCCTTCGGCAATCTATTGATAAGATCGATCAGCCGGGCCCGTTCTTGCGGCGAAGTCCCGGCCGCGGGTTCGTCCATGAGCAGGATCTTGGGATTCGCACACAGTGCCAGCGCCACCTCGAGCTGCCGCTTTTGGCCGTAGGAAAGATGTGTGACCGGTACCTCGAGGATGTCGGCCAGGTGCATCCGTTCTGCGGCCTGCCGGGCCTTCTCGAACAGACCTCCGAATTCTCGCTTCGAACGCCAGAAGACGCGGCGGCGCGGATCAAAGGCTTGGCAGGCGACCCTGAGATTCTCCATAACGGTCAGATTCTCAAGCAGCATGTTGCGCTGGAACGAGCGTGCAATGCCGGCTTGGGTTACTTTCTCCGGATGAGTTGCGACGACTTGCGCGTCAACCAGCACCTCACCGCTGGTCGGTGTCAGCCAACCGGTGATCAGGTTGAGGAAGGTGGTCTTTCCCGCGCCATTCGGCCCGATCACGGCGCGCCGCTGCCCTGGCGGTACCGCCAAATTGAGGTTCGAGATGACATCGAGCCCGCCAAACGCCTTGTGCAGATTTCTGACCTCGAGCGTGCTCATGGCCTGCTCCGAAAGGCCGATTTCAATGCCTCAACCACGCCATTGCGAAAGAACGCGACCACCAGCATGAAGAAAATCCCGAAGAACAGCATGTACTCGGTGGTAAGGACGCTGAGCCCCTGCTTCGCCAGGACGAAGACGGCCGCGCCAACCAGCGGACCAGCCACCGTCGTCGTACTGCCGATGATGACCATCAGGACGCCCTCGCCGCTCAATTGCCAGCTCATCGAATCCGGATTGATGAAGTAGGTATATTGAGACTGAAGGATGCCGGCGACGGCACAGGTGACGGCTGCAACAACGAAGGCGCCGATCTTGTAGCTGCTCACCGTGTACCCCATGGCTACCGCGCGTCGTTCGCTTTCGCGGATGGCGGCCAGGACGCTCCCGAACGGCGACTCCACGACCCGCCAAACGGCTGCGACGGCTAGAACCGTAACCACGAGAATGTAGTAGTAGAAGACCACCGGGCTATCGGCATTCAGCCCAAGGAAGCCAAGATCGGGGCGTGGGATGCCCGACATTCCGTCCGAACCGTTGGTCAACCGGAGCTTGATCGCGGCACCGTAGATCATCTGCGAAAACGCGAGCGTAATGAGCAGGAATTCGACGCCGCGGGTACGCGTGCAGACGGCGCCAATCCCGGCTGCCAGCAGCGCAACCAGAACCAGGGTCGCAGGGACCGATAGCCACAACGGCAGCCCGAGCACTGTCGTCCCGAGTCCGATGCCGTAGCCGCCGAGGCCCAGGAACATTCCCTGCCCCAACGAAACCAGCCCGGTGGTGCCGACAAGCAGGTTTATCCCCGAAGCAAATACTCCTGCGACCATGATCTCGATCGCCAGCGTTGTGGCGTAGGAGGTCGACAGCCAGGGAAGCGCCAGTGCGCCCAGAACGGCCGAAGCGGCCAGCACAAGCGTAGCTCGGCGGACTTGGGCCGCGGGAGAGATTCTGTCTGGCGCCGTCGTTTGAACGATGGTGACCTCGTCGCTCATGCCACGCGCTCCACATTGCGGAACATGCCCTGCGGGCGGACGATCATGACGCCAATCAAAAGGGCATAGATCGCGAACATCTCGACCTCGGGCAGATAGGCCTGCGACATCGCATTCGTCATCCCGACGATCAGCGACGCATAGAACGAGCCTCTGAGATTGCCCAGACCGCCAACCACCACCACGACAAACGTCTCGACCACAATGGTGATACCCATTTGCGAATAGACGCTGGTGAGCGGTGCAGCGATGACCCCAGCGAGGCCGGCCAGGGCCGCGCCGAGGCCGAAGACCACCGCAAACAGCGCGTTGATGTTCACGCCCAACGCGGTCACCATCGCGCGGTCGTCGACACCGGCGCGCAGCGTTGCCCCGAGCAGCGTCCGGTCGAAGACGAAGGTCACCCCGGTGGCGACCGCGAGTCCGACGCCGATAATGAACAGGCGGTAGACCGGGTAGGAAATACCAAGCAGGCTAACATGGCCCGCCAGCACCGGCGGAGTCGGAACGGCAAGAAAAGCGGACCCGAACAACCATTCAACGGCCCCGGCCGTCGCGAACAGCAGGCCGAACGTGAGCAGCGCGAGATCAAGATGGGTGGATCGACCACGTTCCGCGAGCGGCTGCAAAAGCATCGACTGGAGGACGGCACCCAGCACAAGCGGCAACAGCGGCCCCAGCAGCAACGCGAGCCAGAATGAGCCCGTGGCATTTGCAACGACAACGCCGCAATAGGCCCCCAGCGTGAAAAACGCACCGTGCGCGAGATTCAGGATGTTCATCAAACCGAAAATCAAGGTGAGGCCCACGGCAAGAAGGTACACCAGCATACTGAGCTGGAGGCCATTCAGTACCTGTGTCAGGAACACCTGCATTTGGCTGCGCTTTCTTGCAGTCGGTTCAGAACGACTTCGTGCATCCCGGCAGATCCTCGGCGCCCGCGAACTCGTCCACATATGTCGGCAGGAGATTGCCTGCCGAATCCTTCTTGATCTTCACGACGTAGACTTTCTCAAGCAGCGCGCTATTGCTCGCATTGAAGCGGAGCTTTCCCCGCGGGGACTCGAAGACAAGGCTTCGCATCGTCGCGATGAACTGAGATTTGTCCGCCGGCATCCTGCCGCCCAGCTTCTCCAGGGTGAGCATGATGGCCTTTCCGTTGTCGTAGCCGAGTTCGGCATTGACTTCCGGATCCTGGTTGAACATCTCGCGGTATCTCGCGACGAACTTTTCGTTCGCCTCGTTCTTGGCGGTCGAGAGGTAGGTTGTGATGAATTCCGGCCCAACGATCAGATCGCCAAGAGCCGACCAGTTGAGCTGGTCGTATATCCAGTGATCGCCCACCAGCGGGAGCTTCTCGCGCAAACCGAAGTCGGCATGTTGCTTGACCAGCTGGACTGCCTCAGCACCGGCGTAGAACGAGTAGATGATTTGCGCGCCCGAATTGCTCGCCTGGGTCAGCGCTGCGCCCCAATCCTTGGTTTTCTGGAACGGCGTCCAGATTTCCTGCACGACCTTGCCACCTGCTTCCTGAAAACCGCGCTTGAACGCATCAAGGAAAGAGTGTCCTGCGGAGTAGTCGGGTCCCATGACAACGGCGGTACGGATGCCGTGGGTCGCCCAGTACTTGCCCGAGTTATACTGAAACCCGTTGGCGCTGAACGAGGTGCGGGCCACGTAAGGGCTACAGAACTTGGCTGTGATCTCGTCCGCGAAAGTGTTCACGAGAACCAGCGGCGTTGCCGCCTTATCTGCCAATCCCGAAACCGCGATGCCAACGCTCGAGCTGACCACACCCGCGACCAGGTCGACCTTCTCAAGTTGAATCAGGCGATTGAACTGCTGAACGCCCACGTTCGGTGTCAATTCGTCATCGGCCCGAATAACTTCAATGCGTCGACCTCCGACACTGTTTCCGTACTCGGCGAGAGCGACCTGGAAGCCTCGATCGATTCCTTCGCTTGGAACCGCGTAAACCCCCTTGTACGGAAGCATGAGGCCGATCTTCAGGGGAGGCAGATCCGCGGCAAGCGCGACCTGCGACGCAGGCCCCGCGGCAAACAGCATTGAAGCCACCAAAACGCCTGTACGCTTCATCCGCGTCCTCCTGCAGCTCATCTCCCGTGTTGCCCGTCTTCTGCGGGCTGCCACGTCCGAGCTCTACAAGGACAAGTGAAGCAATACTTCCGTCAGAGTGCCGCCATTTGCCAAAAAGCGCCGCAAAGGGACCTCGTGCTTAGGACAGCCGGCTTCGGCGAAACGCCGATGGAGTCATTCCCGTTGCACGTCGGAAACTGGTGGAAAAGTGCTGTGAATGACTGAAGCCGGATGCGCAGGCAATGCTCGTAAGATCTGCGTCCGAGCCTGTCAGCCGCTGCTTGGCGTCTTCTATTCGCAGATTGAGCACGTGACGGTGCGGGGTTGTCCCCGTGCTTTCCTGGAAGGCTCGGAGGAAGTGGCGCTTGCTCAGCCCGGCAACGCCACTCAAATCCTCCAGCGAAATGGGCTCCGACAGACGAACCCTGATATACTCATCCAGTTGCGCCAAAACCCGCGCGCTCAGGCCGCCACGCGACACGATCTTTTCCGCGCCGGCGATCTGGGTGACCCGCGCCAAATGGGCCAAGGCCTGGGCACCCCATCCCTCAGCAAAAAGTTCAAACACATTGTCCGGCGCCAAAGCTTCCCGGCAAAGCTCTTCCAGGCCCCTCGTCAACTGCTCGTGGGCAAAGCCCACCAGCGGACGATCGATGTTGGCCTTGAGGCGGCCATGCACGAACTCCGGATCGAGAAATACGACGACGTAGTCGAGCGACGGGCCGACGCTCCATTGACCTTGGATCTCCATACCGGCCGGAAACAGCGCGAGATTAGCTCTTCCGCTGAAACGATGGACGGCATTGCATCCGTCGATCATACCTTTGAGATTCTCGGCGCCACGTCGAAACCAGAACAGCGTGACCTCTGGCTGCCGGAAGTGCCACTCCATCTTTGGCCGTGAAACCCGACGCAGAACCTCGATCCGCATGGCATCGGTGTTGGTGATCTTCGACGAAACGAGATCACCCCCGACCAACCGCACGAATGAATTGGGCGCATGAAACGCGGTCATGCCTTCCTCCCTTTCGACGCGTCCTTCTTTGGGATCGCTACGCCGACGTCAGTTCCAATATAGAATGCACAAAATCACTCACTAATCCAGTTATTTATCAGCACGCACGTCCCCTCGACAAATCTAAACCTCCGAAACACGGAAGGGACAGCGCTTGATCAAAAACACTGGCGAGGTGGACGCCGGTTTCGTGACACGCCCGCGCAATATTTTTTCAGGCGGACCCAAGCGCGCTCTGTCAGCCCTACCCCCGCAGTCAAAGGAGGGACCATCGACCCAGGGCTGTTCGCGCGTGCAATTCAGCCCCGTTTGACCGGATAATCAGTGTATGCTAATCATTAGTGACAGCTTATAACATTCCAAAGAATGCAGTTTGGCGATGGACAAGGCCTCTCCCCGATTGCCGGCATCAGAGCTTAGCCATGGTCAAAGATAATGCGCAGCTTGCCGCTCTGGGGGATCCCACGCGAAGGCGAATATTCGAACTCGTGGGAACGCGGCCTCGCACTGTCGCTGAAATCACTCGAGAACTAACTGTCTCCCAATCAGCCGTCTCCCAACACCTCAAGGTTCTGCGCGTATCTCGTCTGGTGCGTGCCGAGCCGAAAGGTGCCAGCAACGTCTATCACATTGATCCAGTCGGGCTCGGCCAGATGCGCGCCTGGCTCGACCGGTTCTGGAGCAACACGCTGGCGGCCTACAAGGTAGCTGTCGAGAAATCACGAGCGGACTAACATGAGCAGACACATATCGGCCGCCCCTATCAAACAATCTATCGTGGTTGATGCCCCTATCGAGCGTGCGTTCAAGGTTTTCACTGAAGATTTCGGCAGCTTCAAGCCGCGCGAGCACAATCTGCTCTCTGTTCCCATAGCAGAGACGGTGTTCGAGCCACGTGTGGGCGGTCACATTTATGATCGAGGTGTCGATGGCAGCGAGTGCCGCTGGGCGCGAGTGTTGGCTTTTGAGCCGCCTAATCGCGTGCTTCTGAGCTGGGACATCAGCCCGCGTTGGCTACTCGAAACCAATCCCGACAAGACCAGTGAGTGGGAGGTGCGGTTCATCGCCGAGACGCAAAACCGTACCCGCCTGGAGCTTGAGCATCGTCACCTCGAACGCCATGGCGAAGGTTGGGAAGGCGTGCGCGAAGGCATCAAGGGCGAACAGGGCTGGCGGCTCTATCTGAAAAGGTTCGCCGAGCGGATCGCCAGCGAGCCATGATGCTCGCCTTCCCCATGCGCCCCTATCATAATGCGGAGGCCCTTATGGCAGCCTATTCTTTTAGTGTGATCGGAGTGCTTGTCCTCTGCCTCGTTTCCATTTTGCTGGCGATTCATTCAGGATCGTCCAAAGGCAGAGCGGGCGTCCTCTCCGGACCTGTCCTGCCGGCCGACGACGAAAACTTGCTATACCGGATTGATCGCGTGCACATGAACGTGGTGGAGGCGCTGCCACCTTTTGTCGTGCCAGCACTGTTGGCCATGATGGTGGGAGTCAGACCAAGTATACTTGCGGCCCTCGTATGGATCTACGTTGCGATTCGTCTGATACACGTTGTGGTCTATTTGCGCGGCGGCAAAGCTGCCAAAGGCGGCAGCGTCAGAACCATTCTCTATGTTTCGGGAGCGCTCGTAACTGTTATTCTCATTGCTACGACCACCGTCGCAGCTATCCGTTGAAATAAACAGTGCGGCTACTGAGATCGCGACAAATTTGGCTACTTGCTCTCCCCGCATTCGTCCCGCTGTCCGCTTTTCGCCAAGAGCCGCCTCCCCTCCACCCAAGATGGGCCAGCCAAGCTGTGCATCACGCGGGCTGGTATTGGTCGGCGTATACGGCGTGTCGGCGGAGCGCTCTCAAAATTGGTGACTTCCACACCATTGTATCGCGGTTGGAGTTCCATCCTGCTTGCGACAGGTGAGTACAGTGGCACATTGCATCGTACATAAAGGTCACATGGCGCATTCAAGCTGCCGCTAACCTACCCTCGCTAAAGCGCTCGCGCAAAATTGGCGAAGAACTCGTCGGCAAGCTTCTTGGCCGTTCCGTTGATCAGGCGCTGGCCGAGCTGCGCCAGCTTGCCGCCGATCTGTGCTTCGACGCTGTAGCTCAGGAGCGTGCCGCCGTCCTTGTCGGCCAGCGCGACCGTGGCACCGCCCTTCGCGAAACCTGCAACGCCGCCCTCGCCTTCGCCCGATATCCTGTAGCCGTTCGGCGGATCGAGATCGCTCAAGGCGACCCTGCCCTTGAAGCGCGCGGAGACCGGCCCGACCTTCATCCTCGCAACGGCGCGAAAGCCGCCGTCTTCGGTCGGCTCCAGCTCCTCGCAACCCGGGATGCAGACTTTCAGAACG
Source organism: Bradyrhizobium sp. BR2003 (assembly GCF_009720285.1). Taxonomy (NCBI): domain Bacteria; kingdom Pseudomonadati; phylum Pseudomonadota; class Alphaproteobacteria; order Hyphomicrobiales; family Nitrobacteraceae; genus Bradyrhizobium; species Bradyrhizobium sp. BR2003. The sequence goes on from NZ_SMYJ01000017.1 coordinate 147,853, forward strand.
GACGGATCATTCAGCTTCGCCCAGACCACTTCGCGCGGCGCCGCAAGCTCGATCTCGCCCATCATCGTCATCGCCATCGAAGTGTCTCCAAGGTTCGTCGGGCTCCGGCGTCTCCTTCAACGATGACGCCTCGAAGCTGGGATGTAACGGCGGCAGCGGGTCATTCCGCGACGGGCGCGAATACCCGCGCCATGTAGGTCGACAGGTCATCCACGATCTCGGCGCGCGACGCGGCGGCCACACCGGCCAGCGACTTCGCAAGTTCCTTCTTGAAATCGAGCTGCATCGATCGGGCGATCTGGATGCGCTGCGCCTGCGGCGATCCGGCGCCGTGCATGGATTCCGTCAGATAGCCGACGGCATTGCGGCCGAGCGTCATATTCTCGACCAGGCGTAGGATGCGGATCCTGTCCTCGGTCGCGATCTCCGGCCGTCCCTTGAGATATTTCTCGACGATCGGTCCGATGGTGTCGTGCCGCAGCTCCCGCTCCGACGGCAGCGTCACCATCAATCCACCGGCGAGATCCTGCGCCAGCCGCCCGATCTCATAGGGGATTTTCGTTACGTGATGCTTGCAGACGTTCGCGAGCATCTCGTCCGGCAGGTACGCTCCGGATTTCATCGCGATGCCCTGATGGCTCGCGGCGATGCCGGCGCCGTAGATCGTCTCGTTGAGATGGGTCATCTCGACCAGTTTGTCACGGACTTGCGAGGCGCGCTCGACGCCGTTGTAGTCCGCAATCGTCGCCGCGGCGCCGATCAGGACGTCGCCGACGCCGGTCTTGCAGACATAGCTGCGGCGATGATAGCAGGTGAAGCGTTCGACCAGCGTGGCGGCGAATTCGAACTCGCCGTCGAGGAAGACGAGCTCACGCGGAATGAACACGTTGTCGAACACGATCATCGCCTCCTGGCCGGAAAAGCGCGCGTTGCCGGCGTCGATGTCGCCGCCTTCGGCGCTGCGGGTGTCGCAGGATTGCCGGCCGTAGATGTAGGTGATGCCCTCGGCGTCAACGGGGATCGCGCCGACGACGGCGTAGTCCCTGTCGGCCGCCTCCAGCCTCATGGTCGGCATCACGATCAGCCAATGCGAATTCAGGCAGCCGGTCTGATGCGCCTTTGCGCCGCTGACGTAGACGCCTTCGGACGTGCGGCGCACGACGTGAAGGAAGAGATCCGGATCGGCCTGCTGCGACGGCGACCTGCCGCGATCGCCCTTCACGTCCGTCATCGCGCCGCCGATGACCAGGTTGGCGCTCTGCACGCGCGCAAGGAACCGCTCGAACCGGGCGTGGTAATCGGTCTCGTACTTCCGGTCCAGATCGTGTGTCACGGAATGCAACGCGTTAAGCGCGTCCATGCCAACGCAGCGCTGGAAGCAGGTGCCGGTCAGTTGCCCGAGCCGGCGCTGCATCTTGTTCTGCATGACGAGGTCGCCGGCACTGCCGGAGATGTGAAGGAAGCGGTTCACGCGCCCGCCCGTGAGCGGCGAGACGGCCGACGCAAGTTCGGGCTCCTCGTTGGCGAGATCGTAGGTCTCCGCAACTGCGTTGATCGACGGCCTGATAATGGGATGCTCGACCGGTTCCGCGACCAATTCGCCCATCAGATAAACCTTGAGCTTCCGGCCCCTCAGACTCTCGATGTACTCGGCACCGGACCGGATCGGATTCCGCGACGGAGCCGAGCCCGCTGTTAAGACGTCCTGATCCATCTCGATGCCTCCATTGGTGCGGGCCCGCGATGCGACCGCATCCGGGCCCTGTGTCGTCGACCTGCGTCAATCCTTCTTGACCAGCGGGCAGGCGCTGTTCTTGAGCGGACGGAACGCCTGGTCGCCGGGGATCACTTCGCGAAGCTTGTAGAAATCCCAGTCGGCCTTGGATTCGGACGGCTTCTTGACCTCGTAGACGTACATGTCGTGCACCATGCGCCCGTCCTCGCGGATCCGTCCGCCCTTGGCGAAGAAATCGTTGATCGGAAGCTCGCGCATCTTGCTCATCACCGCCTGGGCCTCGTCGGTGCCCGCGGCTTCGATCGCCTTGAGGTAGTGCATGGTCGACGAATAGTCGCCGGCGTCGCCCATGTGCGGCATCCGCTTCATGCGTTCGTAGAAGCGCTTGGACCAGGCTCGGGTTTCATCGTCGCGGTCCCAGTAGAACGCATTGGTGAGAACCAGCCCCTGCGCGGCCGAGAGCCCCAGGCTCTTGACGTCGGTGATCCAGACCAGCAGCCCGGCGAGAGTCTGGCCGCCATCCGGGATGCCAAATTCGTGCGCCGATTTGATCGAGTTCACCAGCACGTTGCCGGAGCCGGCCAGCCCCACGACCTGCGCTTTCGAGGACTGCGCTTGCAGCAGGAACGAGGACTGGTCGAACGCGTCAGGCGGATAACGGGTCGCCCCGACAACCTCGCCGCCCAACGACTTGACGACCGCCGAGGTGTCGGCTTCGAGCGCGTGCCCGAACGCGTAGTCTGCCGTCAGGAAGTACCACGACTTCTTGCCTGCCTTGGCCAGCGCAGCGCCGGTCCCGCGCGCGAGCGCGTAGGTGTCGTAGGCATAATGAATGCTGTTGGGCGTACATGCATCTCCCGTCAGACGCGACGACCCGGAGCCGTTGATGATGGCGATCCGGCTCTTCTCCTTCGCGAGACCGGACACGGTGAGCGCGATCGAGGAATTGATGAGGTTGGCGATCATGTCGACACGGTCCACGTCGAACCATTTTCGCGCCAGCGCCGAGGCGGTATCGGGCTTGTTCTGGTGATCGGCGACGAGGACCTCGATCGGCTTTCCGAGCACCTTGCCGCCGAAATCCTCGACGGCCATCTTGACCGCCGTCACTGCGCCTTCGCCGGATTCGTGGGAGAATTGTCCCGACATATCCGTGAGCACGCCGATCTTCACGACGTCGTCCGAGATGCGCGCGGTCTGCGCGTCCGCCGCATTGTCGAACATCAGGATCGCCGCTGTCGCAACCAGGACGCTTCGAATATTCAGCTTCATGTCACTTCTCCCCAGGGTTGCTCGGCTTGCGCGTTCGCGCTCTTATCACTAGCATAACTAGACCAATGTTACTTGCATAACTAGACTTATTTTTCCAACGAGTCAACGGCACCGTTGTGCTAGTGGTGCGCAACCTTCGAAGGCCGCCGTCACGCGGCCGCGTGAACGGACTGATTTGAAAATGCCTGCCGCCGCCAAGATCCAGACGACGAAACCATCTGCGAAGCCGCGGGCCGCAGAGCCCGTGGCCCGGAAAGTCGACGCGCGGACCGAGCGCAACTGTTCGGTCGCGCGCACCCTGGACATCGTTTCGGACGCGTGGGCGTTCCTGATTATTCGCGAGGCATTCTTCGGGACGCAGACGTTCGAAGCGTTCCGCTCGGCGCTGGGTATCCCGCGGGCCACGCTGACCGATCGGCTGAGGAAGCTGACCCAGCTCGCCATCTTCCGTCAGGTCGCGCCCGGATCATCCCTGCGCAAGGAATACCGCCTGACCAAAATGGGGTTTGATCTCTATCCGAGCTTCATCGCGCTCATGCAATTCGGCGACCGCTGGCTGTCCAAGGGCAAGCCTCCTCCGCTGACGCTGATCCATGCGACATGCGGCTGCGACAGCCATCCGGTCGTCACCTGCTCCCATTGCGGCGAGAGCGTCGGCGCGCGCGACGCGAAATATCGCGACGGCCCCGGTGCAGGACGCTGCCCCGCCAAGCCGGGCCGCAACACCAGGCGGGCTTCCGACGGAAGCCAATTCGTCCGCGGCCGCCCGAGCTCGGTGTCGCGCGCGCTCGAGATCATCGGCGACAAATGGAGCTTCATGGTCGTCCGCGAGGGCTTCTTCGGCAATCGCCGCTACGACAAGATTTTGAACGAGCTCGCGATCGCGCCGAACATCCTCACCGACCGGCTCAACCGCCTGGTCGCCAGCGGCGTCTTCCAGCGACGGCAATATCAGCGCTCGCCGGATCGCTACGAATACCTTCTCACCGACATGGGACGCGATCTCTACGGTCCGTTCATCGCGATGCTGAGGTGGGGCGACCGCTGGCTCTCCAAGGGCAAGCCGCCGCTGATCCTGACCCATCTCAAGTGCGGACACGACTTCGAGCCTTCGGTGGACTGCGATCGCTGCCACAAGCCGATCGTCGCCGCCGATATGCGCTACCGACTGGCGTACGATCCAAAATCGTTCGGTGCCTCGGCGCCGCGGTCGGTCGACTGAGCGGTCTCGACCTACGACGCCTGGCTCAGCATTTCGACCAGCTTGAAGCGCATGATCTTCCCCGAGCCGGTCCGCGGAATTTCGCCGACAAGATGGGTCGCCTCGGGAATCTTGTAGGCCGACAGTTGCGCCCGGCAGTGATCCATCAGCGAAGCGACGTCCAACCCGTTCTCCTTTGCCACGACGAACAGGCAAGGCACCTCTCCCAGCGTCGCGTGCTTCAAGCCGACGACGGCGCAATCCCTGACCTGGGGATGCCGAACCACGACCTCCTCGATCTCGGCGGGCGCGATGTTCTGGCCGCCGCGGATGATCAACTCCTTGATCCTTCCCGTGATGGTCAGGTAGCCAGCCGGATCAGACTTTGCGAGATCACCGGTGTGATACCAGCCCTTGCGCAGCGCCGACGCCGTCTCCGCCGGCTTGTTGTGGTAGCCCTGCATCAGGTTCGGGCCGCGGACGATCAACTCGCCTTCCTCGCCGATCGGTACGTCCTCGGCCGACGAAGGATCGACGATGCGCACGGCAAGACCCGGCACCGGCAGGCCGCACGAGCCCATCGGCCTCGCGCCGTGCAGCCAGTTCATCGTCACCATGGTCGAGGTTTCGGTAATGCCGTACCCGTCGAGCAGCCGGATCGAAAAGCGCTCCTCGAACGCCCTGTTCAGGGTCGCGGGCATGATTGCGCCGGCGGAGATGCAAAGACGGAGTCCACCGAGGCGTTCGACGCCGCTCTCCTGCGCGCGGAGCAGGAGATAGTGGAACATCGTCGGCACGCCCGGAAGAACCGAATACGTTCCAGTCCGCAGCAGATCGAGCGCCTGTTGCGGGGAAAACTTCTCCATGATGCGTTGGCTCGCGCCCACGGCGAGCACGCCGAGCACGGACAGATTGAGGCCGTAGGAGTGGAACAGCGGCAACGGCGACAGCACGATGTCCTTCTCGCTCAGTTCCGCGATCGGCGCCCAGCACGAGGCGGCGATCCACAACATGCCGCGCAGCGAGAGCAGCACGCCCTTCGCCCGCCCGGTCGTTCCGGACGTGTAGATGATGAAGGACGAACGGTCGATGTCGTCGGGATCGGAGGGCGACGCGGGACCAGTGGATGCGAGCGCCTCCAGTGAGACGCCCGCCCTCTCTGTGTCCGGACCCGCGAAGATCGAGATCGGCGCGATCGCAGCATCACGGCAGACCTTGTCGATCAGATCCTTCCGCGTGGCCGTCGTGAGGACGTATCCGCAAGCCGCGTCGGTCAGGCGATAGCTGATCTCGCCTTCTGCCGCATCATAGCTGATGGGAACCACGACCGCGCCGGCGCGCAACGCGGCAAAGCATGCTTCGATCCAATCCACGCCGTTCGGCAGATAGATTGCAATCCTATCGCCGTCTCGCAGACCAGCCCTGGTCAGGTTGGCCGCGATCGAAGCAGTCCGCCGGGCGAGGTCCGCGTAAGTGACCGATCGCGACGAGTCCCAATACGCGACCTTGTCGGGACGCTGTGTCGCGTGGCGTTCGAGCAGTGTCGAGACGGGTGCGATCAGATCGACGTGAAGCATGCCTGCCTCCCTAGACCATGCTGTATCCGCCGTTGACGCTGATCACCTGCCCGGTGATCCAGCTTCCGGCATTGGAGGCCAGCAGCGTGACCAGCGGAGCGACATCGGACGGCAGGCCAAGCCGCCGGATCGCGTAGGCCTTGACCAGCTTGTCGCGGTTCGCATCGACCCAGGTCTTGTCGTGCGCGGTTTCGATCAGGCCGAGCGAGATCGAGTTGGCGGTCACGCCCGAACGCCCCCATTCGCGCGCCAGCGACTTCATCAGCGCGATCGTTCCCGCGCGCGCCGCGGCCGCGAGCGCCAGCCCGGATTCGCCGACCCTCGAGGAGTCGCCCATGATCGAGATGATCCGTCCGCGGCCCGACGCCTCCAGCAGCGGGCCCGCGCTGTGGCAGCAATTCAGCGCGCCGTAGAGGCAGGTATCGATCTGCTTTTTCCAATCCTCGGGCGTGCTCTCGCTGAAGCGTTTGCGGAACACCAGGCCGGCGTTGTTTACCAGAATGTCGAGGCCACCGAAGTCGCTCTTGATATCCGCGACCATCTTCCTGACGATATCCGCGTCCGCGATGTCGGCCTGATAGGCCTTCGCCCGGCCGCCGGCCTTCTCGATCTCGGAGATCACCGCTTCCGCCTCGGCCTTCGAGCTGTGGTAGTTCACCGCAACGCTTGCACCACGTTCAGCGAGCATCGTGGCGATGGCTGCACCCACGTCTCGTCCACCGCCCGTCACCAGCGCGACGCGTCCTTTCAAGTCACTCATCAGCTCTTCCTCTTGATTTTAGCTAGTTCCATTAGCCTGAAGATGCGCTCCGGCGTCATCGGAAGGATCGAGACGCCGATGTCGAGTGGCGACAGCGCGTCGGCAATCGCGTTCGCGATCGCAGCGGGCGCGCCGATCGTTCCCCCCTCGCCCATGCCCCGGAAGCCGCCGGCAACGGCGGATTCGCTCTCGACATGGACGACGTCCATGACCGGCACTTCGGGCGCGGACGGGATCATGTAGTCGACGAGACTCGCGGTCAGCAGTTGGCCGTCCTCGTCGTAGATCAGTTCCTCGAACAGCGCCGCGCCGATGCCTTGCGCCACCCCGCCATGCACCTGGCCATCGACGATCATCGGGTTGATGATCCGGCCGCAGTCTTCGGCGACGACGAATTTAAGGATCCGCACGAAGCATGTCGCCGGATCGATCTCGACGGCGGCGATGTGGGTGGCGGCCGCGGTCGTTCCGTTGACCGGATCGTAGGTATAGGTCGCGCTCAGCTCCTCGCGCGCCTCGACGGGCAGCGTCTTCATGTCGGAATAGACCGCCTTAGCGATCTGTTTGAAGCTCACCGCGCGATCGGTGCCGAGCACGACGGCCTGGCCCTCGGTGACCTCGATGTCGTTAGCGTTGGCTTCGAGCAGATGCGAGGCGACCCGCTTGATCTTCTCCCGCAGGATTTTCGAAGCGTGCTTCGCCGCGCCGCCGCCGAGCACGGCGCTGCGGCTGGCGTAGGTTCCGGTCGACATCGGGACTTCGTCGCTGTCGCCCTGGATCACGCGCACATCCTCGAACCGGGCGCCGAGATCGTCGGCGACGATCTGGGCCAGCGTAGTCTCAAGCCCCTGGCCGTGGGACGCGACACCGAATGCCGCGGTGATGGCGCCCGTCGAGTCGATCGTGATCTTCGCCGTTTCCGAGCCGGTGTTGATCGGCATGCCCGGCGCCACCGCGATCCGGGACCCGATGCCGGTCAGCTCGGCATAGGATGCAATGCCGATGCCGAACAGTCGCCCCTGCGTGCGCGCTTCGGCCTGCTCCTTGCGCAGCCGGTCGTAACCGGCCGCTTCGGCGGCGGCATCCAGGCACTCGATGAAGCCTGCCTTGTCCCAGATGATGCCGGACGCGATCCGGTACGGAAACTCCTCGGCCCGGACCAGATTGCGCCGCCTGATCTCCAGCGGATCGATCCCGAGCGCCGCCGCGCCGAGATCCATCAGACGCTCGGCGACGAAGGTCGAGATCGGCCGGCCGACACCCCGATAGGGACCGGTCGGCGGCTTGCAGGTCGCGACGCCGCGCACGGCGCCCCTGTAGGATCCGATCTTGTAGGGCCCCGGCAGAAAGCTCGCGACCTGCACGGGCTCCAGGCCACAGGTCCAGGGATAGATCGAGTAGGCGCCGACGTCCCCGATCACGTCAGCCTGCAGCGACGTCGCGATGCCGTTGGCGTCGAACCCCATCTCCGCATCGACGATCTCGGCGAAGGCCTGGCTGCTGCTGCTCACGTCCTCAAGCCGGTCCGCCGTCCACTTGACCGACCGGCGCAGTTTTCGGGCGGCGATGCAGATCAGAAGCTCTTCCGGATAAAGCGAGCCCTTCGAACCAAAACTCCCGCCCACGTCAGGCGCGACCACCCGCATGCGGTGTCCCGGGACACCCAGCGATTCCGAGACGGCGTCGCGAACGATGCCGGGAATGTTCGACGAAGTGTAGAGCGTGATGGCATCGCGGCCCTTGTCGTACTCCGCCACGTAGCTGCGCGGCTCCATGGCCAGCGGCGCCTTGCGCGTCATTTCAAAGCGCCCGCCCACCCTGACCGTCGCGGCCGCGAGATCGGCTGTGACGTCGCCCTTCCTGAATTCGCGCGCGATCAGGACATTGGTGCCGGCCGCTTCGTGCAGGAGCGGAGCGTTATCGGCGAGCGCCAGTTCGGCGCAGGCGAGCGCGCCGAGCGGTTCATAGTCGACGTCAATCAGGTCGAGCGCGTCCTCGGCAAGGTAGCGCGAGGTGGCGATGACAGCGACCACGGCCTCGCCGACGTAGCGGACTTTCCCGGACGCCAGCGGCAGGATCGGAGTCGCGTAGTAGTTCGGCATCCGGGAGAATGGAACGACCGGCTTGAAGTCGTCGGCGATGTCCTCCGCGGCAAATACGGCGACCACGCCCGGCGCCATCCGCGCGTCGGCGGCGTCGATCCGCACGATCCGCGCGTGAGGCTGACCGCTGCGCAGGAACGCGAGATGCAACAGCCGATCCGGTTTCCGGTCGGCCGTATACTCTCCATTGCCGGTCAGAAGACGCGGGTCCTCGGTGCGCTTAATCGGCGCACCGACGTTCCGCGGCCTCACGACATCGGAGGGACTTACGCGCCAGTCGCTACTCATAGCCCTCGGATCCCTTGCGCAGGCCTTGCCATTGCGTGTCGTCGTGGCCGCAGACCACGGTGGCGCCGCTGTTCTTGAACCGGCGAACCTCCGCATAGGTCTTCAACTGAAGGTCGACGTTCCAGGTGTTGCGCGGCGGCGTGTCGGTGTCGAGATGCAGCCGCAGGCTGACCGAGTCGGACGCCAGCAGAAACTGGCCATCGCGATCGAGGCTGACGAGCGCGCCGACGATCCCCGGCGTGTGGCCCGGCAGTGGCAGCAGCACGACGCTGGAATCGCCGAACAGATCCTTCTCTCCATGCAGCGCATCGATCGGCTGCCCGTAGTCCCAATCGTTCCTGAGATAGCCGGCCGCTTCCGCGTTCGGAGCCTGCGCGGCTTCGATCTCCTTCGCGTGCGCCAGGATCGTCGCCTTCCTGAAGAACTGGTTGCAGCCGCAATGATCGGGATGGAAGTGCGAGTTGACGACAATGTCGATGTCATCAGGCCCGAGCCCGGTGCATGCCAGGCTCGGCAGCAAGATTTCCTCCGCGCTCATCAGCGGCTTCATGACCTTGGCGAGCGGTCCCCAACGCTCCTCTGCATGGTCGACCGCCGCGGGATGACAGCCGGTGTCGAACAGCACATTGCCCTGCTTGTGCCGGATCAGCGCGCTGCTGACAGGAAGGTCGATGGTTTCGCTGCGAGCGGCGCCCGGCACGTAGATGCTCTTCTTCATGCGGACGCGGCCGGCGGGGAGAAAATTGAGCTTCATGACGCTTTCTCCGTGCGCTTGGCCGCGGCGCTTCTGATCGCCGCGACGATGTTCTGATATCCGGTGCAGCGGCAGAGATTCCCGGAGAGCCCCTCGCGAATGTCTTCATCGGTCGCGAGCGGATATTTCCGGAGCAGATCTTCGCCGGTCATCAGCATGCCGGGCGTGCAGAAGCCGCACTGCAGCCCGTGATGCTCTCGGAATTCGGCCTGCAGCATATTGAGCTCATGGGGTGATCCGAGTCCTTCGACCGTGACGATCTCGGCGCCGTTGGCCTGGACCGCCAGCATCAGGCAGGCGCGCACGCTGTCGCCGTTGACCAGCACCGTACAGGCGCCGCACACGCCATGCTCGCATCCGACATGGGTCCCGGTCAGTCCGAGCCGGTCGCGCAGGAAGTCGGAAAGCAGCATGCGCGGTTCGACATCAGAGACGTCGTATGTCTCGCCGTTCACGGTCACAGATACGTGCATCGTCATCGGATCAGCCCTTCATGGCCAATGCGGTCCGCAACGCGCGCCTGGCGAGTTGCGCGAGCAGATGCTTGCGGTAATCGGCCGACGCATGCAGATCGTCGTTCGGGGCGACCAGCGAGACGACAATCTCCGCGAAACGATCCGGCGTCGTGTCGTCGAGCGCCATCGCAACGAGCTCGTCCTCAGCCTCCCTCAGCCGCCGCGGCGTGTCGGCCACACCCATCACCGCGACGCGCGCGGCCTCCAACCTGGCCGGTCCGCGGCGGACCGAGACGGCGATGCTCGCGAGCGCGAAGTCGCCGAAGCGCCGCGCGACTTCCTCGAACGCCCAGCCATCCTGCTTCAGGACCGGGAATTCGACCTCGACCACAATCTCCTCGGGCTCCAGACAATTCGTCAGGGCGTCGACGAAGAAGTTTCCTGCCGCGATCGTCCTGCGGCCCGACGGCCCCTGCACCGAGATTTCAGCCTCGTAGAACGTCGCGAGCATCGGCAGCTCGGCGGCGGGATCGGCATGCGACAGACTGCCGCCGATGGTGCCGCGATTGCGGATCGCCAGATGCGCGACGTGGCGCATCGCCGCCGACATCACCGGCAGTTTGGACGCGATCAGCAGCGAATGCTCCAGCTCACGATGGCGGGCCAGCGCGCCGATAGCGATACGGTCACCGCGGTCTTCGATGTACGACAATCCATCGATGCCGTTGAGATCGACGAGCACGGCGGGACGAGCCATCCGGAAGTTCAGCAGCGGCAGCAGGCTCTGACCGCCGGCCAGCACCTTGCCCTCGCCGTTCGACGCAACCAGCGCCGCGATGGCGGCGTCGATCGTCGACGGTGAAACGTATTCGAACTGCGCAGGCTTCATCCGATGCCCTCCAGGGCTGCTCGTTTCCGGACCTACGCGCCGCGGAACTGCGGCGGCCGCTTCTCCGCGAACGCGCGGCGGCCTTCCCTGAAGTCTTCGCTGTCGGAGGCTTCGTCGATCAGCCGCTGTACCGCGGCCCGATCGAGTCCGCCGACGCCCATCGAAAGACCGTTCAGCATGTGCTTCGCGCCGGCGATCGACAGCGGTGCGTTGACGGAAAGCCGCCGCAGGAATTGCTCGGCCGCGAGACTGGGATTCTCGTGCAATTCGTCGAGCAGCCCCACCGAGATGGCTTGCTCGGCGGAATGGCGGTCCGCCGAGTAGAGGATACGCTTCGCATTCGAAACGCCCGTGAGGGCGAGCAGCCGTTGCACGCTGTGCAGGCCGTAGACGATCGACAGCCTGGCTGCGGGTATCCCGACCGTCGCGGTGCGGTCGCCGAAACGAAAGTCGCACGCCAAAGCAAGGTGGCAGCCTCCGCCAAGGCAGTAGCCGGAGATCGCGGCCACGACTGGCTTGCCGAGCGCGGCGATCGCGCTCGAGCAGGCATCGACCTCCACTTCATAGGCGGCGCTTTGGTGCCTGTCGTCGCGGATGCTCTCGAATTCGGAAATGTCGGCGCCGACGGAAAAGTCCTTTCCCGCACCCTTCAGGACGACGCCGCGGACCTCCCCTTCGCCGGCCAGGCCCGAGAAGATCGCGGCCATTTCGCTCCACATCGCAAGCGTCACGGCATTCTTGGCCGAGGGCCGGTTCAGAACGACGTGGGCGATGCCGTCGCGCCGCTCGATGTAAATTTCCTCCGACACGTAACCTCTTTGGCATTTGGCCGACGAAACTATGGTTTTCTCGTAGTCGACCATTCAAATTGTTACTTGCATAAATAGACTATTTCGATTGCCCGCGTCAAGTTGCAATGGTTACTCTGCCTCGCTTCCAATTAAGTAGATGATCGGCCGGTCGGATTTACCGGAACCGGCGGATCGCCACCGCAACCCACAGCTAGGTAGAGCCCAATTTGTCCGCTCGACACATTCGAAGCGATTTTCCGCTGCTCTCCGACGCACCCCACCCGCATCGTTAGGGTCATCGATCGCTAGGTTACATGTCGCCCTTCTGGCCGACAGCTTAGCGCCTGACTAAAGACCGGAATGTCGCGCAATGTCAGGCGCGCGCCGTCCGTCTTGGCAGCCTTGACGAAAGGCGGCTTGAACGCAGCAACGAAGTCGCTCGCAGTTGAATATGCAAGTCGAGGAATCCGCGTCAACGCCGTGGCGCCGGGCGCGACCAAAACGCCCATGCATGCGCCTGAAATGCATGAGTTCGTGGCCGGGCTGCATCCGATCGGACGAATGGGGGAAGTGAGCGAAATTGTCGATGCGGTGATGTACCTCGAGGGAGCAGGCTTCACCACTTGCGAGATCCTGCATGTCGATGGCGGACAGAGCGCGGGAAGCTGAGTTTCGCTAGATATCCCGCGCGCATGATCGCGGTGCCGCTTCGAACGTAGCGAGCGCGGCAATGACATCGTCCTGCCGCACGGGTTAGCGTCGCGTGCGCTACTCCTCCAAAAAGCCGTCCACGCCCTCAGCCTTTCTGCACGCTAAGCTTCGCCACAGTACGCGGTCAGCGAAACTGAGCTGAAATGCCGGTTCGGATCCGTTAAGTCGAGACCCAGAACTCCTCAGCGCCGGAATGTCGGAGCAAAGCAAACGAGACCACCGCTCTGACTACTCCAAGGCGCGCAACAACGGCCGATCGCCCTGCTCCCACTCAATCATTTTGGACGAAGCTTCATCCTTGATTTGCAAGTGCAATCTCCAGGTCTGACGGATAAATCCCGACGGTATGCCCGCCGCATCTTGTGGGTCCTGAATTCACAGGAAATCCGAGCCGACGGCATCGTTGGCGATCCCGCCAACCATGGGAGTCAATCGAACATCGGCGTTGCTTGTCCAGACATCTCTGCCCACCGCTCAGTTGCTTCTTCCGTCTGGATCGTGCCAAGGCACTCGCCACGATCCAGAAGCGGAACGATAAACTCCTTGGGGAGAACCCTCCTCCCGCCTGAGCTCTTACGAGCGAACCTGAATGATCGTCTTGCCCTGGCGGCGCTGGGCTGAGTTGAAGGTAGCGATGGCGTCGTGGAAGGAGGAGACCTTTCCAATGTTTGTCCGCAGTCTTTCGTCCCGTACCCTCTGGACGATTTCACTCAATTGACTTCGATCGGCTTCCACAACGAAGTCGATGGCCAAACCGTCCGCCGGCCGAGCCTGCGCCGGGCCGACGACAGTCACCAGCGTCCCTCCGGCTTTGACAATGGCTGCAGAGTGCTTCTGGATGTCGCCGCCGATGACGTCGAATGCAAGATCGACGCTGCCGACATCTTTGAGAACGTCGTGCTCCAGGTCGACGAATTCGTTCGCGCCGAAGTCGAGCGCTTTCTGTCGGTCGGCCGCGCGTCCTGTTCCGATGACATAGGCGCCCGCTTCTCGTGCGAGTTGAACTACCATAGAGCCGACCGCGCCCGCCGCGCCATGTGCGAGCACGCTTTGGCCTGCCTGAAGGCGGCCGTGCTGGAAAAGCCCCTGCCACGCGGTCAAGCCCGAGATCGGCAGGCTGGCGCCTACCGTGAAATCGACGTCACCGGGCAATGGCGCCAGATTGCGCGCCTCGATGGCAATATATTCAGCGAGCGTGCCATCGCGATACCAGTCGGCCAAGCCGAATACGCGTTGCCCGACCGACAGCCCCGTCGTGCCGTAGCCAAGAGCGGTGACAATGCCGGCGAATTCGTGCCCAGGGATCGACGGAGTTCGGTTCTGTTCGCGGCGATCGGTCCATGTCGAGGGCCATTCCAGTTCGGTCGGAACGAATCCCGATGCGTGAACCTCTACAATAACGTCGTTTATCGCTGGTTGAGCTTCGGGCCGTTCCACCAGCTTCATCCCGGCAAAGCCGGTAGCTTGGTCCGTTACAATAATCGCTTTCATCTTCGACTCCTTTCGGTGTGATTTTTCAGATTGAACTTCCCGATCCTGCTCAGATCGAGCCGGCCGGTGCCACCGCGGGGAAGTCCTTGTCGGGGTGGAACACGTTGTTGAAGAAGTTCGTTAGCGAGTACATGGCCACAAGCGCGACGATCTCCATGATATTCGCATCCGTGTAGCCCGCGTCGCGGACGGCTTGCAGATCTGCCTCCGTGACATGGCCCCGGCTCTCGATGATCTTGTGGGCAAACTGAACGGCTGCATCCCGCTTTGGATCGGGGGCATGCACCTTTCGGGCGAGAATGATCTCCTCGGCCGGGAGCTTGGCCATGCGCTCCGCCGTGAAGCTGTGCACCGTCAGGCAATAGTCGCAGCCGTTCACTTCTGAGGCGGCAAGTCCGATGCTGTCGCGGGTCTTGACGTCGAGCGCCTTACTCAAGGAGCCGAGCAGAGCGGCCCATGCGTTAAACGCGATCGGGCTTTGGGCTAAGGTCGCCATCATGTTTGGCGTGAACCCGATGTTCTTGGTAAACATGTCCAGCGTCGGTTTCGAAGCGGCCGGCACCTGTTCCGGCTTCAGAGCGGCAGCTCTGGCCATGATATTTCTCCTTGAATGATTGGCTTCAGGTTGGTTAGGCGAAGCGCAGCACATCGGCCACGGGCAGGCGCGGCTTTTGCGGCCAATTGCCAGGCCGCTCTGGCCCGACCGTCAGCAGCATGACCGGGACTTCGTGTTCGGCCAGGCTGAACTCTCTGTGCACGGCCTCTGCATCGAAACCGATCATCGGTGTCGATCCCAGTCCGAGCGAGCGGGCTGCATAGACGATAGCTGCAGCGCCGAAGGTGGCGGAGCGCACGGCCTCGTCGCGCTGGCGCTGCGGGTGATTGTCATACAGGCCGCGAGCTGGCCCCTCCCACTCCGGCACCATATGAGCCGGCATGATTCCGGCTTCTACGACGGGCGCCAGGCGCTCAGGGACCGTGCTTGCATCCGCCAATTGGCCGATGATGATGAAGGTAACGGCTGCTTCGCTGATTGCGGGCTGATTCCAGGCAATCGGAAGCAGCCGCGCCTTCGCTTCGGTTGAGCGCACCGCGATAAAGCGCCAGTTCTGCAGATGGAAAGATGTCGGCGCAGAAGTACCGATCCGCACCAGATCACGGATCTGCTCATCGCTCAGGGTGACAGTCGAGTCATAGTACTTCGCAGCGCTGCGGCTCAGAATGGTTTCGATGACGGCGTTTGTCGGCAGCGGTCCCGCGAGCCACCGGGAGGTTTCGCGATTGGCAGCGGTTGCGGCGGTGTTGTGCATTGGGTGACTCCTCATCAAGTGATTACGGAGCGAACCTACTGATGCAGTTGATTATTTCGAGCCTCGATTTGCTCAAACTGATGCTCAAAAGGATCATCGTGCCGTTAGAAAGCGTTCCGCGACTGTTCGCCGCTCTGCACCAGCCGGCGCCAGTCCGCCGGTGTCATCCCCATCTTGTCCGTAAATACACGCCGGAAGGCCGCAACGGATTGATACCCGACCGTCTCGGCCACAGCTTCTGTGCTGATCCTTGGGTTCTTGAGTTCGTTGGCGGCCATGCTCATGCGAAGATCGGTCAACAGGTCGAGGGCGGAGCGACCCAGCTTGTCCTGAAAATGGCGCATGAATGTCGCGCGTGACATGCCACATAAATCGGCCAGATCGGGAAGCTTCCAGGGTCGCGCCGGATCAGCGAACATCGCAGCAATGGCAGGTGCCAATCTTGGATGGCCGGCAAGCGCCAGCAAGCCTTCAGTTGATTTCCCGGCTTCACTCACGGCGCGCAGAACCAGAGTGAACAGGACCGCGGAGAGCGCGTTGAGAATGGCGCACGCTCCGGCTCTGTCACCTGCGGATTCCATTCGCATCAGGCCGACCAGTCCAGAAAGCTGACGAGATGCGGACGAGCTGTCATCTTCTCCTTGGCTTCCGCTGGCGCGCACCACCAGATTTGCCGGCAGGTAGTTGCGGACCAGCCGATCATGGGGTGGCACAACGAAAAACCGTCCACACAGCAGATCCAGTTGCTCACTCCCGCCATCGTTCTCGCTCAACACCCATCCTGCAGAGCGCGTGCTTTCGTGCGTGCTGATTGGCGTTTCGCCGCTGCCGTCGTGCAGCACATGCGCTGAACCGTGCGGGAGCAGCACGATATCGCCGCTTCCCAGCTCCCGCACCGTTCTCGAATCAGGGTCCTCGAGGATGGCATGGCCTTTGACGATGACGTGGTAGGGGATCTCGTTCGCTGCTGCCCTGGGCCACATAATACGCCAGGGTGCGCCATACGCGCAGCGGACCTCGAGTTGGCCGGTAACGGTTATGATATGCAGGAGATGACTTAACCAGTCGGCTTGAGACATGACACCTCGAGAAGGTGAATCGCCGATGCAGGATACCAATTTAGCGGCCGCTCGGCGAAACGATTGGCGTTCCGCCTTCATCGATCGGGGCGATGAAGGCCGGGACGCTCACTTGCTGACTGCCGTCTGCGGCCGCCGCCGTCTTGGGATTGAGACCCGCGTCCCTGAATGTCCCGTGCGCGCGAAGCTGGGTTGGGCAGCGGTCGGCCCGGCGGCGGTTGCCGATTCTGTCGCCGCCGAGCCAAGAGCTGCGATTTGCGCCCTTGCTGCACTCCAGCAACGACCTTCAGTTCGGCCATGCCGAGCTAAGGATGATCGAGCAGAAGTTTCCGCGCACATAGTTCATCTCCTTCAGGGACAGTACGTCGGCCTTGACGTTTCCGAACGTTGTAAGAGGCTTCTTGATGATGCCGTTGGCGAAGTGATCGATGATGTTCTCCTTGAAGTTGGCCTCCCGCGGATGGACCCCCTCGTAGACTACGATCGCAACAGCTTGTACAGGCACTCCTTACTGCCTCTCCAGTCTGGCGTCCTCATTTGTGCAAGTCGTCCGGATACTGCAAAGGGGCTGGCGCGATCCGGGACGCCCGCTTGAGGCGCTTTATGGCGATCCTGACGCCTTGTCTGGTGTCGTCAAGGCATCGTCCTTGGCATCGACGACGAAAATCGCGAGTAAACTGGAGGGCTCCGTCTTGCTCGCGTTCTCACTGATCGTGTGATGTGAGCCCGGCATCTCGTAAAACGCGTCCCCTTGATGGTAGACCTTCGGCGGGTCATTATCGACCTGGCTGCGGATCGCTCCCGACAGTACGTAAGCGTAGATGAATGCGGACGCCGCGTGGTGATGAGCCGGCGATTTTGCTCCGGGCGGATAACTCACAAGGACCGAAACCAATCTCTTTCCTTCGAGATTAGGCACTGCGTGCTCGAAGACAACCTTCACCTGCTCCCCGTCGTGAGCGATCGCGGGAGAGGTTGCCAGAGCGATCGCTGATGCCAGCAGCGGAGCAGCCGCTGCTCGCACCGCACTTCTGGCCAGCAGCCCGGTCATGTTGTAACACTTTGTGTCGACAGAAAACGCGCTCAGAGTTAGCCAGCGAAGAAACGCCAGTCCCTCGCTGCTGGCAATTCGCCCGTACGCGGATATGAGTTCTAGGAG
Source organism: Bradyrhizobium sp. BR2003 (assembly GCF_009720285.1). Taxonomy (NCBI): domain Bacteria; kingdom Pseudomonadati; phylum Pseudomonadota; class Alphaproteobacteria; order Hyphomicrobiales; family Nitrobacteraceae; genus Bradyrhizobium; species Bradyrhizobium sp. BR2003. The sequence goes on from NZ_SMYJ01000017.1 coordinate 165,427, forward strand.
CATCACACTTTCCTGTTTATGATGTTGAACGTCGTTATGGAGAATCCGGCAAGGGAGATGCAGCAATCAGATCGCACGCGTTCGGGCTCTTGAACCCCGGAATGAAACGCTCGCAGACGGCGGCGTTAACCGTGCCGTACGTGGTCGCCGGCTTATGCGCAAACCCCGCGAAATACTCCTGAATGAAGCCGTTCTTGAAGTTCGTTCGCGGGTACTTGGCGATGATTTCTTGCAGGACATCCGCGGGAAACTGATCGAATCCCACCCCGATCACATCGAGAAGAACACCTGAATTGAGGAGCGCGACTTCCGGTCGCATATACTTTGGGATGCCGGGCGTCGTGTGCAGCGCGATTGCCTCCCAGACGGTCTGTACCTGATCTTCAGGGATATTGTGGGTGCTGAGGAACTGACGGGCGGCATTTGCCCCATCAACTTCGAAGCGCTCGTCCGGGCTCGAGAACTTTTTGATCAGGCCGAGATCGTGAAATGCTGCGGCGACGTAAAGGAGCTCGGGGTCAAAGCTGAGCTTTCTTTGATGCCCCTGCTCAGCCGCGAACAGGTAGACGCGGATCGAGTGATTGAACAGCAGATCGGTTGAATTCTCACGTAGAACGTCTGTCGCCTCTTTCGCGAGCACGGAATCGGGAATGAGGGGAGGACGGGCGATATTACGCGTGGTCATTTCATTTTTCCTTTCAGGAGCGGCCGAGGGCAGACGGCACACAATGGCTCGCGAGCCCAACGCCTGTGATCAAGTGGAAGTAAGCGCAAGGACGATTTTTCCTTTCGGCTGGGGCCGCACGCGCTCAAGCATTAAATGAGCTTCAAGCGCATCTGCGAGGGGCAAGACAGCTCCTACCTTGGTTCGCAACTTTCCATCTTCGACAAGGCGGGCGATCTGCATCAGATATCGGCTCGTTACGTTGACCAGAAAAAAGCTGGCTTCGACACCGTGGCGCTTTGCAAGATCCTGATCCGGATGAGAAACCGCGGAGATCAGTTTGCCGCCGCGACGGATCACCTCGAATGAACGGCTTTGTGTTTCGCCGCCGACCAGATCGATGACCGCGTCCGCCTCGTGAACGTGCTCCTCAAACCGTTGAGCGCGATAGTCGATCACGGCATCTGCGCCGAGGTCGCGCACCAATGGAATGTCGTGAGCCGCGGCAGTCGCGATGGTCTTCAGACCTGCGCGCCGGGCCAATTGAACCGCATAGGACCCGACGTTCCCTGCCGCTCCATGGATGAGCACCTTTTGGCCTTCCTTGAGCTGGGCCTGATCAAACAGAGCCTGCCACGCGGTGACGGCAATGACGGGAACAGAAGCGGCTTCAACGTGGGTCAGCGAAGCGGGCTTGTTAGAGACCATTCCGGCAGAAGCCAACGCGTATTCGGCGTAAGCCCCGACAAACCTCGGATTCGTAACGCCATAAACCTGATCTCCCACGCGCAGCTCGGAAACGCCGGGGCCCGCATCAACGACTTCCCCCGAAAGGTCAGAGCCCAACGTGAGAGGGAGCGGTTGCGGCAGAGCGCTCTTTCCGGCCCTGATCCATCCGTCCCACGGCCCGACCGCTGCGGCTTCAACCTTGACCAGGACCTCGCCAGGGCCGGGTTCCGGCCGCGGGACGCGCTCGAATTTCATGACCTCAGGTGGCCCAAACTCGTGGACACGCCAGGCCATCATTGTTGAACGAGTTTGCTCGTGACTAGCCTGAGGATTGACGCTGCCGGGGGTCATCTCACTCGCTCCCTTCCGCTCGCCGTGACTATCGCCCATGCTCGTCCTGAAGAGTGCAATGGGCGGAGCCTTCCCCAATGGAATTGACGAATAGCTCTGCCCCATATTTTGCAATCAATCCTGCTTGGGACAAGAAACGGCATCCTTTGGATCAGGACAGGCGTACGTCGTTTCCTGACAACGGCGGTCGATGGGGGCTCTGACCGATAACGCCGGCCGCTTCTGGCGGCCGGCTGGCTAGAACCCGCAGCTATGTTGATCACTGGGACCAGCATCCGACGCCGCTCGAGTTCATGGACATTCGCTTGGCCGATTTAGACGAGCGTGTTCGGTCACCCTGGTCGTACAGGTGGCCGCGCACGATGGCTCGGCCGTCAGGCCGGAGCCTTGAAATCGTACGAGATGCGTCCGGCTGGCAGATAGAACAAAGCGATGACAGCGCCACCCCTCACCTCCGGATAGTGCCGGCTGCCAGGGTCGGGCGCCGTCCAGCCGGGTCCTTGCCAGCCCTGCAGTCCCTTCAACTGTGCGCCCTTGTTCAGCGGCGCCACGAGATTGAGCTCGCCATAGGGGTGGCCGTGATACTGGCCGCGTAGAACGTCGCTATCATCCTCGTCCTTGAAGCGACGCGGATCGGCGCTATTCATGTACACGGCGGTGATGCTGAACTGGAACGTCTCGGGGGTTGGCTCCAGGATACGGCTGCGCCGGTAGTTCGGACCGTCGACTTCCTGGTTCGCCGCCCAGCCCTCCTCGACCCCGATTTTAACGAGGCGGCTCAGATCCTGGTAGAGCGCGCTTTGCTCGCCGTATTTCTCGTTGAGCCAGCGCTCCATCTCGGCGCCCGGCGTCATATCCTTGACCTCCCGCAAGAACGGAATACTGCGTTGAATTAGCTCTTCCCGGCTTCCCATGGTCCTGTCCTCCTTCTCGATTGGATCTCACCTTTCAAAGCCCGCAAACGTAGCGAACTCGTTCACGTCCGCTCGCGGCATCAATCTTTCCGCCCCCACAACCTTGGCACGGCCGATCGAAACGCCGCAGACCACCATTTGCTCCGCCGGGATCGACAGCAGCGGGCGCAGGATCCGGTGGTATTTTGCGAAAGTTTCCTGCGGACAGGACTGAAGGCCGCGCCCTGCCGCTGCTAGGATCACGTTCTGCACGAACATTCCGAGGTCGAGCCAACTTCCGACTTCCAGACGGCGGTCGATGGTTACGATCAGTCCGACCGGCGCGCCAAAGAACGTATAGTTTTTCGCGGTCTGCTTTGCCCGACCCTCGGAGTCAGTCTGCGCGATCCCGAGCGCGCCATAGAACAATTGACCGAACTGCTGTCGGCGCCTGAGGTACGGCTCAGGCAGGTCGCCGGCGTAATATTTGTATTCTGACACGTGCTCGTCGCGCGACGTCTGGTGCGCCTCCAGAAGAGCCGCCGACACCCTGTCCTTGACCGCGCCCGCGAGCACATAGACCTGCCAGGGCTGGATGTTCGCGCCACTTGGTGCGAACCGCGCTGCGCCGAGAATCTGCTCTAAGGTCCGCCGCGGGACCGGATCGCCGCAGAATTCGCGGCATGCGGTTCGGCCCATCATGATCTCGTCGATGCCCCTATGGGCAAGCGGCACTACGCTTTCGCCAGTCACGGCTTCGTCAGGAGCGGACATCCTCCTTCCTCCATCGGCCTGAACGCTTCCTCCCCGGGAATGGTCGCGAGTAACTCGTAGTAGTCGAACCGATATTTCGACTCTGCTGGTGACTTGACGCGGAAAAGATACATGTCGCGGACCAGCCGTCCGTCCTCCCGAATGCGGCCGTCTTTCGTCATGAAATCGTTCACCGGCATTTCGCGCATCCTGGCGGCCACCGCCGCTCCATCCAGCGTGCCTGCCGCTTCAACCGCCTTCAGATAGTGCATCACCGCTCCATAGGTGCCGGCATGAATCATTGTCGGGACCTTCTGCGTCCTCTCGATGAAACGCTTCGACCAGGCCCGCGTCCCATCGTTGAGATCCCAATAGAATGCCGAACTGAGCATCAAGCCCTTGGCAGTCTGCAATCCAAGACTATGGATGTCGGCAATAAAGACGATCAGACCGGCAAGCTTTTGTTGACGCGTGATTCCAAATTCCCCGGCCTGCTTGACCGCGTTGATGAAATCTCCCCCGGCATCGGCAAGTGCGATCACGTCCGCTTTTGAAGACTGCGCCTGCAGCAGGAAGGAAGAGAAATCAGGCGTGTTGACCGGATGCTTGACTGCGCCGATGAACTTGCCGCCGGTCGCCTCGATAACCTTGCGGCTGTCGGCCTCGAGCTGCGCGCCGAGCGAATAGTCTGCCGAGAGAAAGAACCAGCTCTTTGCGCCAAGACGTGAGATCGCCTTGGCTGTGCCCTGAGACAGGGCATAGGTATCGTAGGTCCAGTGAATTCCTGTGAGCGAGCACTCGTCTCCCGTCAGGCGCGATGTTGCAGCGCCTGTGGCAAGAAACAGCTTCTTCTTGTCACGCGCAATGCCTTGGACCGCAAGCGCAACAGCGGAATTCGGCACGTCAAGAATCGCCTCGACGCCCTCGTTATCGAACCAGCGCCGTGCGATCGCCGCACCGACGTCCGCCTTGTTCTGGTGGTCGCTGGCGACAATCTCAATAGATCGCCCGAGCACCTTGCCCCCAAAATCGTCAACAGCCATCTGCGCCGCGACGACCGAGCCCTGGCCGCCGTTGTCGGCGTAAAGGGAGGACATGTCGGTCAGGACGCCGAGCTTGAGAGGAGCATCCTGCGCATCCGCCGATGATATCCCAACCAGCGCCGCCACCATCGCAACGACCATCTTGCGCCTGACACCCGACATCTCGCTGGATCCCATTACGCCCCTCCTCCAGAGAGGCAAGGGGATAATGACGGGATCGAACAGCGACGGAAGTGAAACCTTTGCAGATATGTCCTGAACATCCTTCAGATTGGTTGCACGGGCGGCAGCATGTCTACGCTGGCTCCACGGTTGCTTCCAGCGTGCGGCTGGCTTTAACTGGATTCCACCGCGGCATGTGCGCACGCGGCTGGCTGACGACAGGATCCTCGCCGTGCCCGTTTCCTTCAAGGCATTAGACTTGAACCTGCTCAAGGTGTTCGACGCCGTGATGGAGGAACGCAGCGTGCTGCGCGCCAGCCAGAAGGTTGCGCTGAGCCAGTCCGCCGTCAGTCATTCGCTTGCCCGGCTTCGCGAGATGCTGGAGGACGATCTGTTCGTGCGCACGGCCACCGGCATGCAGCCCACGGCCCGCGCGCTGACGATGGCACCCCAAGTTCGCGAAGCGCTGCGAAGCCTCGAGGCGGCGGTCGAGCTGCCGAATTTCGTTCCGGCGACGTCAACCAAGCAGTTCACGCTCGCCGCAAACGACTTCACGACGATGGTCCTAGCGTCTCCCCTCCTGAAACTACTCAGCCGGGAAGCTCCATTCGTCGACCTCGCTATCAAGCCGGTGACCCGGATCGACCTTGCCGAGCAGATCGATCTCGCTCGCATCGACGTCGCTATCGGGGTCTTCTCGGCTCCGCCGAGCCGCTTCCGCACGTCGCTGTTATTCGAGTATGACGACGTGCTGATTGTCGGCGGAAAACGTAAACTCGGCCGTTTGGACAAAGCAACACTTGCGCGCCTGTCGCTCGTCGTCGTCTCCTTCGGTGGTGAGCAGGAGGGCGCGATCGACGGCTTCATTTCGGAGAGAGGTCTTGCCCGGCGCTCTGAGATGTATGACCGCGCGGCGCTTGAGCGGGCGCTCTCCGAAAGCGACCGACCGCCGCGGATCGCGGTTTCATTGCCGCATTTTCTTGCCCTGCCCGCGCTGCTCCAGGATTCCGAATTGGCGGCCATCGTCCCGCGTCCACTAGCAGCGGCGCTCGCGCAACATCATGCAATTGCGACCTACGAGCTGCCCTACACCACTACGGCGGTCGAAGTCCGCCTGTTGTGGCATGAACGTGTCGAGGGTGAACCATCGCACGACTGGCTTCACGAGATCCTCCGACGCGCGGCCGAGGACCTCAGACGCGGGCGCTAGGAGGATTGCGGCTTCCGATCGAGCGGCAACCCCGATTTGGAAGCCATCCTCACATTGGCTTGCGAAGATTTCTCTTGAACTCCCGTGCACATGTCGTGCACTCGCTGCCTTCTAAACCGATTGAAAGACCCGCACTCTCGCTCCAATCCATCATGTACGCCATCTGCGCCGCAGAGATCGATACCGCGCCCAAGAACTTGCCTCGGTCCAGGCGCTTGGCATAGAGCCACATGCCATCATGCCAAAGAATCTTGACCAGATCGCCGCTCTGACCCCGGAAGATGTAGAGATCGCCAGCATGAGAATCGCGCTTCAGGCTCTCGTGAATTGTTAGAGCCAGGCTTCGCATGCCGCGACGCATATCGGTGTGGCCAGTGGCGATCCAGGCCCTGACGCCGCTCGGAATCGGGATCATCGTCGTCGCAAGAGCTCAAGAATTTGCTGCAGCGCCTCAACGTCCACGTCACGGTCAACGCGAACACGACAGCCGCCCCCGAGCTCAATCTCAATGATTCCAGCCCTTGCACGCTGCGCAGGCGGTGAAGACGCCAGTTGTGGTGCGCCGCTCGATATCGGAGCCGCTACAGGCGTGATCTCGACGGGAACAAGAGCAGGCGCAGGATCTCCGCCCAGTCGCCCCTGGCGCGCTTGTCGACGCCAGGTGAACAGCAGGCTATGAGCCACCCCGTGCCGGCGTGCCACCCCGCAAACCGTCTCGCCGGGCTGCAAGGTCTTTTCGACAAGGCGGACCTTCTCGTCGTAACTCCATCGCCGCCGACGTTCGGCGCCCAACACATTGACCTGCATTCCTGATGTGACCTTAAAGCTAGACTTAAGGCCAAATCCTCAGGCCGCCTCGCAAACTACACAAGGCGGCCTTCGCCGGAGAGATACGATCGAAATCTCGGGAATACATGTCCGGCGACACCGTCTGGCATCTGGCTGAACAGAGGCACGCCGGGTGCCGACACGCTCGCCTGCCAGGCTTGGAATGCCCGCATGCTGGCCCCAACCGTCCCTGCACTCGGCGATGCCCTCAACGCCGGCTATCGCTATCTCGAGGTGAAGTGCCTCGGCTGCGAAACCCATCAGACGGTCGCCTTGGATATCGTCCGCCGACCCCAGTGGACGCCGATCGACGAGCTGGACCGGTACATGCGGCGCAAGGAATGTTCCCGACGCGCCGGTCATCCGTTCAAGCGCAGCCACCTGGTGGCGCTGCGGACTACGAAGATCTCGACCATGAACCCGCCGTGGACCTGGTGGCCGGGAGAGCGGTGACGAATTGCGGCGCCGCCGCAACGAAGCATGCCCACTCGGCAGGAACCCTACGCCCCTAGCAATTGTTTGTTTGACACGGAACGGGACCACGGACGTGAGAGACAATCTCGAATATTCAGCGAACCGGCTGGTGGTCGTCGAGCAACCCGGCGGCGGGTTCTTGGTTGAGATCGCGCCTCTAGCGGGCAGTCAAATCATCAGAACGATGACCTATCAAAGTACGCGGCAAGCAATAGCTGTAGCAAAGAAGACTATTGACGAGCATCCGGAAGACAGACGCGTGCTGCTGCCCTCTGAGCCGGTCCCTTTCTGTTCAAGCGGATTACGGACAGAGCCCTTTAGATCCTAATAGCTACCCCTCTTAATCGGGCCAGGAACAAAGCTTTCCGTGCCCCGGCTGGCTAGCATCCGTCTCCGCAAATGGAGGTCCGAATGACGCGCTACTTTTTCGACATCACGGATGACGGGCCTGTATCCCGATGAAGAGGGGCATGGAGTTTGACGACCCGCGAGCGGCAGAAATCGAGGCCGCCCGCACCTTGGGCGAGATAGTCAAGACGTTGAACCAGACGATGAACGCACGGACGTTGTAATTGAAGTCCGCACGGAACGCGGCTTTATCTTCAAAGCAGCATTCACGTTAGAGATGAGCCATCTAAAGCATTGACCATGTCAGCGAACGAAGCGCTTTCATGAAACACCAGCGCCCCTACCGGCGATGGTGTTGGAGTTGCGCAAGCGCGTAGCCTGCGCCGTCGCGTACGGATTGTCGACTGACCCCGACAAAGATCTCGTGGTCAATCTCGGACTGCAGGACCGCAGCTAACAGACTTGATCCGCCCAGTTGCGTCGAACGTCAGGACGGCACCAACAATGCCGCTGGTGGTAATGTACGATATCGCCACATCACCGTGCTTTGGCTTCAGGTCATTCAGCCCGAAGGCCGGATAGCGCTTTAGCCGGTCCAACCAATAAGCTCGGAGCGCGTTCTTACCAGTCAGGGTCTTTTGGCCTCCGCAATCACAATGGATCACTGCGTTGTCGGCAAACATGCCAAGGATTTCTTCAAGGTCGCCAGCGCGGTAAGCATCAAGCCAGTTCACCGTAGCGGCCATCGGGTCACAGGACATATCCCTCACCTCAGTGCCCTAAGAGGCAAGCTTAGAACGTTTCTATAAGAATCGCATACCGAATAAACCCGAGTGCGGTCTGACTTTTTGTTTCGGCTCTCTAACAGGCAGCTGCCGCACTCCAGCGCTTCATGCTCACTCTAGATGAAGAGCAACGGGCAAAGGGACGCTTCGGCCGATTTGAGGAACCCTAAGTGAGTTCGATAGTTTTGCAGCCATTATGGCACCTCTCGTCACCATTCATTTTAGCTGTACCGACTGCGGCATCCTCTATTCAGCGGTCCAGGAGCGGAGTGCGACCCACACCAACACGTCCGGGTCCTTTGCTTGCCGGCAATGCGGAAAGCTTGTTCACCACTGGGCCGGGCTCTACGACTACATCGAATGGAGAATCGCTTCGGTGCTTCCATCAACTAAGGCCAAGCGAGAATGAGATACGCCGGCGGCCGCCCCTACTCCGACCCCGAGAAAGCCGCCCGCCGGATCATGGAGCACGCGCGAGCGTTCGAGCCGATCCAGGACGGTCGGATTTACATCGAGAAGATCAACTATCCGATGCTCTATCGGGACAAGGCTACGCCGGCCGAATACTGGGCTGGCTTGCAGTACGCCAGGGACCAGGGCTGGCTCGAGTACCACGAGAGCGGGACGTTCGTGAGGGTGCTCCAGCCAGGCAAGGACCTCCTCGCGTAATCCTTTCGAGTTCTTGACGGGCCGCCGGAAGAAGCTTGGGATAGCATCTGCCCAGCTCTTCCAAGGCCGGGGCGCCACCGCCGCAAGGCGAGGCCTCGATGCCCCTACCCGGGCCAGGCCGGTGCCGTCCGGATCATGGAAGCGGCCCAGCTGAGCCGTTCGCCCGCCGCCGAATGAAAGAAGGCCGCACGCGTACTGCCCCCTCAGCGCCTTAAGTCGATTTTGGGAGTGTGCTAGTTCGGAATAAGCGAACGGACACTGTAGCTTGGCCGGTGTCGCACTAGGACCACCGAGTGGCATGATCTTTCCTCTAGGCATATAGATTCTGATCGCCCCCCATTCGTTCTCATTCCATAGTGGATCACCGGGGTTCTCCGTGGGTGAACGGAGTTCCGGTCTTTCGGGGCGCACGCTAAGATTGGCTCCGCACGCCCACGATCGAGGGGCGGGTAGGCATCAATGCAGGACGTGAGAGCGGACCTGGAGAAGCTACGCGTCGAAGCGGAAGAGCGCGAGCTAATTAGCAGGCTGGCGACCAACCCCACAAAGAAGAGCTGTTCGCCAAACTGGCCGAACGTCACCGGCCGTTGGCCGATGAGGTCGAGCGCACCTTGAATGGGTTTCGGTCCAAAGATTGAGGAACCTCCGGCTTACACCGAACTTACATTCCCGTCCGCGCAGGAACCTAGAGGGCAATACATGGGTCAAGTACGCCGTCGCGTCAAACAAACCAACTCGCTTGAAGAGCGTCTTATCGAGCGAGCCAAAGAGCTGCGCGATCAGGCCGAAACGCTCGCCCCGGGTATCGAGAAGGAAGCGCTGCTGAAACGGGCACACCAGGCTGAGGCTGGCGCGAGCATGACGGAATGGCTGTCGTCGCCTGCGGGGATGTGACGGGCAGGGCAGCCAGTCATGCGTGATGGCGCTGGTCAAGCGCAGGTCCTCATGTCGGTAAAGACCACCGAATTGAGGCTGAAGCAGCGGTATTCGGTCCGATTCGATTTGTGAGCGACAGGATTCCATTGCAGCGTCCGCGGAGCAACGACGGGCGAAGCCCCTACTCGGGGCCTCGCTGCTACCACGTTGTCGCATCGTGTCGGGGCGTTACAGAACCGTGTCTATCAGACCCGTTACAGAACCGTCTCGATCAGACCCAACGTCTTCGCCTCCTGCGCCTCCAAATACCAGTTTGACGGCGCCTTCTGCATGACCTCATCGATTGTCACGTTCGAGCCCAGGATTAGATTTTGAAAGCCCTCATTCTGTATGGCGATCGAGCACTCGATTTCGTTGAGCGTCGCTCTCACAACCGCAATGCATGTTGTTAAAGGGCCATCGATGACCAGGCTCTTCGAAAGCTTGCGTTCATGGATCATCAGTCGCGTGCCGCGGGCGAGGTATCTGTTCGGCCGCGCGAAGAAGCTCATGAACGTAACGCCGGCCGAATAAATCACAGCCTTACCGAGGAATACGAAGCGACGTTGCGGCTCCGTCTCACTCGCGAACCGCACGTCCTCCCCCATCATTCGGGCGACCTCGGGGTCGCCGCCCAAGGTCGACAGTTCGATCACGACAAGGTCTTTATCGGCCGCGTTGTCGAACTGCGTTCGAAAGGCGGTGTACATATTATAGTCAACAATGCCAGAGAGGCTAATGGCCGGCGACTTGAAGGCGGTGGCCGGTAGCGTTGCGAGTTGCATCTAACAATCCTTTCGCGGCTTTGGTCTCTGACTAACTGCGGCTGAAGTGTCCTGTCCGTCGTGTCGATTGCTCAATTCCTCTTCCACTTCTTGCGAAGCCGCCAAGGCTGATTCGCTGGCAGCCAAGACCCGATAGCTGCGCTCCATCCGCTCTAGAAGATGGCGGGTGAACGTGTCGTCGGCGGTCTCTTTGGCCCGCGGGTAGTGTTCTGCCCTCTCCAGAAAATTGTCCGCGCTCATGACCGGAAAATTCATCAGCGTCCGGACCGTTCCAGAGTGATAAGAGGGACGCAGCGCTAGCGGTGGCTCCAAAGTACCCGGCGGCGCGTGCGGCTGTTAGCCATGCCGTGCTGCGCTCCCTTCACTGGCCCTTTTAGGAACGACTCGAACCCTACCGGTTTGCCGGATGGGGCACATTCGGAGGGATACCTATGAGAATTACGAAAGTGGTTCTGGCGACTGCGTTTATCTTTGGATCAATTGCAGCCGCGTCCGCTCAAGGTGGTGGTGGTGGAGGCAACTCGCCCTCCCAAAAGAGCGGTCAGGGCGCTTCGAGCAGCCCGTCGTCGGCAAATCCCGGCGCAACGGCCAATGACACTGCCGAAAAGGGTGGGATGAGGAGCGGAGCGGGCATGAAGAGCAGTCCTCATAAGCGCCACAAGCGTCATAAGAGATCGATGTAGTGATACCCTGACCTGAAATTATAGCCCCGGCTCCAAAGAACGCCGGGGCCGTTCATTCGGGACGTGTGATACGCGCGCCCGCCGGCCGGAACGATGCCATTGAGCCGCGACATTCTTGACCATCTCGCGAACGTCCTGGACCGCGTCAATTGGTCAGCGATGCAGCGGCTGAGACCTATGGGCTCTGAACGTTATGAGCTGGCTGGCCACGGGGCGGGCCCGTTCGCGCATTCTGTTAGCTCCGGCGCGCAACCCAGATGCCGATCAGGAAGGCAACGAAGAGCGACTGCAAGGGCGCTTTCACGGTAACCTCACGCAACCGCTCGCCCAAGCGCAGCGAAACGTCCTGCGAGAGGTACGGCTGTCGACGAGGCGCTTCGGAAGTCCGATCGGTGCCGTCCTGCTCCTCGGTTAGGCCCGAAGCTTCTGTCATCGCCGAGGCTTCTTTCATATCCATGCGGCTCTCCTATTTACAGGTCAGGCGGACTTCCGCGTCGGCCTGCCGGTCAGCTTCGAAACGCAAGGCAAGATCGCCAGTTCCAATTGCGCACCTCCGGCCGAACGATCGCGACCATGCCCGCTTGAATCAGCTCGTCGTTTGTGGAGTTGCGTTGTGGCGTTTCAGCGGAAGAAGTTGGCGGCGGTCGGGACGAAGGCGCTCCTTCCCGGCTTTATCGCACCGCCGCTGGCGTCGCCGATCGACAAGGCGCCGCGTGGCACACGCTGGATCCACGAAATCAAATTCGACGGCTACCGCGTCCAGGTCCACCTCGCCAACGACGAGGGTGAAGATCTGCACCCGCCGTGGTCACGACTGAACCAAGCGGTTCAAGAAAGTCGCCGAGGACGCCTGGCACATCTCGGCCGCATCGGCGATTATCGACGGCGAGATTGTGGTGCCGGCGGTCGACGGCGCGACTTCTCGGTGCTACAGAACGAGCTACGCGGCACTCGACCAAGATCGTGCTGGTGGCCTTCGATCTGCTCTATCTCAACGGCCGCGATCTGCGGAAGCTGCCGCTGACCGAACGCAAGGCCGTGCTGAAGAAACTCGTCGCTGGCATGGACATCCAGTTCAGCGAGAGCTTTGAGGTCGACGGGCCCGAGAAGTTCGCCCATACCTGCAAGCTCGGCTAAGAGGGCGTGGTGTCGAAGGTAGCGGATAGCGCCTACCCGACCGGCACCCGCAGCCGCGACTGGGTCAAGAAGACCTGCGCCCAGCGCGAGACGCTGGCAATCGCCGGCTTCGCGCTCGATGGCAACGACTGGGACGGCATCTTCGTCGGCCGGCGCCAGGGTGGCGCGTTGATCTATGCCGGCAAAGTAGATCATGGCTTTGACAAGGCCTCGGCCGCCGACCTTCGCAAACGCTTGACGCCACCGATCCGAAAGACCCAGCCCTATTCAAAGCGCATCAAGCATAACGGAATCTGGGTCGAGCCGAAGCTGCTGGCTGAGATCGAGTATCGGGCCAAATCCGCCGAGGGCAAGGTGCGCCTCCCGTTCTTTCATGGTGTGCGGGAGGACTTATGAATGAGCTATCGACCGAACCGGAGGGCAATGTCTCCCCTTGTCCTGCCTTCGCTGAACGCCGCCTGAACGCACCGTTCAGCCGTCGTTGTAGTAGCTGAACGGAAGATCATTGACGGCTGCAATCAAGGGAGGGAGTTCTGTGTTGAAGAGAATTTTGATTAGCGGGTTTTCCGCCTGCGTTCTTTTGCTGGCACCGGTCATGTCAGCAGCTGCACCACCCGTTGCAACACCAAATTCGCTGACCGGCGACGACAGTGCCGTCATTCAAGTCAAAGGCGGACATGGGCACGGACACGGACATGGTTGGGGTCATCATGGCGGCCGAGGCTATCACTACGGCTGGGGCCACGGTCACCACCGCGGGTGGCACCGAGGGCATCATTATGGATGGGGACATCACCACCACCATCGCAGGTGATCGGACCACGGGAACTTTGCTCGACCTTTGATGTTACACGGCGGTTCAATGACCAGGAGGAGCACCATGAGAACGTTTTTGCTAACAGGCGTGTTGGCGGTTACGGGGTTTGCTGTCGTCCCGCCAATCACCACCACACCTGCATCGGCTCAAGTTGCAGTTGAGACCCCGTTTGGTGGAGTGGCGGTGGGACCGCAGCGAGGGTATTACCGCGACTACGATCGGCCGGCTTATCGTGCTTACGGATACGATCGCGGCTATCGCGGTTGCCGCACCGTCACGATCGAACGTGACGACGGATCAGTGCGCAGGATCCGCCGTTGCGACTAGCTGCTATTAGGCATTCAAGGCCGCCCACGTCGGCGGCCTTTCTCATTTTCAATATGGTGCCCATTCCTTTTTGAGCAGGCATGACTTCCGTTGGAGCCACATTGCTTAAAGATACGCTTGCTCCGAGCGTTTGCGGGGGAGGCCCGACCGTGGGATCGCGAAGACATGAAATGGATTCTAGTCGTATTGGTTGGTGGCGTTGCGCCGGTTCAGACCGATCTTGTGTTCGAGAAGCTCTCCGATTGCTTGATCGCCGAGGAGCAGCTGCAACAAACCTATGCGAACGCATACAGCGCCTTGAGTCAACGCTCAATGATGGATAACGACGAATTCGACAGGCGCCGTGGCCGCCACCACCGCCGAGCTCGAGAGGAAGCCGTCCGGAAACTGGCGAATGCCGGGACCTGCATTCCGCATAATGGCACGGATCAACCAATCACCTCTCTGGATCAACCCGCGCCGGCGCCTCAGCCACTTTCGCCCACACCTTCACCAAGCCCAAAGCCATAGAGACTAACTCTTAGCTGACGCGCTGTCACAACCGCCCGAGCTGCGGCAACACCCTCGCGCGCCGAAGCGGCCCGTCCATTCAGGACAAGCCGCTTCTAATCGAATAGCATCAGTGCATGTGAACTAACCAGTATCCAGCACCGCCAACAACAATAAGCGTGGGGATCCCCCACAACAAGATTACGGGCATTTCTAAGTCTCCACTATGGGCGAGAAGGGTTTACTGCTCGGTGCAGACCTTCGTGGTCTTCACTGCGGACTCGGCTTCCGTCTTCGTCTTGTAAACGCCATCGCCCACCACGGTCGTGGTTGTGGTTGTTGGCTTGCTGTCGACCACGGTGCACTTCTTGGTGCTGGCGTCGCGCACGATATAGAACTCAGCTGCGCTAGCGGACTGCGCAGCAAATGCGAACGCTGCGAGGGCACCGCATACAATGAGCTTCTTCATTTCCAGTCTCCTCCAATGGACTTCAAAGTAGCCATTGCCAACAACAACTTAGGTCGAAGGTTCCTAATTTTCCCGGTCCGTATCAATCGGCAATCGAGGCAATGTGGCCGCAGCGGTAGACCGATTGCCGATTTTACCCGAATCAGACAGCGGCCCGCAGCGATCATCCTCTACAAGCTTTGCCCAGAACCGCTTCGAGCTGGAGTGCGGCCGCGAACAATCTGTCGGGCAGCATGCTGGCCGGCGACTTCTCGCTGCAGTTTCCGGTCGAACTGATCGAGGAGGATTTCGGCTATGGGCTCGATGTCGCAGGTTCGAATGACGTTGCGCCAACGATTGCGGCCGCGCGCGGCGTCTTTCGGACGTCCATCGCGAACGGCTGGTGGCGAGAACATGACCGGCCTGGTGTGTCTATTCACGAGATCGAGTTCGTGACGCTCGACCAGGAAGATGGTCATGCTGTGCCTGAAGACTTTGACGGCTTCGCATGAGGGGCATTCGCGTGCGGTCCGCCAAGGGTCATAAAAAGCTTGGCGTCGCCCTGCCCTCGTCCGCTTTGCCTCAGCGAGCAGATCTTCGAAGCCGGAGAGCGTCGAGACAAGCGCTACCGCTCGCGGTCTAGAGCGCGAGTAGACTCAGATCCTGGACCTGCAACCATCTCACGTTATTTACTTGGTAACCATTTGAGGGGACATCGGTAAGTCGGAGGGTACCCTTCTAAGAGCCGGCGAAGGGACACGGGCTGAAGCACGGCCCTTCGACGCCATCGTGGCGTCGCGACCCGTCGACTGGGTTCCTCGTGTCACGCAAAGGGCAAACGTCAACCTCGCGCCGTACAGTTTCTTCAACGCCTTCTGCTATGCTCCGGCACTCGTCGGCTTCTCCTCGACCGGCTGAAAAACAACGTCACGGACGTCCAGGACAGCCGGATGACCACCGACACCTTGCTCAAAATGGTCCGGCCGGATAACGGCCGCCACGGGATTTTCTCTCACCATCAGCCCACCGAGCTGCCCGTCCGGCGGAATCATCCGGTGTCAGCATGCCTACCTCTGCTCTCCTGACTGACGCGCGATCATTTCTCGCCGGCCGCCCAGATGCACGGCCCACGCCGGTGCTGCCGCCCGCTCCTACAACTTACATTGACATAGGTTAGATTGAGCCCCGCTGCTGGCCACGTCCGCCGTCTGGAGTGATGATCGAGCCGCGATTCTAAGCCGAGACTCTGGCGCCCAAATTCCGAGCATTGAAGCGACAGACCCAACGCGCTCCGGGATAAAGTGGCAACCTTCCACGCAACGAAACGTTGGACGGATGTTGCTCGGAGATACGCTGTGCCAGGAAATAGCGCTCAGAAATAGCGACAGATGCGGCGTGGACGATTTATTGCGCAACGCAGCGTGACATCGATGAATCGGATCGTCGCCGCAGCTTGCTCGAACGTCATCTGCGAGGGCGGAAGGTCTGCGAGGACGATCCCGAGGAACTCACAGGCCATGGCATCGCTTATCTTCAACGACTTTCGAAACTCGAATGTTGACGGTGCTGGAAAGTATCATCTCTCGGCTTGCCATGACGAGCGCCAGGC
>NZ_SMYJ01000018.1:0-141005 GCF_009720285.1 Bradyrhizobium sp. BR2003
CGTCAAGGCGGATCGGGCCGACCGGCGTCAGATAACGCAAGCCAAGTCCCGCGCCGTAGCCCACATAGTCGTCGAAGCCAGGCAGGGACGATCGGGAGGCGGTGCCAAAGTCGAAGAAAGGCACGAGACCGATGGTGGGCGTGATCCTGACCCGCACCTCGGCTGAGCCCTCGATCAGGCCGCGACCACCGGTGATCTGACCGAACATCATCGGCGAAATGGTGTTGAAGCCGTAACCGCGCACGGATCCGCCGCCGCCGGCGAAGAAGCGATGTGCATCCGGAATCTGGTCGAGCGGCGCGCCCGCAAGCGAGCCTGCGGCCAACCGACCCGCCAGCACGTAGTCGGCCTGCTCGTCGAGCGCATAGTAGGCCGAGCCCGCAACCCGCGCTTCGAACAGATCGATCGTGGAACCCATCAGCTTCGGATAGGCATTGACGGTCGCCGAGAGGCGCACACCGCGCGTCGGGTCGAGCGGATTGTCTGTCGTGTCGTAGCGGCCGGTCGCCGTGAAGCCGATCAAGGTCGCATCGACCCGCCCCAGCACGTCCTGCGATTTCGATTGCTCGACCTGAAGACCGGCCTGCAGCGAAGCCACCTCCGAAAAGCGATGGATCACGCCGAACGTGCCGCGCACCGTGTCGTCAGTGTAACCGCCGAGGTCGTTGTTGCCGACACGCTCGCGGAACGCGGTGGCCTCGATCAGAAGATCGTTGGCCGTACCGAACAAGCCTGGCTTGACGAAGGTGCCGGTAAACCGTGCGCCGAAATCCGAGGCGCTCAGATTATTGAAGCCAGTGAAGGACGTGCCGTCGATCCGTTGCAGGAGCGAGCCGGATGCTTCGAGCCTCAGGCGCTCGCCGCCGCCGAATATGTTCCGATCCTCGTAATAGCCTGCAATGCCGGGACCATCGACGGTGGAATATTTTGCCGAGAGGCCCACCGCGTGCCTTGGCCTTTCCGTCAAATCGATGAAGACCGGCAGGTTGCCATTGGCATCGAGCTTGTCGGCCTCGCGGACGCGAATTCCCCCGATGGCCGGGATCTTTGCGATCGAGGTTTTCGCCAAGGCGAGCCGCTCTGGCGAATAGGGCTCGCCTTCCCTCAGGTAGACGTGCGTGGCCACCACTCGCGGATCGACGTCTCCGCCCGAGATCGTCACGGCGCCGATGCCGGTCTTGGGGCCCGCTTCGACCCGCAACCGAAAGTCCATCGCGGCGGCGGCATGATCGACGGTGGCCTTGACGTCGGCGACCTTCGCGAGCGGATGTCCGTTGCTGCGGAACCAATCGACGAGCTTCACCTGCGCGGCGCGCAGGTCGGCAGAGATTGCGGGATCGCCAGACTTCAGCGCAAACGCGCGGCGCGGCAATCCCTGCGGCGCTTGGTCGCGCGGATAGTCTAGATCAACGGCGCGCAGCTTGAACAACGGACCAAGTCGCGCGATGACCTTGACGGGCACAACGGTCCGATTGCGAAAGCTGTCGGCCCGGCGCGCCGCCGCGGCAAGCCCGGTCTCGTCGAGGGAGATTGGAACTCCATCTATCGTCACATCGATCCGGGCGTTGTAGCGGCCAAGCCCCCAAAGGGCATCGAGCAGCGGATTGACATCTGCCTGCAGTCGGCGCGCGAGACCTTCCCCGTCCGGCGGCGGTTCCTGTCGGAGGCGATAGGTGCCGGCGGCATCGCGCAATGCCTGTTCGGCGTCGCTGTCGTTCTTGCCATCCGGCGTCTTGGCTTCGATCTCCAACCGATAGGACAGCGTCGTGGCGCTGACCGGCGGCGGATCGTCGGAACCGAACAGACCAAAGAAATCGAGCGCGTGGGCCTGCTCGCACAGCGAGCAACCGACGACAGCGACGCACGCTGAACGGAGGACCCGTCGCGCTGCAGCGATGAAATACCTTTGCCTTGCCCGCCCCAGCAAAGATGGCAGGCATCGTCGCACCACAATTTGCTTGATTGTTCCGCTCCGCCCGCCTGTTGACACGACCCGAGTCTTTGCACCTCGGGTTCCGGCGATCCCCTGTCTCCGCGTTCAACAGGCACCACACGCGAAGTTGATAGACTCATGATGGACAATGTTGGGCAAACCCAAGGGAACCTCGATGTTCGTCGCAGTTATCCAATCTCCGATGCGCGCCGCCATCGGTTCCGGCAACCACGTCTTGCGAGCAATCCGCCACGCGCGTCGCGTCATGAGCATCACTTGGCACTGACGCTGGAACCGTCGGCTGATCAACCGAGAGCCCGTCATCGGGCGGCGCGTTGTTCCAACCGCTGATCGAGTTCTTGCCCAGCCTGGCGGAAGAGTGCCTGCTTCGCTTCCGCCAGGATCATCCGTCGACGGCGGTCTCGCGCACCGCTTTCGGCAGCGTCTCCCAGATCCGGATGAGGTCGCCGATCGAAGTAGCCTGCAGCTTGCGCATGACGTTGGAGCGATGCAGCTTCACCGTCACCTCGCTGATCCCGAGCTCGAAGGCGATCTGCTTGTTGACGCCACCATGCGCAACCCTGTGAAGCACTTCGCGTTCGCGCGGCGTCAGCGTCCTGACGCGTTCGAGATAACCCTTGACGACCAGGGCCTGCTGTCGGCGCGCCGCATCCATCGTGATGCCGGCGAGCACGGCGTCGAGCAGCGCCTGGTCGCGCACCGGCTTGGTGAGGAAGTCGATGGCGCCGGCCTTCATCGCTTGCACGGTCATCGGAATGTCGCCATGTCCGGTCAGGAAGATGATCGGCTTGGGATTGCGGTTCTGGACCAGATCGGCTTGCAGGTCGAGACCGCTGGAACCCGGCATCCGCACGTCGAGGATGAGGCAGCCGGGGCGTTGCAGGACATCCGCCTCGAGCAACTCCCTGGTGGAAGCGAAGCCGATCGACTGGAAGCCGACCGACAGGATCAATTCGGATAGCGCCTCTCGCACCGACGCGTCGTCATCGACGATCAGGACGACTGGTTGCGCGGCATTGTCGCCCGGCAGCGGCCGGGTTGACGGCGGTCGTCGTTGCAGCAGCGCATCAATCCTCATTCTTCCCATCCCCTCCGCCGCGCAGGGCATCATCCACCGCGGCGAGCAGCGCCCGGCCATCGAACGGCTTGCGGAAGAATCCGCTCAATCCCTGCGCACGGCTCTGATCTGCCACCTCATGGCGGCCGCTGATCAGGAACACCGGCAGGTCCGGCCGCTGCTTCAAGGCGCGCCTGCGAAGCTCGAAGCCATCGACACCGGGAATGCCGACATCGGTGATGAGCACGTCCATGTTGGCAAAGCCGGCAGCGAGCAGCGCCTGCGCCGACGAGAAACAGCATGTGTGATAGCCCGCGGATTCCAGCAGCTCCGCGAGCGATTCAACCAGCCTCGGATCGTCGTCGACAACTGCGACAACCCGCCCACCCTTACTCACGATCGGTCCCTCCGCCGCGCCGGGAGTGGGTGACGGGAATTTCCAGCCGTTGCGCACTGCGCACGAGGTCGGCGAGCGATGCCGCTGCCATTTTCTGCATCACATTCCTTCGATGGATCTGGAGCGTCACCTCGCTGATGCCGAGTTCCGCCGCCGCCTGCTTGTTCATGAGGCCGCTGACCACGAGCGGCAGCACGTCACGCTCGCGCGGCGTCAGGCTGAGGTAACGCTGCCGCAACCCGCAGAGTTCGGCGCGATCCGCCCTCCTGACCCGGTCCTGGGCGATCGCCACCCGGATCGCAGCCATCACGTCGTCATCGCTGAACGGCTTGGTCAGAAAATCCAGCGCGCCATGCTTGATGGCACGAACCGACGACGGGATATCGCCATGCCCGGTGATGAACACGATCGGCGGATGATCGCCCTGCGCGATCTGCCCCTGCAGATCGAGCCCGTTGATGTCGGGCAGCTCGACGTCGAGCACCAAGCAGGCGGGCAGGTCCGGCTTCTCGGCATCGATATACGCCCCGGCCGAAGCGAACGTCGCGGTCTCGACGCCATGCGAGGCCAGCAGCTCACTCAACGCCTCGCGAATGCGCTCGTCGTCGTCCACGATGAAGACAATCTGCTCCTCGGCCGTCATGTCGCCCTGTTCGCCTCGATCGGCAATGTGAAAATGAAGCTGGCGCCGTGCGGCTCATTTTCTTCCGCCCACAAATGCCCGCCATGCGACTCGACGATCGAGCGGCAGATTGCGAGGCCCATGCCCATCCCGGACTCCTTCGTCGTGAAGAACGGCTGAAAAACCCGGTCAGGGAACTCGACGCCCGGACCGCGGTCGCTGATCCTGACCCGAACCGCATCCTCGATCCGATCGAGGCGGATCCGGATCGATCTGTCGCCGACGGCCCGCTCCATGGCCTCCATGCCGTTGCGGATCAGGTTGCTCAGAACCTGCTGGATCTGGACGCGATCGACGGTCACGGGCGGTATGGCGGATTCGACATCGATATCGAGCCGGATGCGACGCCGCACGGCCTCTTCGGACATCAGCTCGCGCACTTCGGCGATGATGCTGCCCAGCTCCGCGCTGTTTCGCTTGTCGAGCGATTGCCTGAACAACGCACGGATGCGGCTCACGACATCGGCGGCGCCGTTCGCATCGCGGATGATCCGCTCGACCGTCTTGCGCGCCCGCTCCAGGTTTGGCGGGTCCGCCGTCAACCAGCGCTGGCAGGCGTGCGAATTGGCCACGACGGCGGCCAGCGGCTGGTTCACCTCGTGCGCGATCGAGGCGGAAAGCTCCGCAAGACTCGCCGCCTGGCTTGCACCGGCAAGCTCGGCCTGCGCCATTCGCAACTCTTCCTGTGTCCGCACCTCGGCGTCGATGTCCAGACAGATCACGTTCCACTGCACGATGGCGCCATCGGCGTTGCGCATCGCGCCGGCGCGGGTC
Source organism: Bradyrhizobium sp. BR2003 (assembly GCF_009720285.1). Lineage (NCBI taxonomy): Bacteria > Pseudomonadati > Pseudomonadota > Alphaproteobacteria > Hyphomicrobiales > Nitrobacteraceae > Bradyrhizobium > Bradyrhizobium sp. BR2003. The sequence goes on from NZ_SMYJ01000018.1 coordinate 4,865, forward strand.
TCGACCCAGCGATACTCGCCGTCGAAACGCCGCAGACGGTGCCTGCGCGCATATGGCTCGCCCGACGCCAATGAGTGCGCGTATCGCTCCTTGACGCCGTCAAGGTCGTCGGGATGGACGCCGGCGTCGAGCGTCGCTTCGAGGCGCCCCTTCTCATTGCCGTCGAGTTCCTCGAGATTGTATCCGAGAAACTCGCGGAGCTGGCGGCTGCGATAGATCGGCTCGCCATCCGGCGCGGCGCAATCGATCATGGCCGGCAATGTCTCGACGAGTTGGCGCAGCGATCGCTCGCTCTCCTTCACCGCTTCCTGCGCCGTCACCAGGTCGTGGATATCGACGCTCACGCCATACCACTGGATGATATCGCCGGCATCGTCACGCAGCGGCTCGGCGCGGGTCTCCGTCCAATGGTAGGCACCCCCGGCGCGGAGTTGGCGATAGATCATGACGTAAGGCTCGCCCGTCCTGAATGAGTGGGTGATCGCCGCAATCGCGGCCGCCCTGTCGTCCGGGTGAACGACACTCAGCGAGGGCGATCCGTCGGGCGCCGTGATGTCTTCGAGGGAAGCACCGGTTGCGACCTTGAACCGCTTGTTGACATAGGTCGGTGTTCCATGCGGCGTCGTGCTCCAGATCAGCGCGGGCACCGCGTCGATCAGTTGCTGAAGCTGTCGTTCGCTCTTGCGCAGCGCGTCCTCCGCCTGTTTCTTCGCCTCGATATCGATCATCGTGCCGTACCAGCCGGCCAGCTCGCCCTGCTCATCGCGCGACAGCGAACCGAACGACCGAAACCAGCGATAGGTCCCGTCCGAGCCGCGCACCCGATACTCGGCGTCGAACGGGAGACCGGTCTTCAGCGAATGGCGGCGGATGTCCATCACCTGCGCATAGTCGTCGGGATGGATCGCGCGCCGCCAGCCGGCATTGTCGAGGATATGAAACAGCCCGGTCTTGTCCGCGAGCTCGCCGAGATAGGACAGCGTACTCGCACTCACATGGGTGATGTGACCATCCGGGCTTGCCGACCAAGTATAGGCCGGCATGCTCTCGATGATCCGCATGGCCTGCACCGCATCGGCGCTCAGCTTTGCCGACGACGGGATCGCGACGATCTCGCCGATGCAAAGCGCGAGGACAGCGAACAGCGCCAGCAATAGCGCGGGGCTCTGGGGGGCGTGCGCAAGGAAATACGCGGCAGTCGCGCCGGCGAACGCGACGCCCCACACGACCCGCAGCAGCAAGACACCCCGCCGATCGACGTAGAGGTACAGGGCGGCAACCACGGCCAGCAGGCCGAAGGGCGATTTCGTGAGCCAGCTTGCGGTAACGCCGGCGAGGCAGGCCGCGATCGCAAGCAAAGCGCGCTGCATGTTGGGCTGCCCTGTCCGCGACAGGTAAGCCTTGAGATCAATCTTGGGCTCGACCTTGGGCTCAATTCTGGGACCAGCCTTAAGATCGGCAGCGTTGTGTTTGGCGCTATTGGTCAAATGAGGGCCGGAGTTGGTGAAGCTGGGCGGTTTACGCCCCGATTGTACCCCCGCCGCGCCCGGGCCGCACCTCATGGAAACCCATGTACGCCGGCGTCTCGTTCGCAATCCGGACCAATCGCCACAGTGGCGGACGCGGGACGACCTGACGACTGGCGAACAGAGGCTATCCCGCGGCACAGTATCGCCATCTCGGAAACCGTGCCTTTTTCCCCGCATCGCGGCCGACTGGCATGCCGGCCGCGCACTCACGATCCGGGAAAGCCGTCATGCTCGATATCACCGGCACCGTCAGCGGCGCGAAGGCAAATCCATGAGCAAGCCTGTCCCGCACAACCTTCCGAACGATCGGCCGGCTACATCGGACGACCGCCCGGATGGCTCGCCGCTTACTGACCAGCGCTCGGCCAATACCGAAATGGCACGCGTGCTGAAGACGAGGCCGGTTCGCTTTGCGCTGGAGCCGTCCGGCGGCTCGATCGCATATTGGCAACACGATCCGGTGCATGAGATCGTCAAGCCGATGGCCGACCATGTCATCATGGCCTATCCCGCCGGCATTCAGCGGCTCGAGCGCCGGAGTGGAAAATCGGTTGCGATCGGCACCGCGCGCCCCGGGGTGGTGACGGTCATTCCCGCCGGCGCGACCTCGCGGTGGGATGTCGTTGCGGCCGGTTCGGCGGGCCGCGCGGATTCGCCTCAACTCTTGAATCTGATCCAGCTCTATCTTCCGCACACCACGCTTGAGCGCATTGCGGGCGAGGCCGATCTGGGTGCTCCGGCTGATCTGACCGAACGGATCGGACATCCCGACGCCATCACGGCGCGATTGCTGACCAGCGGGGCCGATCTCCTTGAGAACAACACCGCCCTGGATATTCTGTTCAGGCAACAGCTGACGGACCTGCTGGCAACGCGCCTGCTGGTCGCGCATTCCGGCTCCGCTATCAAGGTACCGCCGGCGGTCGGCGGGCTGTCGCCTTCGGTGCTTCGTCGCGCCATCGAGCGCTTGCGCTCGGACAGCGATGCGGACGTCTCGCTCGCTGCGCTGGCGTCCGATGCGGGGCTGTCACGCTTCCACTTCTGCCGCGCCTTCAAGGAAAGCACCGGGCTCTCGCCGCATGCCTTCCTGCGCCAGCACCGGCTCGAGCAAGCCATGAAGATGCTGCGCGACACCGACGCGTCCGTCGTCACGGTGTCGGCCGCGCTCGGCTACGCCTCCCAGACCGCGTTTGCTGCGGCCTTCAGGCGGTTGACCGGCGATACGCCGACCAATTGGCGGCGCCGCGTGCGCTAGCAGCAATTGCGCTGCAACGGTCTCAATCGCTCTGGGGCAGCGGCGCAATTGACGGCGTAAATCAGCAGCATGCCCACGCCAACAACACGGAGACAAACAAGATGGTTTGGAACAACTCGGTCACCCGCCTCGCGCGGACGTCGCGACGAAAGCTGCTCACGGCTTCCATCATGTCGGCAATGTCGCTGACAATTCGCTCGACATCCGCCGTCGGCAAGGAAACAAAAGCTCCGACCGGGACCGGCGAAACGACGCCGCCCGTCACCTCGATCATGACAAGAGATGGCGTGCACATCTTTTACAAAGATTGGGGACCGAAATCTGCCCAGCCGATCGTCTTCCACCACGGCTGGCCGCTCAGCTCCGACGACTGGGATACCCAGATGCTGTTCTTCCTCAGCCGGGGCTACCGCGTCATCGCACATGATCGACGCGGCCACGGCAGGTCGAGCCAGGTCAGCGAGGGGCACGACATGGATCACTACGCGGCTGATGTCGCGGCCCTCGCCGAGCATCTCGATCTTCGCAATGCCATTCACATCGGCCACTCCACGGGCGGCGGCGAGGCCGCGCGTTATGTCGCGCGGCACGGCAGGGATCGTGTGGCGAAGCTGGTCCTGATCGGTGCGGTGCCGCCGCTGATGTTGAAGACCGAGGCCAATCCCGGCGGCCTGCCCATCGAAGTCTTCGACAACCTGCGCAATCAGCTCGCCGCCAACCGCGCGCAATTCTATTTCGATTTCGCGTCCGGCCCGTTCTACGGTTACAATCGTGCCGGTGCCGAAACATCGCAAGCGGTGATCTGGAATTGGTGGCGCCAGGGCATGAGCGGAAGCGCCAAGGCGCACCACGACTGCATCAAGGCCTTCTCGGAAACCGACTTCACCGATGACCTGAAGGCCATCGCCGTTCCCACGCTCGTTCTGCATGGTGGCGACGACCAGATCGTGCCGGTCTCCGATTCCGCCGTGCTGTCGGCCAAGCTGCTGCAACACAGCCAGCTCAAGGTCTACGACCTGCTGCCGCACGGCCTCTGCACCACGCAGCCCGGCATCGTCAACGCCGACATTCTCGCGTTCATCTCGGCCCGAAGGGCTTGATGATGAATCGGGTGTCGAGCCCGGCCTAGGCTTACCTCTTCTCGATGGGGAGAGGTGAACCTCTCTTGCTGCTCGCGCTCGACTTCACCTCAATCGCAGTTTCGTAAGGACAATCACATGAACGACAAGGTCATCATCCTGACCGGCGGCACCTCCGGCATCGGCCGCGCGGCCGCGCTCGCCTTCGCACGGCAAGGCGACAAGGTGCTGGTCACCGGCCGCCGGCCCGGCCCTCTTGAGGAAACGGTTGCCGAGCATCCGAACATCGCGGGCCTGATCGCGGATGCCGCCTCCGCCGATGACGCGCGGCGCACGGTCGCCAAGGCGATCGAGGCCTGGGGCAGGCTCGATGCGGTCATCAACAATGCCGGCGCCGGCGCGATCCTGCCGCTGGAAGACGCGACGGCCGACCGGATCGCGGACATCTTCGCGGTCAATGTGGTCGGGCCGAGCCTGCTCACCGCAGCCGCGCTTCCGCACCTGAGGGCGACGCGCGGCGCCATCGTCAACGTCTCCAGCACCTACGGACACAAACCGGCGGCGGGCCTGTCGCACTATGCGGCGAGCAAGGCGGCGCTGGAGCATTTGACCCGCTGCTGGGCGCTCGAGCTTGCGTCGCTCGGCGTGAGAGTGAACGCGGTTGCGGCGGGGCCCACCGAATCCGGCGCGCTCACCGGCATGATGGGTCTCACCGACGAGCAGGCGGCAGCCATCAAGGAGCAGGAACGCGCGCGCATCCCGCTTGGACGACGCGGCCTTCCGGATGACGTCGCCGGATGGATCGTGCGGCTCGCCGGTCCTGCCACGCAATGGATGACCGGTCAGATCATGACCGTCGACGGCGGACTGGAGCTGGCGTGAGCGCGCCCCCTGCCACTGATTTGCCCGACGACGCAAGCCCCGCAGCAAAAAATATTTCGCTTTATCAGAAGCGCAACTCGGTATATGGTTTCCCTGTCTCACCCGATCGAGGGGCGCTGCGCATCGTCACGGGTGTTGCGGTGAGATGCGGTGGACGCCGATTGCGCAACTGACGAGTGCGCATGCGGCGGACGGTGAAGTCGTGTGGTCCTGACGCCCTAGCGGCAGGTGTCCTCTCGCAAAGCGCGTAAACGCTTTTGCGAAGGCGGTGACAACAAAGCCCAGTCTCGCCGGGGAGAGCACGAAGCAAGCCGTAAAACCATCGCGCAGGGAAAGCCGGGTTGTTCCCGGTTACACCTGTGGTCCTACCCCCGAGCTTTCTACTCATTGCTCGGGGCCCATGGGTGCGATCGGCGCCCGGCTTTCCCTGCGCCCTCTGTTCTCAGAGCGGCGAAACGAAATGCAAAGCTCGGGCAAATTATGTCGCGAGAATGCGGAGTTGTGACCACAAGCAGCGCAACACACTCGGCGTCGTCCTGGCGGAAAGTCAGGACCCGTAACCACAAATGCTAATTGTTGAACGATGCTGGGACGACGAGTCCCGTTCTCAACACCCGCTGCGGCGTATGGGTCCCCGCTCCCGTGCGCAATTGCGCACTAGGCGGGGACGACGTGGGGAAGGTCTCGGATGCTCTGATTCTCCCCGATATCATGCCCGCGAAGGCAGGCGATCCGGTCCGCCGCAGCTTCTCGACTCAAGCTCCTGGTCTCTGGAATACGGGATCACCTGCATGCGCGGGTGATGACACTGAACAAGCTCCGCGGCATTGCGTCGCGAACCGCGCTGCGGCGCAACAATCAAAATGAGACTGCCCGTTAAGCCGGCTAGCGCCGACGACATCCGCGCCGCGCCCGCATTCGGCTAGCTTTGCCGGCAACAACCGGACGCCCATCAGCCTTCGCACGCCAAGTGGACGCCGGCGACAACACAGAGGGAGGAGCGCGATGTTGAAAGGCAGTTTGGGACTGATTGCGTTGAGCAGCCTGTTGCTTTCGGGCACGGCGTTCGCTCAGGAGAAGATCAAGGTCGGCGTCACGGCGACGCTCGAGGGCACCTATACGGTGCTCGGCGAAGATGGCATGCGCGGCCACCAGACGGCGCTCAACGTGCTCGGCAAGAAGATCGGCGACAAGGAGCTCGAATTCGTCGTCGCCTCGACCGATGCGACGCCGGATTCCGCGGTGCGCGCGGTGCGTAAGCTGATCGAGCAGGACAAGGTGCAGATCCTGCTGTCGCCGCTGTCCGGCGACGAAGGCATCGCGGTGAAGAATTTTGCAAAAACCCATCCGGAGCTGACCTTCGTCAACGCCGCCTCCGGCGCGCAGGAGACGACCTATGTCGATCCGGCGCCGAACTTCTTCCGCTTCAACATGGACGGCGCGCAGTGGCAGGTCGGCCTCGGCAAGTACGCCTATGAGACCAAGGAATATCGCAAGATCGCGACCGTCGGCGAGGACTACTCCTTCATCTACACCCAGGTGTTCGGCCTGGTGCTCGAATTCTGCGGCGCCGGCGGCCAGGTCACCAACCGGCAATGGGTGCCGCTCGGCACCAAGGACTTTGCCTCGGTGATCGCCGCGCTGCCTGACGACGTCGACGCGATCTATCTCGGCCTCGGCGGCGCCGATGCCGTCAACTTCCTCAACCAGTATCAGCAGGCCGGCGGCAAGGCGCATCTGATGGGCGGCTCGATCATGATCGACCAGACCATCCTGTCGTCGAAGGGCAACGCCAAGAACGCGCTGATCGGCACGATCGCCGCGAGCGGCCAGGCCGATACGTGGGAGGATCCGGGCTGGCAGAAATTCGTGAAGGCCTATCAGGATGCCTTCCCGCCGGCCAAGCGCTTCCCGAGCCCGTCGCTGCTCGCCACCAACTATTACGGCTCGACCATGGCGCTGATCCTGGCGCTGCGGCAGGTCAACGGCGATCTTTCCAACAACCAGGCCAAGCTCAAGGAGGCGCTGGCCAAGATCGAGATCGACGCGCCGAACGGCAAGATCAAGCTCGATTCCAACCGCCAGGCGATCGGCACCAATTTCGTCACCGAGGTGGTCGATGACGGCAAGGGCGCGCTGTTCAGCAAGGTCGTCAAGGTGATCCCGAACGTCAACCAGACGCTGGGCTACGATCCGGCGGTGTTCGCCAAGATCGGCCTGCCGAGCCGCACGGTCCCGGAGTGCAAGAAGTACTGACGTATTTGCTGCATTGCAAGCACGCGACCGTGGCGACGGCGCGCGGTTGCATGATGCGCCCTGCTCGCCCTTGCTTTCCGCGGGCGGATGATGAACGCTTGTCGAAAAGACAAGAACATCCCGCGGGAGGGGAGGCATGAGCAGGGCGCTTGCCGTCTTCCACGGCCGGTTCGGTCGCGCGACGGTCTATCAGTTGAACCGTCCCTTCAACGTGCATGCGCACCGCGAAGGGCATCTGATATTTCATGTCGGCGGAACGCCGGCGCAGATCGACGTCTCGGAGCAACGGCTGCTGCTCAAGGACGATACCGTGGTCGCGGTCAACCCGTGGGAACCGCACAATTTTCTGCCGACCGACATGGACCACGGCGCGATCTTCTTCGTGCTCTATGTCAACGCCGAATGGTTCGCGCCGCAGCCCGCGACGGCACAGGGGCTGCGGTTCGGCCGCACCTTCTTTCCGCGCACCGAAGCGCTCGACCGGCTGATCCGCCGCACCGCAGCACTGGTGTGCGGCGCGCCGTCGCTGCGCAGCCTCGATTGCGAGCTCCGGCAGCTGATCGACTCCTGCTACGAGGAGAGCTGGCAGGCGGCGCAGGACGCGCGCGCGGCGGCCGCGGTGACCGATTTTCGGGTGCGCAAATCGATCAAGCTGATGTCGGAAAGCCCCGGCGCCGAGATCGAACTCGATGCGATCGCGCGCGAGGCCGGGCTGTCGCGGCCGCATTTCTACCGGCTGTTCCGCACCCAGACCGGCGTCACCCCTCACCTCTACATGAACACGCTGATCATGGAGCAGGCGCTGGATGCGCTGGTGGCGACCGAGACGCCGATCGCCGATATCGGCTTCGACCTCGGCTTCTCCTCGCAGAGCGGCTTCACCCGCTTCTTCGCCGCCAATGTCGGCATGGCGCCGACCGACTATCGCCGCGCCGCCAAGGTGTTGCGGCCGTGAAGCAGTTCCGGAGCACACGATAAAAGATACTGTCGATCAAATCCGAAGCTTTCGCCCTCGATAGGATACCGGACACGCGGCCCGGCAGACGGTCGCGACCAGTGAGGGAACGCGACGGAGATGGCCAGGTTCATCGAACGCCATCCGGCCTGGGCGCTGATCGTGATCATCGCGGTCGCGGTGCTCGCGTGGCTGGTGGTCGCGATCTGGCCGCCGGGGCTGGAGGCCGCGATCGGCCGCAAGCGCGTGTTCCTCAACGCGGTGCTGAACGGCATCACGCTCGGCGGGCTGTACTTCCTGGTGGCCAGCGGCTTCACGCTGATCTTCGGCCTGATGCGCAACGTCAACCTTGCGCACGGCTCGCTCTATCTGTTCGGCGGCTATGTCGGCTACGCGATCAGCAGCTGGACCGGGTCGTGGCTCCTCAGCTTCATCATCGCCTTCATCGCGGTGGCGCTGGTCGGCGTGACCCTGCAGCTCGTCGTGTTCCGACGCATGGAGGGCCAGGACCTCAGGCAGACCATGGTGACGATCGGGCTCTCGATCGTGTTCGCCGACCTGATGCTCTGGGTGTTCGGCGGCGACTTCTACCAGATCCAGACCCCGAGCTGGCTGATCGGCCCGATCCAACTGCCGCTGCTGACCGCGATCAAATCATCGGGCGAGCCGGTCTATCTGCAATACCCGCTGGTGCGGCTGGTGATCTTCGCTGCGTCGGTCGTGATAGGAATCGCGATGTGGCTGGCGCTCAACCGCACACGGATCGGCATGATCGTGCGCGCCGGCGTCGACGACCGCGACATCCTGGCCGCGACCGGCGTGCGGATCCAGCTGGTGTTCGTGCTGGTGTTCGCGCTCGGCGCGGGCCTTGCCGGCATTGCCGGCGTGGTCGGCGGCACCTTCCAGTCGCTGTCGCCGGGCGAGGATACGCGGTTCCTGCTCGCCTCGCTCGTGGTCGTGATCGTCGGCGGCATGGGCTCGATCCCGGGAGCGGCGCTCGGCGCCCTCATCATCGGCCTCGCCGAGCAGCTCGGCTCGGTCTACATCCCGACCTACGCCATCGTCGTCACCTTCCTGATCATGGTGCTGGTGCTGGCGCTGCGGCCGCAGGGCCTGCTCGCGAGGCGATGACAGATGTCGCTGCTCCAGAGCACCCAATTCCGCCCCGATCCATCCGCCAACGCGACCCGCCGCGCCTTGGTTCGTGCTTGGCCGGAATTCCAGAACCCTGTGGCCTGGCTGGTCGCGCTGATCCTCGTGATCATGCCGCTGATTGCCAACGGCTTCTTCCTGATCGAGATCTTCGCCACCACGCTGATCCTCGGCATCATCGCGCTCAGTCTGATGTTCCTCGCCGGCTATGGCGGCATGGTCAGCCTGATGCAGCTCACGATCGCGGGCTTCGCCGGCTACATGGTCGCGGTGTTCGGCGTGAGTGGCAACGCCAACATAAGCCTCGGCTGGCCGTGGTGGCTGGCGACCCCGATGGCGCTGGCGCTGGCGACGCTGTTCGGCACGCTCGGCGGCGCGCTCGCGGTGCGCACCGAGGGCATCTACACCATCATGATTACGCTGGCGATCGGCGCCGCGTTCTACTACTTCACCAACCAGAACTGGGCCATCTTCAACGGCCACACCGGCATCAACACCGTCGCGACGCCGCATTTCTGGGGCGTCGACTGGCGCGCCGATATCGCCTTCTATTATGTCACGCTCGGCATCGCCGCGATCTGCTACTTCGCCGTCCAATATGTCTCGCGCGCGCCGTTCGGCCTCGCGTTGCAGGGCGTCCGCGACAATTCCCGCCGCATGGCGGCGCTCGGCTTCAACCCCAATGCGCACCGCATCGCGGCCTACGCCTTCGCCGCCTTCATCGCCGCGCTCGGCGGCGTGCTGCAGGTCTGGAACTACCGGCAGATCTCGCCCGGCTCGGTCAGCGTCGGCGCCTGCATCGACGTCCTGATCATCGCCGTGGTCGGCGGCATCACGCGGCCGATCGGCCCCTTCATCGGCGCATTGATCTTCGTGCTGCTGCGGACCTTCGCGCTCGACGTGCTGATCAAGTTCGGCCTCGACGGCAATCGCTTCCGGCTGCTGATCGGACTCGGCTTCCTCGCCATCGTGTTCTGGTCGTCCGACGGCGTGATCGGCCTGTGGGAACGCTGGCGGCGCCGCAGCGCGTCCTCGACGCAACGTTCAGGCGGAGGCCGCCATGGATAGCGTCGCGCAGCGGCTGTCCGTGGTCGGCGCCGGCGCGGCGCTCGAGCTGCGCGGCGTGACGCGGCTGTTCGGCGCGCTGGCGGCGCTGACCGATGTCACCATCACGGTGCGGCCCGGCGAAAGGCGCGCAGTGCTCGGTTCGAACGGCGCCGGCAAAACGACGCTGTTCAACTGCATCACCGGCGACTTCCCGCCCTCCTCCGGCACGATCCGCTTCTTCGGCGAGGACATCACCCAATTCCCGCCCTATGAGCGCATCCGCCGGGGCTTGCGCCGCACCTACCAGATCTCGGCACTGTTTCCCGGCCTGACCGTGCAGGACAATGTCTACCTCGCCTGCCGGGGCGTCTCACGCGGACGCTTCTCGTTGCTGCGCCCCGGACAGAACGACGCGCTGATGCATGCGACCGAGACGCTGGTGCAGGCGGTGCACCTCGCCGGCGTCAAGGACCAGCGCGTCGCCGAGCTTGCGCATGGCCAGCAGCGCCAGCTCGAAATCGCGCTCGCGCTGGCCGGCGCGCCGCGCTTCATCCTGTTCGACGAGCCGGCGGCGGGACTGTCGCCGACCGAGCGACGCGAGCTGATCGAGATCCTGACCTCACTGCCCGCCCATATCGGCTACATCATCATCGAGCACGACATGGACGTCGCGCTGCGCGTCGTCGAAAGCGTGACGATGATGCACAACGGCCGCATCTTCAAGGAAGGCCTGCCGCGCGAGATCGAATCCGATCCCGAGGTGCAGGAGCTTTACCTCGGAGGCGGCCATGAATGACCGCCGCGCCGTGCCCGCGCTCGAGGTGAAAGGCCTCGACGTCTATTACGGCCATTCGCACGCGCTGCAGGGCGTCGATCTGACGCTCGATAGCGGCGTGTTCTCGGTGGTCGGCCGCAACGGCATGGGCAAGACCACGCTGTGCAAGGCGATCATGGGCCTGGTGCGCGCCAGCAATGGTTCGATCCGGATCCGAGGCGAGGAGGTCACGCGGCTGAATCCGGCGCGGATCGCCCGGCTCGGCGTCGGCTATGTGCCGCAGGGCCGGCGGCTGTGGCGCTCGCTGACCGTTGACGAGCACCTTGCCCTCGCCGGCGGCCTGCGCAGTGGCGCCTGGACCATCGAGCGCATCTACGACACCTTCCCGCGGCTCGCCGAACGCAAGAACAACGGCGGCAACCAGCTCTCCGGCGGCGAGCAGCAGATGCTCGCGATCTCGCGTGCGTTGCTGACCAATCCGCGGCTCCTGATCATGGACGAGCCGACCGAGGGCCTTGCGCCCGTCATCGTCGCCCAGGTCGAGGACATGCTGCTGCGCCTCGGCGATGAAGGCGACATCTCCGTCCTGGTCATCGAGCAGAATATCGGCGTGGCGACGGCGGTGTCGCGCAACGTCGCCATTATGGTCAACGGCCGCATCAACCGCATTATCGACTCCGCGCGCCTTGCGACCGACCGCGAGTTGCAGCAGCGATTGCTTGGTGTCGGCACCCACGGCGCGGACGAGACCGACGCCGAGGCTGCGCCGGCGAAAGCCGAAGCCGCCGGCACGCCGCAGCCGGAGCACAAGGGACCGATCCGCATCTACATCTCCAATCCCGTGCTGCCGACGCGCTGGTCGCAACCGATACCGATTGCCCGTATCGAGGCCGCCGCGCGGACGCAATCAGCCGCCGTCAGGCGTATCGAGGAGACAACCCGCACGCACCGCGAACCGGCGACCTCGAGGATATCGGGGCCTCCCGTCGTGCTAGTCGTCGGCACGCTCGACACCAAGGGCACCGAGCTCCGCTTCATCCGGGACATCATCGCGGGCAGCGGCCTGCGCACCCGACTGGTCGACGTCTCGACCAGCGGCAAGGCGGCAAGTTGCGACGTCACCGCGCAGGAGATCGCCCTCAACCACGGCCGCGGCGGCTCCGGCGTATTCGGCGCCGATCGCGGCGCCTCGGTGACGGCGATGGCGGACGCCTTCGAGCGATGGCTGCGTCGCCAGGGCAATATCGCCGGCATCATCTCCGCCGGCGGCTCGGGCGGCGCGTCGCTGGTCGCGCCGGGGATGCGCGCGCTGCCGGTCGGCGTGCCGAAACTTATCATCTCTTCGGTCGCGTCCGGCGACGTCGGTCCCTATGTCGGTCCCGCCGACATCACCATGATGCATTCGGTGACCGACGTGCAGGGTCTCAACTCGATCTCGCGCACGGTGCTCGGCAACGGCGCGAATGCGCTGGTCGGCATGGTCAAGGCGCGGCTCGATGAGCAGGCCGGCAAGCAGCGCGACACGCGCGCTCATCTTCCGGCGATCGGCATCACCATGTTCGGCGTCACCACGCCGGCCGTGCAGAGGATCGCGGCCGACCTGCGCGAGGATTTCGAGTGCCTCGTCTTCCACGCCACCGGCGTCGGCGGCCGCTCGATGGAGAAGCTGGTCGAGTCCGGGCAACTCGCGGGCGTGATCGACCTCACCACGACGGAGGTCTGCGACCTGCTGATGGGCGGCGTGTTCCCGGCGATAGAGGATCGCTTCGGCGCCATCATACGCAGCCGCGTGCCCTATATCGGCTCGGTCGGCGCGCTGGACATGGTGAACTTCGGCGCACCCGACGCGATCCCGGAGCGCTATCGGCAACGCAAATTCCACGTCCACAATCCGCAGGTCACGTTGATGCGGACCACGCCGGACGAGAACGAGCGCATGGGCCGCTGGATCGGCGAACGGCTCAACCAGATGGACGGGCCAGTGCGCTTCTTCCTGGCCGAGGGCGGCGTCTCCGCGCTCGATGCACCCGGCCAGCCGTTCTGGGACCCGGAGGCCGATGCGGCGTTGTTCCGCACGCTGGAGCGCACCGTGCGCCAGACCGGCAACCGGCAGATCATCCGCATCAAGCGCAACATCAACGATCCCGAGTTCACCGCCGCCATCGTCAGCGCGTTCCGCTCCTTGCTGGGACGCGCCGGTGGTCGGCGGAGAGTGGCGAGGTGACCCATGGCCAGGTTTGAACGCACGGCGCTGTTGAAGAAGTTTCACGCCATGATCGCACGCGGCGAGCCGATCGTCGGCGGCGGCGCCGGCACGGGACTGTCGGCGAAATGCGAGGAGGCCGGTGGCGTCGACCTGATCGTGATCTACAACTCCGGCCGCTACCGCATGGCCGGCCGCGGCTCGCTCGCCGGACTAATGCCCTATGGCGACGCCAACGCGATCGTCGTCGAGATGGCCGGAGAGGTATTGCCGGTCGTGACCAAGACGCCGGTGCTCGCCGGCGTCAACGGCACCGATCCGTTCCGCGATATGGACGTGTTCCTCGACCAGCTCAAGGCGCTTGGCTTTGCCGGCGTGCAGAACTTCCCGACCGTCGGCCTGATCGACGGCACCTTCCGCGCCAACCTCGAAGAGACCGGAATGTCCTACGCGCTCGAGATCGACATGATCGCGAAGGCGCATGAGAAGAACATGCTGACCACGCCCTATGTGTTCAGCGAGCAGGAGGCCGCCGCGATGGCGATCGCCGGCGCTGACATCATCGTCTGCCACATGGGCCTGACCATCGGCGGCACGATCGGCGCGCAGACCGCGCCAAGACTTGCCGACTGCCCTGCCCGCATCGAGGCCTGGGCCGAGGCCGCGCTCAGCGTCAATTCGAACATCATCGTGCTCGCGCATGGCGGTCCGATCGCGGACCCCGCCGACGCCGATTTCATCATGAAGCAGACCCGCAACTGCCACGGCTTCTACGGCGCCTCCTCGATGGAGCGCCTGCCGGTCGAGCGGGCGCTGACGGATCAGGTTCGCAAATTCAAGGCGATCGGCGCGCGCTAGCCGCCGTGACCAAGGGAGGAAGAGATGTCGGGGATGCTGGTCGGTGAATTGATCCTCTGGCTCATCGTCGCAATCGTCGCGATCGTCATCATCGTCTATGTCGTGAACTGGCTGTATCACCGTTCGTCGAAGGAGGTCTCCTTCGTCCGCACCGGTTTCCTCGGTGAGCGCGTGGTGATCAATGGCGGCGCCTTCGTGCTACCGTTCATCCACGACTACACGCCGGTCAACATGAACGTGCTGCCGATGGGGATCGTGCGCTCCCGGCAAGACGCGGTGATCACCCGCGACCGGATGCGCGTCGACATCGAGGCAGATTTCTACGTCCGGGTTCAGCCGACCCGCGAGGCGGTCTCGATCGCCGCCGCCACGCTCGGCCGCCGCACCATGGAGCCGCAGCAGCTGCACACCCTGCTCTCTGGCAAGTTCATCTCCGCGATCCGCTCGGTCGCCTCCGAGATGACGATGGAGCAGATGCACGAGCAGCGCGGCGACTATGTCGCTCGCGTCAAGGCCAATGCCGCCGAGGCGCTGGCGCAGAACGGCCTCGAGCTGGAGTCGGTCGCAATCACCGATCTCGACCAGACCGACCTCGAATATTTCAATCCCTCGAACCGCTTCGACGCCGAAGGCCTGACCCGGCTGATGGAGGACATCGAGGCCAAGCGCAAGCTGCGCAACGACATCGAGCAGGACTCGATGATCAAGATCCGCTCCCGCAATCTCGAGGCAGAGCGGCAGGCGCTGGAGATCGAGCGCGAGAGCGAGACCGCTCGTCTCGAGCAGGAACGCGATATCGAGATGCGCCGTGCCCTGCAGCGCACCGAAGTCGCCCGCGAGCGCGCGCTGCGTGAGACTGAGTCAGAGCAGGCCCAGATTGCGGCGCGCGAAGCCATTGAGAAAGCGCGCATCGCCAACGAGCAGGCGATCACCGAGGCCCGGATCGCTTCGGAGCGCGAGACCCGGCACAAGGAGATCGAGCGGACGCGGGCGGTCGAAGAGAAGGAGCTGCTGGCCCGCGAGGAGATCGAGAAGGTCCGGATCGCCAACCAGCGCTCGGTCGACACCACCCGCATCGCCTCCGAGCGCGAGGTGCGCCAGCGCGAGATCGAGCGGATGCGCACGGTCGAGGAAGCCGAGATCGCTGCTCGCGAAGCGATCGAGAAGGCTCGCATCCAGCAGGACCGCGTCGTCACCGATGCCCGCATCGCCAATGAGGAGGAGACCCGGCGCCGCGAGATCGAGCGCACCCGCGCGGTCGACGAGGCCGAGATCGCCGCCCGCGAGGCCACCGAGAAGGCGCGGATCGCCCAGACCATGACGGTCAATGTCGAGCGCATCTCCTCGGACGAGCGCACCCGCGCGCTGGAGATCCAGCAGGTCCGCACCATCCAGGAAGCCGAGATCGAGGCGCAGAAGGCGGTCGAGGCCGCCCGGATTGCCCGCGAGAAGACGCTGGCCGCCGAACGCATCGCCGCCGATCACACCACGCGCAAGCTCGAAATCGAGCGCAATCAGGCGGTCGAGATCGCCGGGATCAGTGCCCGCGAAGCCACCGAAGCGTCGCGGATCGCCCAGGAAGAGCACGTCCGGGCGCTCGAGATCGCGCGCACCCGTGCGATCGAGGAAGCCGATATCGCCTCCCGCGAGGCGATCGAGGCGGCGCGCATCTCGCAGGAGAAGTCGGTCGCCGCGCAGCGTATCCGGGCCGAGCGCGAGACCCGCGCGCTCGAGATCGAGCGCACCGGGGCGATCGAGGCCGCTGAGCTGAAGCGCCGCGACGCGGTCGAGCGGCAGCGCATCGATGTCGAGCTGACGCTGGAGAGCGAGCGGATCGCCTCCTCCAGGACCCGCGAGGTGCTCAACATCGACCAGAAGAAGGCGATCGAGCTCGCCGACGAGGAGCGCGTGATCGCGCTCGCCGCCAAGCGCTCCGAGCGGATCGATGCCGACCGGCAGGTCCGGCAGGCCGAGATTGTGGCGCGCAAGGACATCGACACCACCGACGTCTCGCGCGAGCAGGCGCTGGAGGCGGCCCGGATCGAGCGGCGCCGTGCGATCGAGCAGCTCGAGGTCGCCCGCAACCAGTCGCTGCAGGAGGCCGAGATCGTCGCCCGCGAGGAAGTCGAACGTGCACGGATCGCGTCGGACCGTGGCCTCGACGAGGCCCGGATCGGCCGGGAGCGCGAGCTGCGCAAGCTCGAGGTCAACCGCGAGAAGGATGTCGAGACCGCGCTGATGGAAAAGGCCATTGCGCTGCATCAGAAGTCACTGGAGGAGTCCGCGGCGCGCGCCGCGGCCGAGGACGCCCGGATCCGCGCGACCGAAGCGGCCGAGCGCGTCGTCACCGCGCGCGAAAGCGAGATCGCCAAGCGGCGAAAGACGGTCGAGGTGCTGCTGGCCGAGAAGCAGGCCGAGGAGACACGGATCGCCGCGGAAGCCGAACGCGTTCGCGCCGCGGTCGAGGCCGAGGCCCAGCGCCTGCTCAACGAAGCCGAGAACGTGCTCACCGACCAGGCGCGCTACTCGCTGTTCCGCCGCAAGCTGCTCGACCGCATCGAAGGCATCGTGCGCGAGAGCGTCAAGCCGATGGAGAAGATCGAAGGCATCCGCATCCTCCAGGTCGACGGCCTCAACGGCAATGGCCATGGCAACGGCACCGGCCGCAGCGCCACCGACGAGGTGATCGATTCGGCGCTGCGCTACCGCGTGCAGGCGCCGCTGATCGACTCGATCCTGTCGGATATCGGCGTCGAGGGCGGCAGTCTCGCCAAGATGCCCGGCCTGATCCGCGAAGCCCGAGACATGCAAGGCATCAAGGACTCCGCGCGAAAGAGCGGCGGCGACGCCAAGCCGGCAGCGCCCGAGGGCGGCGGCGAGCCGGCGCGCCCTGAGCGCACGCCGCGCAAGAAGGACTGAGCTGACGCCATGGCACGGGTTTACGTCTCCACCGTCGTCAACGCCCGCAACGACCGGGTCTGGGCCCGCGTCCGCGATTTCAACGGGCTGCCGAACTGGCATCCCGCGATCGCGGAAAGCCGGATCGAGGGCGGCGAGCCCTCCGACAAGATCGGCTGCATCAGGGATTTCCGGCTGCGCAACGGAGATCGCATCCGCGAGAAGCTGCTCGGGCTGTCCGACTACGACATGTTCTGCACCTATTCGATCCTGGAATCGCCGATGGGCGTCGAGAACTACGTCGCGACGCTGCGGCTGACGCCGGTCACCGACGGCGACCAGACCTTCCTGGAATGGACCGCCGAATTCGACTGCGCACCGGAACGCGAGGCGGAGCTCGTCAACAATATCGGCGGCGGCGTGTTCCAGGGCGGCTTCGACGCGCTGAAGCGGGCGTTCGGGGGATAGCGGAATGCACAGATCAGGTATCTCCGAGCAGACGGTCCACCTCTCCCCTTGCGGGAGAGGTCGGATCGCATCGCAAGATGCGATCCGGGTGAGGGGTTGCGGACCTTCGTGGGGCCTATGCCCCCTCACCCGGCGCTACGCGCCGACCTCTCCCCGCTGGGGAGAGGTGAGGCACGCGGCTCGAGACATCAAAACCTCAGCTATTGGATTTTGACCGTGCCGCATATCGTCAAAAGCACGATCCTGGATGCACCGACCGATGCGGTGTGGGCCGTGCTGCGCGATTTCAACGGTCATGACCGCTGGCATCCTGCGGTTGCAACCAGCGGCATCGAGCGCGCGCAGCCGTCCGACAAGATCGGCTGCGTCAGGCGCTTCAAGCTGAAGGACGGCGCCGAGCTGCGCGAGCAATTGCTGGCGCTGTCCGATCTTGAGCAATCGTTCAGCTACTGCCTGCTCGATACCCCGATCCCGATGTTCAACTACGTGGCGCATGTCCGCCTGCTGCCGGTCACCGACGGCGACCGCACTTTCTGGCATTGGGAGTCGCGCTTCACGACGCGGACCGAAGATAGCAAGCGCATCACGCAGATGGTTTCGGAAGACATCTACCAGGCCGGCTTCGATGCCATCCGCCGGCATCTGAAGGAGGCCGCGTAAGCGGAAGGACATCATGCCAATTACGGTGAAGACTTTCACCAACACCCACGACGCCGCGGCGGCGCTGTCCTCGGATCGCAGCGCCCGCTATCTCGGCGGCGGCACGCTGGTGATGCGGGCGCTGAACGAGGGCGACATCTCGATCTCGACCATCGTCCGCGCCAGCGACCATGCGATGACACGGATCGATGCCACGGGCTCGCGCATCACGCTGGGTGCCGGCGTCACCTTCGCGCGCATCCTGGCCGAACGCGACCTCGCCTTCCTGCACGCGCCTGCCCGCTCGATCGGCGGACCGGCGGTGCGCAATATGGGCACGGTCGGCGGCAATCTGTTCGCGCCGGTGCCGTATGGCGACTTCACGGTCGCGATGCTCGCGCTTGACGCCACTGTGTCGGTGCAGGGCGGCCTCGGTGGGCGCGATATCCCGATCGAAGAGTTCCAGCAATCGCGCGACCGGCAGGCCGGATCGCTGGTGCTGGCGATCTCCTTTGCCAGGCCCGGCAGCACCGAAGCTTTCCGCTACCGCAAGATCGCGCGGATCAAGCCCAAGGGCGGCGCGGTGGTCACGCTCGCGGCGCACCTGCCGGTCAACGGCAACCGCATCGTCGGCGCCCGCGTCGCGCTGGGCTCGATGGCGCCGACGCCGATCCGCGCCCGCGCCGCCGAGCGCGCGTTGGAAGGCCGCGCCCTCGACGCCTCCACCATTAGCGCGGCCGCTGCGGCAGCGGTCGAAGGAACGTCGCCCGGCGACAATGCGCTCGCCAGCGCCTGGTATCGCCGCGAGATCGTCGGCGTGCATCTCCGCCGTCTGTTGTCCGGTCAGGAATAATCATCATGGCCAAGACTGCCATTCAATTTCAGCATAACGGCCGTGACGTCGCGATCTTCGTTGACGGCGGCACCAACCTTCTGGTCGCGCTGCGCGAGCTGATCGGCGACATGACGCCGAAGTTCGGCTGCGGCCAGGGCGGCTGCGGCACCTGCAGCGTGCTGATCGACGGCGAGCTGCATCTCTCCTGCCTGACGCTCGCCGAAACGGTTGCCGGCCGTTCGGTCGAGACGCTCGACGGCATCAAGGATGGTCCCAACCTGCACCCACTGCAACGCGCCTTCGCCGACAATTTCGCCGCGCAGTGCGGCTACTGCACGCCGGGCATGCTGATGGCCGCGAAAGCACTGCTCGACCGCAATCCGCAGCCGAGCCGCGCCGAGGTCGTCGAGGCGATTTCGGGCAATATCTGCCGCTGCACCGGCTATGAGCCGATCATCAACGCCGTGCTGGCTGCCGCTTCCGGCGGCCGGGCACGTGCGTAAGGGAACAGTGCCATGCTGGAACTGCGCAAGGACATCTTCGCCGACGAGCGCGACGACAATCTGAAGGAGATCGGCAAAGGCACGCAGCGCCAGGACATGCTCGGCCATGTCACCGGCACCTCGCCCTATTTCGACGACCACAAGCTGCAGGGCATGCTGCATTTGAAGGTGGTGCGCAGCGCGCATCCCCATGCAAGACTCCGCCGCATCGACACCTCCGAGGCCGAGCGGTCTCAGGGGGTGCGGCGCGTGATCCGTGCCTCCGACGTGCCGCGCAACCTGAACACGCTGCTCAGCCTGATCAATTTCGGCAAGGACGACGAGCCGTCGCTCGCGGTCGACAAGGTGCGCTACAAGGGCGAGCCGATCGTTGCGATCGTCGCCGACAGCCCGCGCGAGGCCTTTGAAGCCATCGCCAAGGTCAAGATCGACTATGAGCCGCTGCCGGCGGTGTTCGACGTCGAGGACGCGCTGAAGCCGGGCGCACCCGTGGTCAACGAGGTCTATCCCAGGAATACCTTCACCTATCACGAGACCTATGACCACCAGCAGCTGCGCTTCGGCGACGCCGACCGCGCACTTGCGACGGCCGACCATGTGCTGGAGCAGCGCTACCAGATGTCGCCGATCGAGCACGCGCCGACCGAGACCAACGGCTCGATCGCAGCGCCCGACACCAACGGCCGCTACATCGTCTACACCTCGACCCAGGCGCTGTTCTTCTCGGTCGATACCTGCGCGAAGATCCTGGACGTGCCGTCCAACACCTTCCACTTCACCGGCGGCACCGTCGGTGGCGGGTTCGGCGGCAAGGTCGATACCCTGACCGAGCCGCTCTGCATCCTCGGCGCGATGCTGACCGGTCGCCCGGTGCGCTATGTGTTCGGGCGCGAGGAGGAGATGCAGTACGGCCCGCCGCGCGGCGCCGAGCGCATCTACATCAAGGACGGCGTGATGCGCGACGGCCGCATCGTAGCGCGCAAGGTGCGCGCCTATTTCGACAGCGGCGCCTATACGCGGCTGTCGAGCTATGCGGCGGTGAAATGCGCCGCCCATCTGCCCGGCCCCTACACGATCCCGAACGTCTATGGCGACGTCTATTGCGTCTTCACCAACCGCACGCCCGCGACCGCGATGCGCGGCTTCGGCGTCACGGCGATGGATTTCGCGATCGAGTGCCAGATGGACAAGCTCGCCCATCTCGTCGGCATGGACCCGATGGAATTCCGGATTCTCAATGCGTATCGCGACGGCGACATGAAAGCGCACCGCCGCGAGGCCAAGAACACTGCGCTGATCGAATGCGTGCAGGTCGCCGCGGAGAAAGCCAAGTGGCCGCTCCGCGAGGACTTCAAGCGGATGTCGTCGCGCAAGGATGGCGGCGGCGCGCGCGCCGCCGTGACGCCGACCCCGCGCGAGCCGCATGCGCCGCCGGCCGTACCATCCCAGCAGCGCACGACGTATGACCGCGCGCCGGCCACGACCCGCGAGCCGCCGCCACCGCCGCCCTCTTCGCCGCCACCGGCGTCTCCGCCGCCGCGGCCGGCCGCGCCGTCGCATGGCGCCACCCGCTTCTCTTCCGTCTTCGGCACCAGGAGGCGCTGACCATGACCCGACATCGTGGGCGCGGCATCGCGTCGGTCAATTATCCCATCGGCATGAATCTCGGCGGCGACCCGAGCCAGGCGCTGGTGCATTCCAACCCCAGCGGCAAGTTCACCGTGGCGCTGTCGTCGATCGATCTCGGCCAGGGCATGAAGTCGGTGACGCGGCAGATCTGCGCCGAGACGCTCGGCGTGCCGGTCGAGGACGTCTATGTCGACACCGCGGATTCCGACACCGGCCCGCACTGCATGGGCTCGTTCGCCTCGCGCGGCACGCACCGGGTCGGCAACGCTGTGATGGCGGCGGCGCGCGAGGCGCGCGGGGTGATGATGGAGGCAGCCGCCGAAGAGCTCGAAGTGAATGCCGCCGATCTCGAGACCGACGGCCGCGGCAACATCCACGTCAAGGGCGCGCCGCATCGCTCGATCTCCACCAAGGACGTCGCGATCGCCGCGCAGTTCAAGCAGGGCAAGACCATCTCCGGCCGCGGCATCTTCCTGGTGCCGCTGTCCGACGTCGATCCCGAGACCGGCGAAATGTCGCCGGCGACATGCTACGCGCATGCCTGCCTCGTCGCCGAGGTCGAGGTCGACGACGAGACCGGCGAGGTCGACATGGTCCGGATGGACTCCGCCTATGAGCTCGGCCGCGCGCTCAATCCGCGGCTGGTCGAGCAGCAGCTGGTCGGCGGCGCCTGGATGGGCGTCAGCCACGCGCTCTACGAGACGCCGGAGCCCTATTATCCGGAGCCGGTGCACGGTCCGCGCGACTTCGTCGAATATCTGATGCCGGGTCCGGGCGACATCTGCCCGCACGACATCGCGGTGCTGGAACGCCCGGCGCCCGACGGCCCGTTCGGCGCCAAGGGACCGGGCGAGATGTGCGCCAATCCGGTGCTGCCTGCGGTCGCCAACGCGATCTTCAACGCGGTCGGGGTGCGGATCGACGATCTGCCGATCACGCCGGAGAAGGTGCTGCGCGCCATCAAGGCGCAGGGCGGCGCGCGGCCGCAGCCGCGGCGCTGAGGCTCGCCATGCCGGTCCGCAGCAATATCGTCGGCATCGACAGCCCCGAGGCGCTGGAGAAGGCGCTGCGCGCGGCCTATTACCTCGCCGACGACGGCATCGCGACGGCCTCCTATCTCTCGCTGGCGCTCGGCAAGCCGCTGTTGCTCGAGGGCGCGCCGGGTGTCGGCAAGACCGAAGCCGCGAAAGCGATCGCCGCCGTGCTCGGCCGCAAGCTGATCCGTCTGCAATGCTATGAGGGCATCGACGCAGCCGCTGCGCTCTACGAGTGGAACTACCCGCGCCAGATGCTGGCAATCCGGCAGGCTGGCGAAGAGAGCATCGACATCTATGGCGACGCCTTCCTGATCGAGCGGCCGATGCTGGCCGCGCTGCGCGCGCCCGACGCGACGGTGCTGCTGATCGACGAAATCGACCGGGCCGATCAGGAGTTCGAGGCCTTCCTGCTCGAATTCCTCTCCGACTTCCAGATCTCGATCCCCGAGCGCGGCACGGTGCGTGCTGCCGAACATCCCGTCGTGGTACTGACCTCGAACCGGACGCGCGATCTTCACGAGGCGCTGCGGCGGCGCTGCGTCTATCACTGGATCGATTATCCGAATGCCGAGCGCGAGGCGCGCATCGTGATGATGCGGGCGTCCAGCGTCGCCGAGGCCACCGCCCGCGCGGTGGTCGCCGCCGTCGGCCGGCTGCGCCGCGAGCCGCTGAGCAAGGCGCCCGGGATCGCCGAGGCGGTCGACTGGGCGGAGGCCGCGACCTTGCTCAACAAGGGCGGCGCGCGCTGGCCGGACGCGTTCAAGCGTTCGATCGGCGTCGCGCTGAAGGATGAGGAGGACCTTCATTTCATCTCGCCCCGGCTCGATGCGATCATCGCGGAGGCAGCCGCGTGAGCGACGACCTGCAGCTGCCGCGCGCCGCGCGGATATTTGTCTCGTTCGTCGCGCTGCTGCGCGCCAACGGCTTCTCGGTCGCGCCGGAGCAGACGGCGAGCTTTCTCGCGGCGATCGAGCTGCTCGGGCCGCGCAGCCTTGAGCACATCCGCCTGGCCGGTCTAGCGACGCTGGCGCCGCCGCCGGAGCGCCGTGCGACGTATGACCGGCTGTTCGACATTCATTTTCGCGGCGCGGAAGCGATCGAGCAGGCCGAGGGCGAGGACGAGGAGACCGTCCGCCTGCAGGAGGAAGGCCGCGGCGAGGACGAGCCGCCGCTCACCGACGAGGCCAATGAGTCCGGTCTCGCCGCGGCGCGCGCCGAGGCATTGGTCGAGCGCCGCTTTGCACAGGCGGCGACCAGCGATCCGCTGCGAAAACTGTCGCGCGAGGCGGCAAGGCGGCTGCCGCGAAGGCGCGGCCACCGGCGACGCCGTGCACGGAATGGCCCGTTCGCAGATCTGCGCCGCACGCTACGCGACAGCGTGCGCAATGACGGCGAGGTGCTGCGGCTCGGGCGGATGCGCCGCCGCCAGCGTCCGCGCAAGATCCTGTTCCTGATCGACGTCTCCGGCTCGATGAAGGCGCGCACCGAGGAGAACATGAAGCTCGCGCATGTGCTGGTGCAGGCGGCCGGCAATGTCGAGGTCTTCACCTTCGGCACAAGGCTGACCCGCGTCACGCCGGCGCTGCGGCTGAAGCGGCGCGAGCAGGCGTTGAACGCGGCGTCCTTCCTGGTCAGCGACTGGGACGGCGGCACCCGCATCGGCGATGCGCTGCAGGCCTTCCTCGCGGTGCCGCGGTTCGGCGGGTATGCCCGTGGCGCCGCGGTCGTGATCGTCTCCGATGGCCTCGAGCGCGGCGACCCGGCGGCATTGCGCGATGCGGTCGCCAAGCTGTCGCGGCGGGCCTGGCGCGTCAGCTGGCTGACGCCGCTCGCAACCTCGCCCGGCTTCACGCCGCAAACCGAGGCGCTGATCGCGATCCAGCGCTTTGTCGACGATCTCGTGGATGGCGGATCCAGCGCGGCTGTTGTCGCGCATCTGCTGTCGCTTGGAACAAGGAGAGCTGCGTGACCGGCATTGTCGACGGACATCATCACATCTGGCGTCAGGCCGACCTCGCTTGGCTGTCCGGCCCGATGCAGCCGCGCATCTTCGGCCCCTACGAGCCGATCCGCCGTGACTATCCGATCGAGGAATATCTCGACGACCTCAAGGGCACCAGCGTCACCCGCTCGGTCTATGTCCAGACCAACTGGCCGAACGGCCAGTTCGAGGACGAGGCGGCCTGGGTGCAGCAGACCGCGGACCAGCACGGCTGGCCGCACGCCCTCGTCGCCTATGCCGATTTCTCCGTC
Organism: Bradyrhizobium sp. BR2003; assembly: GCF_009720285.1. Lineage (NCBI taxonomy): Bacteria > Pseudomonadati > Pseudomonadota > Alphaproteobacteria > Hyphomicrobiales > Nitrobacteraceae > Bradyrhizobium > Bradyrhizobium sp. BR2003. The sequence goes on from NZ_SMYJ01000018.1 coordinate 29,118, forward strand.
GCCGACGTCCGGCCGCAGCTCGATCGGTTGAAGCGCTATCCGCTGGTGCGCGGCGTGCGCATGCAGCTGCACTGGCACGAAAATCCGTTGTACCGCTTCGCCGCCCGTGCCGATCTCTGCGCCGATCCCGTGATCCGGCGCAATGTCGGCCACCTGGCCGACTACGGCTGGAGTTTTGACCTGCAGGTGTTCGCGCCGCAGATGGCCGATGCGGCCGGCCTTGCGGAGGCCTGCCCTGACGTGACGTTCATCCTGCAGCATGCCGGCATGCTGGAGGATCTGTCGCCGCAGGGCCGCGCCGCTTGGCGCACCGGGATGACGCGGCTCGCGCGATGTCCGAATGTGGTGTCGAAGCTGTCCGGGCTCGGCACCTTCATCCATCGCAACGATGCCGCGCATATCGCCGGCGTGATGACCGATACCGTCGCGATCTTCGGCGCCGAGCGCTGCCTGTTCGGCTCGAACTTTCCGATCGAGAAGCTGTGGACCAGCTATCGCGATCTTGTCGCCGCTTTCAAGTCGGAAGCCGAGCGGCTCAGCCCCGCACAGCGCGACGCGATCTTCAGCACGACGGCGGCGCGGGTCTATCGGCTGGAGCCGTAGCCGCACCGCGGCCACGAATTATAACAACGAACACGAATTGGGAGGGAGACAGATGCCGTTGGAGATCAAGATTCTGGACTACGGCGATATCGAGCTGGAATCGAGCTTCCTCGTGCTCGGGCACAATTGCGGCCGCACCCGTCGGGTGCTGACGCTCGGCTTCCTGATCCTCGGCGGCCCCTACCCCGTGCTGGTCGATACCGGCTACCGCTCCAACCAGATCATGGAGACGCTCGGCATGCGCGGGCTACAGTTCCACGAAAACATGATCGAGAACCAACTTGCCCGCCACGGCGTGCGGATGGGTGACGTCCGCTTCGTCTGCCACACCCATCTGCACATCGACCATGCCGGCAAGGACGACCTGTTCCCGATGAACACCACCGTCGTGCTGAACCGGAAGGAGCTGGAATACTCTGTGTCCGGCCTGATGCACCCGCAGTATCCGGCGCCGGACATCAAGCACCTGATCGACCGCCTGCACACCAAGAGCGCCCTGCGCTTTCTCGACCTCGAAATCACCGGCCCGGTCGAGTTGATGCCCGGCGTCTATTGCGATGCCGCCAACGCCCATACCGAAGGCTCGATGAACATTCATGTTCACACCGCCGACGGAATCGCCACGATCTGCGGCGACGTGATCTATGATTTCAACGACCAGATCGTGAATCCCTTTAATGAGATCCACGACGCCGAGCCGCGCACCACCGGCAACCACGGCACCAGCAAACGCGCCGAGAAGGCCGCGATCAAGAAGCTGCTCTCGAGCTCACGCTATCTGCTGCCGGTGCATGATCGCCCGGCCAAGATCGAGGGCGGCATGGTGGTCGGCCGCCTGCACGACCAGGTACCCGGGCCTGTCGTGCAGAGCCTGCCGCAACGCAACTGGTTCCCGGCGTAGAGGATCAAGGCGATGACGCATGTCACGCTGCGCAACGAGTTCGAAGGGCTGATCGATCCCTACGCGCCGGTCGGCCAGGTCGGAACCGGCTTCGATTTCACGGAGGGACCGATCTGGCATCCGCTCGATCACTTCCTGCTGTTCTCGGACATGCCGGGCGACGTGCGCCGGCGCTGGGACACCCGGCGCGGCGTCGTCGAGGTCAAGCGGCCGTCGAACAAATGCAACGGCATGACCTATGACGCGGACCTCAATCTGATCGTCTGCGAGCACGCGACATCCTCGCTAATCCGCGAGCGACCCGACGGGCGGCGCGACGTGCTGGCCTCGCATTACGAGAACCAGGAGCTCAACAGTCCGAACGACGTCTGCGTGCATTCCTCCGGAGCGATTTATTTCTCCGATCCCTGGTACGGCCGGATGCCGGTCTATGGCGTGGAACGGCCGCGCCAGCTCGGCTTTCAGGGCGTCTATCGCGTGCCGCCCGGCGGCGGCGCGCCGAAACTGCTGGTCGACCGCTATTTGTTCGAGCAGCCGAACGGGCTGTGCTTCTCGCCGGACGAGCACATCCTCTATGTCAACGACACCGTGCAGGCGCTGATCCGCGCCTTCGACGTCAGCGCCGACGGCTCGCTTGCCAATCCGCGCGTGTTCGCCTCCGGCATCCGCTCCGAGCTCGAGCCCGGCCTGCCCGACGGCATGAAGTGCGACCAGCGCGGCAATGTCTGGGTCACCGCGCCCGGCGGCGTCTGGGTCTATTCACCCGGCGGCGACCTGCTCGGCAAGGTCCGCCTGCCGGAGCTCGTCGCCAACCTCGCCTGGGGCGGCGCCGACTTCCGCACGCTCTATCTGACCGCGACCCATTCGGTCTATGCGATCCCGACCAGGGTCGGTCCGCGCCATGAGCCCTATATGAGCGGCAAGCGCGGCGGCGCGAGTACCACATCGTCCCCGCCTGCGCCGAACCTGACCGGCGGCGAGATGCAGCTCGATCCGCAACGCTGCGCGATGATCATCCAGGACATGCAGAACGACGTCATCATGGACGGCGGCGCGTTCGCCGAGTCCGGTGCGCCCGCGCACGCCCGCCAGCAGCATGTCGTCGACAATGTCCGCCGGGTGGCGGAGGCTGCGCGAGCGCGCGGCGTCGCCATCATCCATGTCTGGTTCGTCGTCGAGCCGGGCGCGCCCGGCGTCACCTTGAACGCGCCGCTGTTCGAGGGGCTGGTCGACAGCAAGGCGATGGTGCGCGGCAGCTGGGGCGCGGCACCGGTTTCGGGACTCGAGCCGCGCCCGGGCGACTTCGTGGTCGAGAAGATGCGGATGAGCGCCTGGGAAGGCACGCGGCTTGAGACCATCCTGAAGGCGACCGGCCGCGACATGATCATCAACACCGGGGCCTGGACCAATATGTCGGTGGAGCACACAGCGCGCACCGGCGCCGACAAGGGCTATTTCATGATCGTGCCGGAGGATTGCTGCTCGACCATGAATGCCGACTGGCACAACGCCGCGATCAACTTCGCGCTCCAGAACGTCTCCGTCGTGACCGACGCCGACACCGTGATCAAGGCGCTCGGCTAGGGAGGCGCGGTGCCGAAGCTGCTGCATCTTAACTGCTCACCGCGCGCCGATTCGGAATCGGCGGCCGGCGCGCGTGTCTTTCTCGATCGCTTCCGTCAGGCGCGGCCGGACTGGGAGATCGACGCGATGAACCTCTGGCGCGAGCCGCTGCCGGAATTCGAGGGTTACCTGCTCGAGGCCAAATACGCCCGGATCGGCGGCAAGAGCTTCACCAGTTCGCAGCACGACGCCTTCGCAATCGCCGAGCGCCTCGCGCTGCGGCTGTCGCTGGCCGATCGCGTGCTGATCTCGACGCCGATGTGGAACTTCGGCATTCCCTACAAGCTCAAGCAGTGGCTCGACGTCATCATCCAGCCCGGGCTGGCCTTCCGCTTCGATCCGGCGCAGGGCTATCTGCCGCTGCTCAAGGACCGCCCGACGATCGTGATCCTCGCAAGCGGCAGCGACTTCGTCACCGGCATGAACCGCGGCCGCATCGACATGGCAACACCCTATCTGCGCGAGGCGCTGCGCTTCATCGGCATCAGCGACGTGCGCTTCGTGCCGATCGGCCCGACCACCGGGCCCCCCGAGCCGATCCGCGCCGCCCGCCAGGCGGCGCACCGCTGGCTTGCGGAGATGGCCGCGAGGTTTTGAGCCGCTCTCACCACGTCGTCGTCCTGGCGAAAGCTAGGACCGATAACCACCGAACTTGATCGTGAACGGGATCGGAGCCCCAGCATCGCGCAACAACTCTCATTTGGGGTAATGGGTTTTCTTTGGGGTAATGGGTTTTCGCCAGGACGACGGCGAGTGTGCGGCGCGGAGAGTGGGAGCCCGAGCCGCCGCGTGCCTATGTTTCCGCCGCGGGAAATACCAGCCTGCACAACAACCCCGGCGCATTGTCGTGCAACTCGATCCGCGCGCCGTGTAGGCTCGCGACGGCCGCAACCAGGCTGAGGCCGAGGCCGTTGCCGGGCGTGTAGCGGCTCTGCTCAAGGCGGTAGAACCGCTTGAAGACGCGGTCGCGCTGGTCGGCGGGAATGCCGGGGCCGTCATCGGCGATCGAAATCACCGCGCCTCGCTCGTCGTTGTCGCAAGTCACCGTCACCCGTCCGCCCGGGCGGCCGTGCTTGATGGCGTTGTCGACGAGATTGGCGATGGCGTCGAACAGCAGGTCGCGGTCGCCGGTGACCAGCACCGCCTGATCGCCGGCAAGATCGAGGCGCGTGGTCACCTGTTCGGCGGCGGCGTCGTAGAGTTCGACCACCTCGCCGGCGATTTCGACGAGATTGACGGTGCGGAACGCACCCTTGCGGGCTCGCGTCTCGATCTCCGAAATCCGCGTGATCGACGCGAACATCCCGAGCACCGCGTCGAGATCGGCGATGGTGTCGCCGATCAGCGCGGCGTCGCCCTCCCCGCTCCGCGGGGCGTGATAGGCTTTCTCGAGCCGGCCGCGCATCCGGGTCAGCGGCGTGCGCAGGTCATGGGCGATATTTTCGCTGACCTGTTTGACGTCCCCCATCAGGGTCTGGATCCGGTCCAGCATCAGATTGAGATTCTCGGCGACGCGATCCCATTCGTCATGGCTGCCGCGGAGCGGGATGCGCTGGTCGAGGCCGGAGAGCATGATAGCGCGACTGGTCGCATTGATCGACTCGATCCGGCCGACCGTTCGCCGCGTGACGCCGATGCTGGCAGCGGCTGCAAGCCCGATGATCAGCACGACGACCGCAATGCCGGCGGCCCTGATTTGCGCCATAAAGCCGTCGAGATCGCTGATATCGCGGCCGACCAGCAGCCGATCGCCGTTTGACAGCGTTTCCGTCACGCCTCGCAGCAGGGAGGTTCCCGAGGAAAGCTGTGGCAGGGAGGCACGAAATTCAGCCCATCCTTTCTCGGCAGCGCCCGCCGGCCACTGCCTGAGATTTCCCGCCAGCACGGTCGATCCGGGACCGACCAACAAATACACATGATCGGCAAAGCCCTTGTCCGCGACGCGTTGCGCGATCAACGCAGTCAGGCCATCGCGCCCGGACCGCGCATAGGCGTCAGCCAGGCTCGCCTGCTCGGTCATGATCGTGCGGTCGGACCTGTCGCGCACATAGGACAACGTCGACCAGTAGACATAGGCGAAGATCGCGGAAACGATCAGGCCGAAGGCACCGATGGCGATCATCGCCAGGCGGAACGTCGACGACTTGAAGGTCTTAGCCAGGAGCACGGAGGCAGTATCCGATGCCGCGGATCGTATGGATCAGCGGGTAGGCTTGCTGGTCGTCGACCTTGCGGCGCACCCGCCCGACATAGACGTCGATGATGTTGGTCGAGGGATCGAAGTGCAGGTCCCACACATGCCGCAGCAACATGGCGCGCGACACCACGCGGCCTTCGTTGCGCGCGAGGTATTCGAGCAGCTGGAATTCCTTCGGCAGCAGCGGAATCTTGCGACCGCGGCGGCTCGCCGTCCGCGAAATCAGATCGATCGCGAGATCGCCGACCCGCAGGATGGTCTCCTTGGCAACGGTCTCGCTGCGGCGGCCGAGCGCCTCCAGCCGCGCCAGCAGTTCGACAAAGGAGAACGGCTTGACCAGATAGTCGTCGCCGCCCGCGCGCAAGCCCCGCACCCGGTCGTCGATCTCGCCGAGCGCGCTGATGATCAGGAACGGCACTGCGATGCCGCCGTCGCGCATCTGACGCATTACCGTGATGCCGTCGATGTCGGGCAGCATGCGATCGATGGTGATCACGGCATAGTCGCGCGCCGCACCCTGGCTCAGCGCCTCGCGGCCGTTCGCCGCCAGATCCACATCATAGCCGCTGGTGGTGAGCTCCTCGACGAGCTGACCTGCGGTTTCCGGATCGTCCTCGACGACGAGAATGCGGCGGTGAGCACCGGTCATATTCCTGAACTCTCCGAGCTGTGTCGAACTCTCCGAGTTCTCAAACTCTCCGAGCGGCCGCCCCGCGACGATCGCCGCCAGACTATCCCATTCCGGGGCAGGATGGAACGTCTGGCGACGACCGCGACAACGGTGCGGTTGGTTGGGCGATCACCAATAGTCCCCGCACACATTGACCCATTGCAGACCGTAGGCCGTCCATACCCTGCGGTAGCAGCCGTAGTCATAGCCGGCGTAGAGATAGGGCGCACCGAAGAATGCGAAGCGATGGAAGCGGTGGTGGCGGAAGAAGCCGCCATGATGGAAGAAGCGTCCGCCGCGGAATCCGGCGCCGGCAAATCGCGGCCCGACTGCCGGTGCGCCAACGAAGCGCGGACCGCCGACATGCCCGCCGGCAAAATGCCCGCCGCCACCCATGGCGGCGAACGCCGCGCCGCCACCACGCATCCCGCCGCCGAAACCACCGCCATGCATGCCGCCGCCAGAGCCGCCACCATGCATACCGCCACCCATGGCACCCATAGCTCCACCAAAGCCACCGCCGTGGCCGCCACCGAAGCCACCGCCGCCGCCATGCCCGCCACCACCTCTGGCGAGGGCAGCCGGTGCAAGCGCAACGCTGACAGCGAGCGTCGCTGCCGTGAGACACGTGAGAAGCCTGTTCTTCATGAAACCCTCCCTGATTGGGACCGCGGCAAACTCGTATCGCCGCACGCGAGCATGATCAGAAGACGCAAGACGAAGCGCAACTTCAACTGACAAATGCGCCAGATTCTGACGCCGAAGTTAGGATCGGCGGGAGGTCTTCTTCGCGTCATAGCTATCCTGGAGTCGAGATTGCGCCCTAGGGTGCGTGTTCATCAGTGGACGTCGTCGATGTCCGGTCCACCGCACACAGCCGGCATGACAGCGAACCACACATTGTTCGGTTCAGGGCCGGGAGCGGAACAATCACAGTCCTCCGGTCGCAGTGCGCGGCCAAAGAGCGACTTGGCCGTGAACCTTTTCCTTCGCTGAGCGGACTCACGTGTAGCAGGAACCGGCCTTTGACAGGCCGAAAGGCAACGCCAGGCAACATCAATTGCTGGCAGCCGTAGCCGCGGTCGTTTGAAGATCGCCGGTTGAAGTTGTCCGGAACTTTTGACTGATTTTGTCCAGGGGATGCGGGCCGGGCGTCTGCCGGACCTCGTCTCCGTGCCATTGGAGGAGACACAATGACCGAGATCCGGCTGGCCTCGCTGCACGGCGGGGCGATTGCGCTTGGAAGTGATACTCTCGATACGTTGCGACAGACATTGCGAGGGATTGTCTGTCTGCCCCAGGAAGCGGGCTACGATGAGGCCCGCACGATCTGGAATGCGATGATAGATCGCCGCCCGAGCATGGTGGTCCGCTGCAGAGGTGCCGCAGACATCATGCATGCCGTCGCTTTCGCACGCGAGCGCGGCGTCTTGCTTGCGGTGCGCGCCGGCGGCCACAACATTGCCGGGAATGCCGTGTGCGAAGGAGGTCTCTTGCTGGACCTCTCGCTGATGCGCGGCGTGCGGGTCGATCCCGCTCGCCGCATCGCGCGCGTCGAACCGGGCGCGACCCTCGGCGACTTCGACAAAGAGGCGCAAGCTTTCGGACTAGCCACTCCGCTCGGCATCAATTCAACGACCGGCGTGGCGGGCCTCACACTTGGCGGCGGCTTCGGATGGCTCAGCCGCAAGTTCGGACTGGCTATCGACAATCTCATCTCTGCCGACGTGGTAACGGCTGACGGCAAGCTCGTGCGGACGAGCGCGGACGAGAACCCCGATCTGTTCTGGGCGCTACGCGGAGGTGGCGGCAATTTCGGCGTCGTGAGCTCGTTCGAATTTCGCTTGCACCCGGTCGGGCCGACGGTCCTCTCCGGCCTGATTGTGCATCCCTTTGCCCGGGCAAGAGAACTTCTCGCCGGCTATCGCCAGATCGCAGCCAAAGCCCCCGACGAACTCACGCAATGGGTGGTCCTCAGAAAGGCTCCGCCGCTTCCCTTCCTTCCGGCTGACATTCACGGCAAGGAAATTCTCGTCTTTGCGGTCTGCTATGTCGGCGACGAGCGCGACGGTAACCGTGCCCTGGCTGCGCTCCGTGGGCTGGGAACGCCGATTGCGGATGTGGTCGGCATGCAGCCCTTCACCACCTGGCAGACTGCATTCGACCCGTTGCTGACTCCGGGTGCCTACAATTATTGGAAGTCGCACAATTTTGTCGATCTCGGCGACGGCCTCCTGGATGTTCTCGTCAACCAGGTTGCGCAGCTTCCGACCGAAGAGTGCGAAATCTTCATTGGTCAGCTCGGCGGAGCGGCCAGCCGTGTGGCGCCTGACGCAATGGCTTATCCTCATCGCAGTGCGAATTTTGCGATGAATGTTCATACACGATGGCGCCAGTCCGCCGACAAGCAGCGCTCGATCGGCTGGGCCCGGACGCTTTTTGCCGAAACTGCGCCTTACGCAACCGGCGGCGTCTACGTCAACTTCATGCCCGAGGACGAAACCGATCGCGTGTCCAACGCATACGGCGCGAACTACGCGCGTCTCACGGCACTGAAGTCAAAATACGATCCCAGCAACCTGTTCCGGTTGAACCAGAACGTCCAGCCGTCCGCGCAGCGACCAGCGGCCTGACGAAAGACAGGGTCGCAATCTGCCAGCGAAACCCATCGCCATGACCCGACCGCTTCGATCTTCGGGTGATGGGTTTCGCTTCGCTCTGCCTGTCCTGTGATCTCACCTATTCGCGCCCACACCTCAGGTCGGCTTGGCGCGCCCGCTCTTCTCGGCCGCGCGACGCAGCGCCTCGGCGAGCGCGCCGCCGCCGGACTGCTCCTGCGGCCGGCGCGGAGCTGACGACGTCATCTTGCCGGAACCGCGCGAGAAATCGCGCGACGGCGCCGCATTGTCCTTCTTCGGCCCGATCTCGTCGTCAAGCCGCAGCGTCAGCGCGATGCGCTTGCGCGCGACCTCGACGTCCAGCACCTTGACCTTGACGATGTCGCCCGGCTTCACCACCTCGCGCGGGTCCTTGATGAAATTCCGCGACATCGCCGAGATGTGCACCAGCCCATCCTGGTGCACGCCGATATCGACAAAGGCGCCGAACGCGGCGACGTTGGTCACGGTGCCCTCGAGGATCATGCCCTTCTTGAGGTCCTTGACCTCCTCGACGCCTTCCTTGAACACCGCCGCCTTGAACGCCGGACGCGGGTCGCGGCCGGGCTTTTCCAGCTCGCGCAGAATGTCGGTAACAGTCGGCAATCCGAACGTATCGTCGACGAAGGATTGCGGCTTGAGACCCCGCACCACGTCGGCATTGCCGATCAGCGCCTTGATGTCGCTGTTGGTCGCCTCGAGGATGCGGCGCACCACCGGATAGGCTTCCGGATGCACGCCGGATGAATCGAGCGGATCCTCGCCATTGCTGATGCGCAGGAAGCCGGCGCACTGCTCGAAAGCCTTCGGCCCGAGCCGCGGCACCTCCTTCAGCGCCTTGCGCGACTTGAACGGGCCGTTGGCATCGCGGTGCTGCACGATGCTCTGCGCCAGTCCCTGGCCGATGCCCGACACTCGCGCGAGCAGCGGCACCGAGGCGGTATTGGCATCGACGCCGACCGCGTTCACGCAGTCTTCCACCACGGCATCGAGCGAGCGGGCGAGCTTGGCCTCGCCGAGATCGTGCTGGTACTGGCCGACGCCGATCGCCTTCGGATCGATCTTGACCAGCTCGGCCAGCGGATCCTGCAGCCGCCGCGCGATCGAGACCGCGCCGCGAATGGTGACGTCGAGGTCGGGCAGTTCGTTCGAGGCGAAGGCCGAGGCCGAGTAGACCGATGCGCCGGCTTCAGAGACCACGATCTTGGTCATCTTGCGCTCGGGCAACCGCTTCACGAGCTCGGCAGCGAGCTTGTCGGTCTCGCGCGAGGCGGTGCCGTTGCCGATCGCGATCAGCTCGACGCCATGCTCGATCGCGAGCTTGCCGAGAATGGCGAGCGCCTCATCCCAGCGCCGCTGCGGCTCATGCGGGAAGATCGCCGTGTGTGCCACCACCTTGCCGGTCGCGTCGATCACCGCGACCTTGACACCGGTGCGATAGCCGGGATCGAGCCCCATGGTGGCGCGCGCGCCGGCCGGCGCCGCGAGCAAGAGGTCGCGCAGATTCGAGGCGAACACGCGCACCGCCTCGGTCTCGGCCGCGGTCCACAGCCGCAGCCGCAAATCGATGTTGAGATGGATCTGGATCTTGGTGCGCCAGGCCCAGCGCACCGTCTCGTTCAGCCACTTGTCACCCTTGCGGCCCTGGTTGGAGATCGCAAAGCGGTTCATGATCTTGAGCTCGTAGAGGCCGGGCTGGCCTACGACCGGCTCCTGCGCCTCCGGCTTGATGGCGAGGTCGAGGATCTCTTCCTTCTCGCCGCGGAACAGCGCCAGGATGCGGTGCGACGGCAGCTTCGGCAGCGGCTCGGAGAAATCGAAATAGTCCTTGAACTTCTCGCCTTCGGTCTTCTTGCCGGTGCGGACGGTCGAGGCCATGATGCCGTTCGACCACATCTCCTCGCGCAGTGCGCCGATCAGGTCGGCATCCTCGGCGAAGCGCTCGACCAGGATCGCGCGCGCGCCGTCGAGCGCGGCACCAACGTCGGTGACCTGCTTCTCGGCATTGACGAAGGGCGTCGCGGCCTCGTTCGGATCGTTCTCGGGCTGCGCGAGAAGTTGATCGGCGAGCGGCTCGAGGCCGGCCTCCTTGGCGATCTCGGCCTTGGTGCGACGCTTCGGCTTGTACGGCAGATAGATGTCTTCGAGCCGGCCCTTGCTGTCGGCGGCCATGATCTGGGCCTCGAGCGCGGCGTCGAGCTTGCCCTGCTCGCGGATCGAATTGAGCACCGCGGTGCGGCGCTCCTCGAGCTCGCGCAAATACGTCAGCCGTTCTTCCAGCGTGCGCAGCTGGGCGTCATCAAGCGCGCCGGTGAGCTCCTTGCGGTATCGCGCGATGAACGGCACCGTGGCGCCGCCATCGAGCAGCGTCACCGCCGCCTCGACCTGTTCGTCGCGAACCCCCAGCTCCTGCGCAATCTGATGATGAATCTTTGCCACGCTCATCTCTCTAAAATTCCATTGCGCCGCCGGATCACCGACGGCGCGGACGCCGCTTATGAACCATCCCGGATTGATTCATCAAGGCGCGCTGTGGATCAAATTGGGCGCGACCTGCAATCTATTTCCGGGATGTTGGCCGTCCGCGGCTTGACAAATAGATGCGCGCCGCATTGCCGCCGAAAATCGCAGCCCTCGCGTCACTTGACAAATCAGCCAGCAAGGTCTCCGCCGCCGCGAGCCAATGCCCATAGCCGCCGGCAAGATTGACGACGGGCCAGTCGCTGCCCCACAGCATCCGCTGCGGTCCGAAACATGCCAGTGCGTGATCCACCGCCTCGCGCAAATCGGCGACCTGCCAGTTCGGCGCCGCCTCCGTCGCAAGGCCCGACAGCTTGCAGACGACGTTGGCGCGTGTGGCGAGACTTGCAATGTCGTCTTTCCAGGCCGCGATGTCGCCGGTTGCGAGCTGCGGCTTGCCGAAATGATCGAGCACGAATTGCAGGTCCGGATGGCGATCGACCACCTGGATGAGCCGCGGCAAATGGCGCGGCAGCACCAGCGCATCGAAGACAAGGTCGTGCCGCGCCATCGCCTCGAGCGGCGCCGCCAGTTCCGGTCGCAGCAGCCAGTCGTCATCGGCGATGTCCTGTACCATCGGCCGCAGACCGACCAGGAGTTCGCGCCCGGCGATCGCATCGATCCGCGCCGCGGCGGCGGCGGCATCGAAGTCGATCCAGCCGACCACGCCGCGCACCTGCTCGGCGCCTTTTGCGATGTCAAGCAGAAATGCGGTCTCCGCTTCCGTCGGTGCGGCCTGCACCAGGATGGTGCCTTCGATCCCGGCCGCGGCGAGATGCGGCGCCAGATCGGCCAGGCCGAAGTCGCGGTAGATCGGCCCGCGTTCGGGCGTCAACCAACCGTAATCGGCGCGGGCCAGGGTCCAGACATGGTGGTGGGCGTCGATCCGCATCATGCCGGCACCGGCGCGTGCTGGTCGAGCAGCCCCTCTGCCTTCAGGTCGCGCCACAGCGCGGCAGGCACGGGCGACGACAACGCGGCGACGTTGCGTTCGACCTCCTGCGGCGTCTGCGCGCCGAGCACGAGGCTTGCCACCGCCGGATGGCCGAGCGCGAAATGCAGCGCGGCGGTCGGCAGCGCCACGTTGTGGGCGCGGCAGACGCGCTCGATCGCCGCCACCTTCCGCATCACGTCGGGCGGCGCGTCCTTGTAATTGTACTTGGCGCCGGCAACCGCACCGGTCGCCAGGATGCCGGAGTTGAAGACGCCACCGAGCATCGTGCCGATGCCCCGGGCTTGTGCCAACGGAAGGAATTCGGCTAGCGCGGGTTGCTCGAGCAGCGAGTAGCGGCCGGCAAGCAGCATGGTGTCGAACGTTCCGGCCTTGGCGAAGCGCACGCACATCTCGGCCTCGTTGACGCCGATCCCGATGCCCCTGACCACGCGTTCGGAACGTAACTTGTCGAGCGCGACATAGGCGCCCTCCATCGCCTCGCGAAACCGCGCCTCGATCGCGTCAGCTCCGTGGGTCCAGACGTCGACGTCGTGGATCAGGAGCAGGTCGATGCGATCGGTGCCGAGCCGCAGCAGCGACTGCTCCACCGAGCGCATGGTGCCGTCATAGGAATAGTCGAACACCGCGCGATGCGGCGCGCCGCCGGCGAAATTCGAGCCGTCGCCGCGGCCATGGAACGGGTCCATCCAGCGCCCGACCTTGGTGCAGACGAGGACGTCGTCGCGCGCCACGCGGCGCAGCGCGGTGCCGCTGCGGTGTTCGGCGAGGCCATGGCCGTAGAGCGGCGAGGAATCCAGCAGGTTGACGCCCAGCGCAAACGCCCGCTCCACTGCTGCGATCGCAGCAGTGTCGTCGAGCCGTGCGAACAGGTCGCCGAGCGGCGCGGTGCCGAAGCCGGCAATGGAGACATCGAGCCCAGTGCGGCCGAGCCTGCGGCGTGGCAGTGCCGGGGAGCCTGGATCGGAGGATTGTTGTTGGGTCATCATCGCCTCCCACCTACGTTTTCTTGTTAGCCCCTCATCAGACTAGCGTCGTCGACCGGGATCGTGAAGAGAGCTCAGCGATCGATGCCGCGGTGAGGCCGCTCATCGCGCACGCACCATATCGCCAAAATGCAATGCACAGCTTCACGTTGCCTAGCGGCGGGAAATAGGCTATGGGAGCGCTTCGCAACTTCAACGCAGGAGGCGACGATGTTCAGGTCTGTGCGCTTCCCGGGTGCGCCGCGCGATATTTGACGCGCGTCCCGGGATTGGATCCCGGATGAAATCGCAACACCCACACGCAATCCACTCTGCTGCGGGCCTGCGGCTCCGCGCTTGCGGAACTTTTGTCATGACCTCGACGCTTCTGGTGGTCTCTCGTCGGGAGGCCACACGCTCCGTGCTGCTCGAACGTCAGCTGCGGAGGTATCATCCGCACGTTCAGGGAAAGGTCCGCGCGTTGGCCATGCGGCATACGCGTCTTGCGGACCTTGCCGCGAGTTTTCCTGCGCTGCTGTTCGCGCTGGCGGTCCCGCGAGCCGGGATCGCTTCGGCACGCGCACGCGCGTGCGTCATCGACGGCCGCTCGCTCTCGGACGCTACGGCCGCGGCAGGCATTCCGCTGTGGCTGCGAAGGTTGCCGCCGGAAGCGTTCACCGCTCCGATCACGGGACTGCCCGATGACGAGCTGTTTCGCCGGCAGATCGCGAACCACCTGCCGCCGTCACCGAAGCTCGCGCCGATCTGGCTGAAATCCGTCATGGCCGTTGCCGAGCTCGCACACGGACCGGCGGCGGTCTGGATCGCGCGCGAGCTGGTCCGGGCGCCGCCGCGCACCGATCCCGCGCGATTACGGCTCGTCAGCCTGTGGGCGTGGTTCTCCACGCAGCCGGCGACGCTGGGACATACGCTGATCGACCGGAGGTGGACGGCGAGCATGCAGATCGGCTCGGCGCTCGCGGCCGTCGATGCGTGGAGCACGATGATCGCGCTGCATGTCAGCCTCGGCTCGGAGAAGATCGCGGATATGTGGCTGCAGCCGGGCCGCGTTGACGGCTACGACTTCATCCCGCTGAACTCGACCACTGATATCTCGGAGGAGGCGGAAGCGATGCAGAATTGCCTGCGCACCTACGGTCCCAACCTCGCCCACAATCGCTCGCGGCTGTGGAGCGTCAGGCGGAGCGGGCAACGGGTCGCTACCCTGAGAGTTGCGGCGCGTTTTGAAGGTCCGTTGCCTGGTATCGCCGAGCTCACCGGTATTCGGAATGCCGAGATGCCGCGTGAAGTCTGGTGGGCAGCGCGCCGATGGCTGCATGGCCACGACCTGTTGCGGATGGAGATCGAGCAACGCAGGTGGGGCACCGCGCCTCTCGACCGGCCGACCTGGCGCGCGATCTGGCGGCCGTACTGGCTCGCCAGGCGGCAGATTCCGGAATGGCTGCCGCTCGCTCCATCGCGCAAGGCGCTCAATGCGCTGTAATGCGCATCCGCCACCACTGCATCGTTGCTAATCGTCGGCGACAACCTGCTGGGTAAGGTTGTCGACAACCACGGGACTCTCGAAATAGGTCACGATCGGATCGGCGTCATATTTCTCCCGGGCGCGGGCGCGCCACGCATCGGTGTACAGCGCTTCCGCCTCCACCCTCGAGCTCCAGAAATAGATACCGCCGGCCGTCAGCCCGTCCTCGGACAGCACATAGGTCTTTCGTAACAGCCCCTGAATGCCGCGATAGACCGGCGCGGTGCTCAGGAAGATGCTGCGGGCTTCTTCGCGCGTGATCGGCTTCGGCAGCTTGAACGTCGTGACGGCGGTAATCATTCGGATCTCCTCGGGTTCATTCTTGACATCATTGTCAATATTGACGATTGTGTCAAGAATGACCCGATGGAGTAGATCGAATGGTGGGCGTGCGTCAGTTCGACGAGGACGAAGTGATCGCAACCGCGCTCGACGTGTTCTGGCGCAAGGGTCTGCACGATGCGACCATGCAGGACCTCGCGGCCGCGACCGGCGTCCAGCGCGGCAGCCTCTACAACGCCTATGGCGACAAGGAAGCGATCTTCCTGCGCGCCTTCGACCAGTATGCCGCGCAATTCCTGGACGCGGCCGGCAGCGCGCTGGCGCAGGGCGACACTTCGGCGAGGCTGAGGGGCTTCTTTGAGATGATCATCGTCAACATGACGGACGGCACGCCGCAACGGGGCTGCCTGACCACGCGCACCGCGCTCGACGCGGCCATTTCGAGCACGGATGTGCGTCAGCGCGTGCAGGACGTGCTCACCAGGCTCGAGCAGTTGGTCGGCAAGGCCATCAGCGCGGCGCCGAACAGGCGCAGCACGGCCGATGCAAACCGGCTGGCGCGCGTCATCGTGACGTTCACGCGCGGGCTCGCCGTGATGGAGCGCGCCGGATACAGCCGCAAGCAGTTGAGGGAATCGGCCACCACATTCATCGATGCCGTGATTGGCGACGCCTGAGGCGGCGTCCCTTGTTCCCGGCGACGGCGTCATCGTATGGGAGAAACCAGCATGCAGGAACGGAGCGGCGGCTGTCTGTGCGGCGCGGTGCGTTACACGCTCAGGAGCGAACCGCGAAGCATCGCGATATGTCATTGCACACATTGCCAGCGACAAAGCGGCAGCTTGTTTTCGTTCAACCTTGTGATCCGCGAAGCCGACTACCAGCAGTCGGGCGAGACGGTGGTGTTCGTCGACAAGGGCGACAGCGGCCATCCGGTCCATCGTCATTTCTGCGGGCGCTGCGGGTCCCCTTTGCTTGCGAAAACCGCATTGATGCCCGGCAAGGTCGTGGTGAAAGCCGGCACGCTCGACAGCATGGAGGGATTGCAGCCGCAAGCCGAGATCTATACCGATCGCGCCGCCGCATGGCTCACGCCGATCCCCGGCGCTGCGCGCTTTGCCCGGAACGTGTGACCGGATGCGCCGGTCACGGACGCAGCGGGAAACGATTCAGCCTGGCCAGGGTCACCTCCGTTCCGATTGCGTCGGAACGGAGGCTCTCGATTTTGCTTTGACGCGTTTTCTTCACGCGAACCGGTACCCGCCTCGCTCGAAAACGCTCTATCACGGCTCAATCCGCGCGACGAGATCGATAAACTGTGCCCACTGCGAAGCCTTGCTGTAGGTCTCCTGCACACGGCTCCTGCCGGAGGCGGCGATCCCGGCCCATTGAGGCCAATCCTGCAGGCTGCGTGAGATCGCCTCGGCGGCCCGCTCGGGAGCGTCGTAGGTGCGCATCGTGACGCCGTCCTGCATCGCCTCCGGATAGTTGCCGGCATCCGACACGAGTAGCGCCCCGCAACCCATCGCCTCGAAGCAGCGCATATTGCCGCGGTCGTTGCCAGCCATGTCGATTGCGCCGTTGAGCACGACCTTCGCCGATCCGAACAGCTCGTAGAGGTCCCTGCCGAACAGCGGCAACCTCGCGATTCGCGCGATGACGTCGGGCCGCCGGTGCTTGCGCAGCGGCAGCAATCGACCGACCGCGCTTTCGGCAAGGCGCGTCAGCCGCGACGCATCGAGGCAGAACACGATCTTGCGATCAACCGCCAGGGCGGCGACCTGTTCGAGCGTCCTGCCCCGCGCACTATGATGCCGCGAATATCCACCGACAAAGGCCACATCGATCGGCCGTTCGCCGTGACCGTACTGCTCCATGACGGGGTCGATCGCGGGAAAGAAGAGCTCCGCCCGGCACCCCTTGCTGCGCCACGCCTCAAGGATCGAGGGGAAGTTTCCAAGCACCGCGCCATAGGCTGTGAGATCGGCATTTCCGGAGGGCGCGGCACGCCAGCACAGCGTCTTCTTCACGCAGCCGGGAAGCTTGGCGACGAACGCGCTCGGATAGCGCACCGGATCGAGATTGTAGAACACCTCGGCCCTGTGATGCTCGATCTGCGCGAGCAGAATGGCCTCGAGCGCGGGCGATTCCTTCATGCCCTGCTCACGTGCCCACTGGCGCTGCAGCACCTCGTCGTCGCCATTCGTGAAGAAGGCTTCAGCTGCGCCGTCGAGCACGGGCTTGAGAAAATGCGCGGCACCAAATCGATCATGCAGGAACACGTCGCGGCGCGCGTCGAAACCTGACGCCTTTGCCGCGAGCTGGTTCAGCCTCGGCAAATAGGACGGATAGAGACCACTATTCTGGAACAGACGCATTGGTTACGCGGACCTTGCCAACATCCATTTCATGTTCAAATAGGGCCAGATCCGGCCGACACTCTTCCAATCCCAGCTCTGCGACGTCGTCAAGCGGCCGACCGCGTTTCGAAGGGGTGCTTCGTCGACGAACTCGGCGAATGCCGGAACATTCCGCTCGAGCAGCTCTGCCGTCCAGCCCGCCAATGGCCCGTTCAGCCATTCCGGCATCGGCGAGTTGAAGCCTACCTTGCGGCGCGCGGTGCGGATGCTTTCGGGCATCAGGTTCGCCATCGCCTGCCGCGCCACCACCTTGGTCAGGCCATCAGCCGACTTGCTCGTTTCGGGCAACGCCATCGTGTAGGTGACCAGCCGCCAGTCCATGAACGGCATGCGGACCTCGATCCCATGCGCCATCGAGAGCCGGTCAAAATTGCGCAGAATGGTAGGCAGCGTGGTCGAATGGAACATGCGGTAGAGGCGCCGGTTCAACGCGCCCCATGTATCAGGCAATTCGTCATCCTCGGCGACCAGCGGCAGCGGCGCAGGAGCGGCCGCAGCGCCTCCACGCAGGAAGTAGTGCCCCTCGCGTCTGATCATCTGCGCCCGCAGGAAGTCGATGCCGCGCTGCGCCAGCTGCGATCGTGAGGTGAGCGCGGCTGCTGCGTTCCGGATCCGGAATGCGGCCGACTGCCCTTCCTGCAGGTAGGCGCCCATCAATTCGTCCGCGCCGTGGCCGTCGAGCGACACGGTGACGTTCTGGCGCCGGAGCTCGCGATAGATCAGCCACGGCGCGCTCGGCAGCCCGATATAGACGTCGTCATTGTCGTCGAGAATCCGGTCAAGGTCGGTGAGCGCGTCGGAGCGCCCGATCTCGAGAAAGCTCGGTGCTACGTCGGCCCACGCGGCCGCTTCCTCAGCCATCGGCCGTTCGTCATTGCTGGCGCCGGGAAACGTCGCGACGAAGGCGTGTCGCCAGGCCGTCGAGTCCCGCGGTCCCATGCCGGCCTTCTCATGGGTCGCCATGGCGCAGATCACCGCGGACGAATCGAAGCCGCCGGACAGACAGGTCCCGATCGGAACATCGCTGCGCATCCGCAGCGCGACGGAATCCTGAAACAGTTCGCGAAAGCGCTCGACGCGTTCGGCCTCGGTATCCGGAATCGCCGGCAGGTGATCCACGGTCCGCCACCAGCGGCGCACCTGCATACGCCCCTGGCGCAACCACATGCAGTGGCCGCCCTGCAGGCGGCGCAATTGCGCGAACAGGGTTCGCTCGCTGCCTTCGATCCCGAACGGGTCAAGCAACAGCCGCCGCGCCACGTCGATATCGAGCGACGTCTCAACCAGCCCGCTCCGCGCCAGCGCCCGCTGTTCGGACGCGAACACGAACCGCTCGGATGACAACGCATACAGCATCGGCTTGATGCCGAAGCGATCGCGAGCCAAAAACAGATCACCGGTAACGGTGTCGTAGATCGCCAGCGCCCACATGCCGTTGAAGCGCAGCAGCATGTCCTCGCCCCATGCCTGCCAGGCGGCGAGGATCACTTCGGTATCGGACTGGCTGCGGAAAACCGCGCCCTTGGCCTCGAGCTCGCGGCGCAATTCGAGGAAGTTGTAGATCTCGCCATTGTAGACGATCACATGGCGGCCATCGCCTGACACCATCGGCTGATAGCCGCCCTCGCCGGGATCGATGATGGCGAGCCGGCGATGGCCGAAGGCGACGTTTCGCTTGGCATTGAACCAGGTGCCCTCGCCGAACGGACCGCGATGCGCGATCAAATTGGTGAGCCGCGAGATGTCGGCCGGCTCCACGGGAGCGCCGCGCAGATTGACGATGCCTGCGATGCCGCACATGTCTAGATAGCCTTGAAGGGCAGGAAGCGACTGCTGATGACGTGGAGATCACGCCAGCAAACGGCGCGATAGGGACCGAGCTGCGACATCGCGACGGCGGCGACAAAGATCGCCGCAGCCGACACGCCGTAGAGCGACACCACATACCACCATGACGGCGCGTGGTCGAATGACGCGTGGCCGAACTGCGAACGCAGCGCCAGCGCGATGGCTACTCCCGTGCCGAGCGGGATCAATACGAAATGCAACATCCGTGACCACATATCTGAAAGGCGGAAGGTTCGCCGCAGCAACAGCACGGTGATCACCATCTGGGCGACCATCCCGACGCAGGAACTCCAACCGGCCGCCTGCCAGCCGAAATACGGCAACGCGACGGCGCTGGTCGCCAGCGTGAAGATGCCCGTAACGAGCGAGATCAGCGCGTTGGAACTGGAGCGGCCCTGCGACAGCAGATAGAACGCAAACACATTGGCGCTGGACCCCAATATTCCGCTGATCGCGAGCACCACCAGCACCAGCTGGGCCTCGGCGGCGACCTCGGCGCCAGTCCATCGGTGCAGCAATGCGCCTGCGACCGGGATCAGGCCGCCCAGCGCGCTCGCGGCAAGCACATTGAGAATCCAGGACGAGCGAAGGAGGAGGTCGACCTTGCGATCGTCATCCTCCCTCTGCAGGGTGCTGAAGAACGGGAACAAGATCTCGCCGATCTTCAACACGCCGATGTAGACCGCCTCCTCCAGCCGCTGCGCGACGCTGTAGAAGCCGACGAATTGCGGCTGCAGCAGCGCGCCGAGCAGATAGCGGTCCGCCTGCCCCGCGAACAGCGCACCGCTTTGCGCCGCGAACTGCCAACCGCCAAGCTTGACCAGCGCACGCAGCGCGCCGCGATCGAGCGCCGGCCGCGCCAGCCAGTCGCTGATGGCGTGGCGCGACCAGGCGAACGCCATCACGAGATTTGTCGCAAAGCCCAAGGCCTGACAGCCGAGGAACGTCGAGGCCCGCGGCGCGTACGGAATCAGCAGCAGCATCGAGATCGTCGTCACCACCGTGCCCGTGATGCTGATCGACGCGATCCGCCGATAGTCCTGGCGCGCCGTGAACAGCGAGAGGAAGACGGCGAACAAGCACTGGAGCAGCCAACCGGCGCCGGCCAATGCGAAGGCGAGCCCGAGGTCGTCGGCGGCCGGGCCGCCCAGGTGAAATCCCAGTCGTGCGAGTGGCGCTCCTGCAAAGGCAAGCAACGCCGCGATCAGGCCGCCAAGGACGATGGCGAGCGCGAGAGCGGTCGCGAAAAATCGCCGTGCCAGGTCGCGATCGGACGGCTCCAGCCTTTGCGCGAGCTCGCGCGCCGTCGAGAGACCAAGCGCATTGCTGAACATCAGCGCCGGCGCGACACAGGCCGTCACCAGACCCGCAACACCGAACGCGGCGAGACCAAGCCGGAAAATCACGAACGGCAGGATCGCGAGGTTGAGCAGCACCGCGACCGCGAAGGCAGTCGCGTTCCATGCCGAGTTACCGAGCAGATGGGATGGACCCTTTTTCACCGCCATGCCCACTTTCGGTCCATCGCTCCGATACGCCCCAAGTGCCTCTTCCGTAAGGGCAAAACCCATTCGGCCTGGCGACGGGCTAGCAGCCGGCGCAGTGATTGTCGAGGGTTGGCGGACGGCAAGGCATCGCAGGGCAAGGACAAGGCAGGAGCCGATCTCCACGGAACCATCGCTGGCTGTTTCCAGTCCTGTTTGTGATCCGGGTAACAGTTGGAAAGGCCTGCCAAATTGTCTATGGCAGATGGGCTGAAGCCCCCGGGCGGCCCGCCCAACAAGAGGTGTCTAAATGCCCTTTCCCCGCGCATCCCAAGCTCTTTCCCGATTCACCGTGCTGGATTTGACCCGGGTCCGGTCTGGGCCGACCTGTGTACGTCAGCTCGCCGATTGGGGTGCCAATGTCGTCAAGATCGATGCGCTTCTGGAGGACGGCGGTGGCGAGCAGCCGGGTGGCCCGCGCGGCGGGTCCGATTTCCAGAACCTGCACCGCAACAAGCGCGCTATGACGCTGAACCTCAAGGACCCCAAGGGGCTCGAGGTGTTCAAGCGGCTGGCCGAACAGGCTGATGTCGTGGTCGAAAACTTCCGGCCGGACGTCAAGGCCAAGCTCGGCATCGATT
The DNA here is from genome assembly GCF_009720285.1 of Bradyrhizobium sp. BR2003. Classification (NCBI taxonomy): domain Bacteria; kingdom Pseudomonadati; phylum Pseudomonadota; class Alphaproteobacteria; order Hyphomicrobiales; family Nitrobacteraceae; genus Bradyrhizobium; species Bradyrhizobium sp. BR2003. The sequence goes on from NZ_SMYJ01000018.1 coordinate 50,427, forward strand.
ACGAGAGCATCCGCAAGATCAACCCGCGGATCGTCTATGGCAGCATCTCCGGGTTCGGCCAGGACGGCCCCTATCACAAGCGCCCGGGCTTCGATCAGATCGCCCAGGGCATGGGCGGGCTGATGTCGGTGACCGGCGCGCCCGGCGGCGGACCGATGCGGGTCGGCATTCCCGTCGCCGACCTCACCGCGGGCCTGTTCTGTGCGATCGGCATCCTCACCGCGCTGCTGGAACGCGACGTATCCGGCGAAGGCCAGTGGGTGCAGACCTCGCTGCTGCAGGCCCAGATCTTCATGCTTGATTTCCAGGCGGCACGCTGGCTGATGGAAAAGGAAGTGGCCAAGCAGGCCGGCAACAACCATCCGACCTCGATCCCGACCGGCGTGTTCAAGACCTCCGACGGTTACATCAACATCGCCACGACGGGAGGGCGGATCTGGGAGCGTTGCGCACAGGCGATCGGCGCGCCCGAGCTGATCACCGACCCCGACTACGCGACCGCCCCGGCGCGCTCGAAGAACCGCGACGCGCTGAACGCGAGGATCGGCGCGCTGACCGAGAAGAAATCGACCGAGACCTGGGTGCAGGAGCTGAACGCCGCCGGCGTGCCGTGCGGGCCGATCTACTCGATTGACCAGATGTTCGAGGATGCCCAGGTCAAGCATCTCGGCATGGCCCAGCACGTGCCCAATGACGAGAACCGGCAGATCCAGCTAGTCAGCCAGCCGGTGACGCTGTCGCGGACGCCGAGCAGGATGGCCGCCCGGCCGCCGGAGTTCGGCGAGCAGACCGAAGAGCTGCTGGCCGAATTCGGCTTCGGCAAGGATGAGATCGCCGAGCTCCGTCAGCGCAAGGTGGTCTGACGGTATCAAACCACCAACGCCCTAGCGGTTCGAGGTCGCCAGATCCCGGACCGCCACTACGCCCGTGCAGGCCGCAGCATTCGTCCGAGCCCGACGAACGCCTTGTCGATCACCGGCCAGAACAGCAGCACGATCGCCAGCGTCGTGATGGTGCCGACCAGGCCGTTCGACCAGAACACCTTCAAGTCGCCTCCGGAGCCGATCATCGAGAGGCGGAACGCATCCTCGGCGCGGTTGCCGAGCACCAATGCCAGGGTGAACGGCGCGAGCGGAATCCCGATCTTCTTGAAGACGTAGCCGACGACGCCGAAGCCCAGCATCAGCCAGATATCGAACATCGCATTCTGGATCGCATAGGCGCCGATCGCGCAGGACACCACGATCATCGGCGCTACCGCCGCGAACGGCACGCGCAGGATCGAGGCGAAGATCGGCACCGTGGTCAGCACCAGCGCCAGGCCGACGACATTGCCGAGATACATTGAGGCGATCAGGCCCCAGACGAAATCCTTGTGCTCCACGAACAGCAGCGGCCCCGGGTTGAGGCCCCATACCATCAGGCCGCCGAGCAGGATCGCAGCGGTCCCCGAGCCGGGAATGCCGAGCGCCAGCATCGGCAGCAGCGCCGAGGTGCCCGAGGCATGCGCGGCGGTCTCCGGCGCGAACACGCCCTCGATCCGGCCCTTGCCAAAGCTCTCCTGATCCTTGGCGAAGCGCTTGGCGAGGTTGTAGCCCATGAAGGAGGCCGCGATCGCGCCGCCCGGCGTGATGCCGAGCCAGCAGCCGATCACCGACGAGCGCAGCAGCGTCACCCAGTATTTCGGCAGGTCCTTCCACACCGAGAGCACGACGCGCAGGCTGATGCCGGCGGCGTGTCCGCGCAACGCGAGGCGCTCCTCCATCGTGAGCAGAATCTCGCTGATGCCGAACAGACCGATGACAGCGACGAGGAAGTTGATGCCGCGCAAGAGCTCCGCGGACCCGAACGTCATGCGCAGCTGCCCGGACACCGTATCCATGCCGACACCGGCGAGCAGCAGCCCGAGCGACATCGAGATCACCGTCTTGTGCTTGGCCTCGCGGCCGAGGCCGACGAAGGAACAGAAGGTCAGGAGATAGACGGCGAAGAATTCCGGCGGGCCGAACCTCAGCGCAAATGACGAGATCATCGGCGCCAGGAAGGTGATCAGCAGCACCGCGACCAGCGAACCGACGAAGGACGAGGTGAACGCCGCGGTGAGCGCTTCGGCCGCCCTGCCCTGCTGCGCCATCGGATAGCCGTCGAAGGTGGTCGCGACCGACCAGGCCTCGCCCGGGATGTTGAACAGGATCGAGGTGATGGCGCCGCCGAACAGCGCGCCCCAGTAGATGCACGACAGCATCACGATCGCGGAGGTCGGATCCATGGTGAAGGTCAGCGGCAGCAGGATCGCGACGCCGTTGGGGCCGCCGAGCCCGGGCAGCACGCCGACGAAGATGCCGAGCACCAGGCCGACCATCATCAACAGCAGCGTCTTCCACGTCAGCAGGACGGCAAAGCCGTGCAGCAGGAGACCGAAGGCTTCCATGTTTCGAAATCCTGTCGGTTGACTAGCGGCCGAGAGCCGACTCAAGCGGCCCCTTTGGCATGATGACGTCGAACGCGACATCGAACGTTATGAACATCGCGGCGGTGAAGACGAAGGCGGTGAGCAGCGACTTCCACAGCGCGATCTTGCCGACGAGGCGCATGAAGCCTGCGATCAAGAGAAAGCTCGCGACGTAGAGACCGAGATATTGGGTGGCGAGGCAGAACAGCAATGTCGGCACGAACACCGCCATCACCCGGCGAAGCTGCGCCCGGGTGACAAAGGTCTCGGCCGCTTCCCGGCGCGAAAGAAAGGCCGCGCCGAGACCATAGAGGCTGGCACCGCCGAGGATCACCGAGAGGTAGAACGGAAAATAGCCCGGCTGCGGACCGGTCGAGTCCCACGACGCGCCGGTGCGCCAATTGTCCCAGCCGAGCACCAGGGCGAGCGCAAGCAACAGCAGCGACACGACGACGTCGACGACGCCGGTGCTGACGACCGCCGGCGAGTTATCTTCAGGTGCGGTCGGATCGTCGACGACGATCTCAAGTTCGGTGTTGGACATGGATGAGACGGTCTGGGTTGCGAGGGCAACGATTGGGATAGCGTGCTGATGCAACCACCGTCAATGCAGCCTTCAGCTAAACAGTGGAACGTTCGGGAAAGGCGCTCGCAAGTGCAACACGCTCCGGCTTGAGAACGCCGCGCTCGGTGATCAATCCGGTCACCAGCCGCGCCGGCGTCACATCAAAGCCGAAATTAGCGACCGACGAGCCGTCCGGAACCACGCGCACGGTCTCGATCCGGCCATCCGCCGTGCGTCCCGTGAGGTGCGTCACCTCGGCGGCCGCGCGCTGCTCGATCGGAATCTGCCTGACGCCGTCATCGATACTAAAGTCGATGGTCGGCGACGGCAGCGCAACATAGAACGGCACGCTGTTGTCGTGGGCCGCGAGCGCTTTCAGATAGGTCCCGATCTTGTTGCAGACGTCGCCATTGGCGGCGACGCGATCGGTCCCGACGATCGCGAGATCGACCATGCGATGCTGCATCAGATGGCCGCCGGTGTTGTCGGGGATCACGGTGTGCGGCACGCCGTGGTGACCGAGTTCCCAGGCGGTGAGTGAGGCGCCCTGATTGCGCGGACGCGTCTCGTCGACCCAGACGTGGACCGGAATGCCGCGATCGTGCGCCTGGTAGATCGGCGAAGTCGCCGTTCCCCAATCCACGGTTGCAAGCCAGCCGGCGTTGCAATGCGTCAGGACGTTCACCACCTCGCCCGGCTTCTTGGTCGCGGCGATCGTCTCGATCAGGCCGAGCCCGTGACGGCCGATCTCGCGGTTGATCTCGACATCCTCGTCGGCGATCTCGCGCGCGCGGGCATAGGCCGCCTCGGCGCGGGCCGAAGCCGCGAGCGGCGCCAGCGCGCGCTGCATCTCGTCAACAGCCCATTTCAGATTGACCGCGGTCGGCCGGGTCGCAAGCAACATCTTGCCGGCGCGCTCGAGCGCCGCGTCGGAGGCATCGGCGCGCATCGCAAGCGCTATGCCATAGGCGGCGGTCGCGCCGATCAGCGGCGCGCCCCGGACCAGCATCGAGCGGATCGCCTCGCCGGCCTCGTCCGCGGTGGTGAGTTTGGCGACGATGAATTCATGCGGCAGCCGGCGCTGATCGATCGCGCCGACAGACCAGCCGTCGGGCTCGAGCCAGATGCTGCGAAAATGTCGTCCATCGACTTTCATGCCCACGCCCTTCGCGTCGCGCGCTCGCTAGAGGACTTCTTCACGACCGTAGCACCCGTCCGGCGACGGCATCGAGCTTGGCCAGCAGCTGCGGATCGCGGGCCGCGGGCGCCGTGATCAGCGCGGTGTCCAGCGCCCGATCCGAACCGACCGGACACGGCTCGTGCGCGCGCGGGAAATCCCGCGCCAGCCGCGCGACCAGCGCCTTTGCCTTCTCGGCATTCGAATTCAGCACGCGGATGATATCCTGCACCGTCACGGCATCATGCGCCGGATGCCAGCAATCGAAATCGGTGACCATCGCCACGCTGGCGTAGCAGATCTCGGCCTCGCGGGCGAGCTTGGCTTCCGGCATGTTGGTCATGCCGATCACCGAATAGCCCTGCGCCTTGTAGGTCAGGCTTTCGGCGAGCGAGGAGAATTGCGGCCCCTCCATGCAGAGATAGGTGCCGCCGCGGGCGAAGGCGATGTCTTCGGCCTCGGCCGCGGCGGCGAGATGCCTCGCCAGCAACGGCGACACCGGATGCGCCATCGAGACATGCGCGACGCAGCCCCTGCCGAAGAACGAGCTCTCGCGCTTGTGGGTGCGATCGACGAACTGGTCGACCAATACAAAAGTGCCCGGCGGCAGCTCTTCCTTGAACGAGCCGCACGCGGACAGCGCGACGAGGTCGGTGACCCCCGCCCGCTTCAGCACATCGATATTGGCGCGATAGTTGATGTCGGAGGGCGACAGCGCGTGCCCATGGCCGTGGCGCGGCAGGAACACGATCGGGAGTCCCGCCATCTCGCCGCGGCGGAGCGGCGCGGACGGCTCGCCCCAGGGGCTTGTGATCGCCTCATCGCGAACGTTTTCCAGGCCCGGCAGATCGTAGATGCCGGATCCACCGATGATCCCCAACACGGCCTTGGTCATGATCGCTCCTCACGGTCCCGCAACGGCGCCGGAGGGGTGACCCAGCCCGATCGGGCTCGCCGGACGTTCGGCCATACTGCGGCGCAGTAATCACTGCGCCGCCGCCGCTTGCAAGGCAATTCCGGACCGCGACCGCTATTTTGCGACGAACCCTGCCGCGTTCATCAGCGAGGCATTCTGCTTGTCGTCATCCTCGAGGAACTCGACCATGTCCTTGCCGGTGAGGAAGATCGGCTTCAGCGCCTGCTTCTCCATGTAGTCCTTGTATTCCGGCGTCTGCGTCACCTTCTGGAACAGGTCGACATAGAACGCCTGCTGCTCCTGCGTGACCTTGCCCGGCAGGAACATCGCGCGCAACATCAGATACTGTACGTCGAGCCCCTCCTCCTTGCAGGTCGGGATGTCGTTCCAGGATTGCGTGTCGGTGACCTTGGTCTTGTAGGAGATGCGCTCCTTGTCGAACACGCAGAGCGCGCGAACCTGTCCGGCGCGCCAGACTTCGAGGTTCTCGCTCGGATTGTTGACGTTGGACTCGGTGTGGCCGCCGACCAGCTGGGTCGCGGCCTCGCCGCCGGACTTGTACGGCAGATAGGAGAATTTTGCGCCGGTCTTCTGCTCCATGAACACGGTCAGCACGTGATCCTCGCGCTTGGAGCCCGTGCCGCCCATCTTGAACGGCGCACTCGCCGCTTTCGCGGCCCCGATGAACTCCTTCACGGTCTTCGGGCCGGAGGCGTTGTCCCACAACACGAACTGGTCGAGCGCGATCACCGACACCGGGGTGAGGTCGCGCCAGTTGAACGGAATCTTGGCCGACAGCGGCAGCATGTAGATCAGCGAATAGGCGATCAGCACCTTGTTGGGATCGCCCTCGCTGGACTTCATGTACATCAGCGCTTCCGCACCCGACGCGCCGCCCTTCAGCGACACCACCATCGGCTGCTTCATCAGATTGTTCTTCTGGATCGCCGCCTGCATCATGCGCGCCATCTGGTCTGACGCGCCGCCGGCACCGGCCGCGACCACGATTTCGACCGGCTTGCTCGGCTCCCAGCCGGCAAAGGCTGGCGTGCTCAGCAGCAGGGCCGCGACTGCAGCCGTGGTTTTTACAAACTGTCCCACGTGTTTCTTCCCTATCTCTTTGTTCGGCTTGGCAAAACCTGCGAGGTGGCGGGCTCGCGTCATTGTGCCGAGAATGAAGGTGAGTTCAAGTCGCGAACTGCCGCATGGCCTATGACTTTGGAATGAGGCGGGGTGTCGTTTGCGAGCCGCCGGACGCGCCAAAGTGCCCAGGACGGAGTTGAACTCGCGATTTCTCCAATCGTCGTCCCGGCGAAACAGGCCGTGCAAAAACCACGCTGTGATGCTGGATTTTGGAGGGAGAGGCTGATTCGGAGGGCCGGATGGGACACGTCGTCGGGCAGTCGCGCTATCAAGCGACACTGTATCCAGAGATGTTGGACGAGGTGATCGCGGCGGATAGCGCGGTGCGGGCCTCCAACTCTTCAAGACCTCTCACACCAAACAGAAGAAAGAATATCGGACGCAAGCCTGCCCGGCCCGCTTGTGAGTCATGCTTCCGCATCCTCGCGACATGAACCGTCCGAGTCTTGCTCTCGTTTCGCCCTCTCACTTTGAAGAGGGCGCCGGGAAAGCCGGGTGCCGATCGCACCCATGGGAGCATAGGATAGAAAGTTCGGGGGTAGGACCACAGGTGTAACCGGATACAACCCGGCTTTCCCTGCGCGATGGTTTCGGCTTATACGTGCTCGCCCCGGTGAGACTGGGCTTTTTTGTCACCGTCTTCACAAGACGCACTCGCGTTTTGTGAAAAGACACCTGCCGCTAGGGCGTCAGGTCTGCGCGACTTCGCCGTCCGCCGCATGCGAACTCGTCAGTTGCACACTCGGCGTCCACCGTATCTCACCGCAACACCCGTGACGATGCGCAGCGCCCTCGGTCGGGTGAGACGGCTATTTCTATAGCCCTGAGCTAGTCTTCGGATAAAGCGAAATATTTCTGCTTCGGGGGCTTGACCCGTCGGGCAACTCAGTGATTGAGCGCAGCCGTTACTTGCCCTTGAAGTTGGGCGCGCGCTTGTTGAGGAAGGCGTCCATGCCCTCGCGGAAATCCTCGCTCATATAAGCGCGCAGGATCAGGTCCTCGCCCTCCTCGCGCGACAGCGTACGGCGGATGCGGCGCACCGCTTCCTTGGTTACTTCGAGCGTGATCGGCGCATGGCCGGCGACGAGCTTCGCCGTCTCGGTGGCGCGGCGCTGCAACGTTTCCACATCGGGGACGACTTCGTTCAACAGCCCGAGCGCCAGCGCCTCGGGTGCCTCGACGAGGCGCGCCTTGAAGATCAGATCCTTGGTCCGCGCCGGACCGATCAGCGACACCAGCCGCGAGATGTTGGACATCGAGAGGCAGTTGCCGAGCGTGCGCGCGATCGGGAAGCCGATCCGCGTCGCCTCGGTACCGATCCGGATATCGCAGCAGGCAGCGATGCCGGCGCCGCCGCCGGTACACGCGCCGGCGATCGCCGCGATCACAGGCACCCGGCACTGCTCGAGCGTACCCAGCACGCGATCGATCCGCGCCTCATAGTCGAGCGCATCCTGCGCCGTCTTGAACGCGCGGAACTGCGAGATGTCGGTGCCCGAGGCGAACGCCTTGTCGCCGGCACCGGTCATGATCAGCGCCTTGATGGAGTGATCCTGATTGATGTTCTCGCAGATCGCCGCCATCTGCTCGTACATTGCAAAGGTCAGCGCATTGCGCGCCTGCGGCCGGTTGAACGTGATGCGCGCGATCCCGTCCTCGACGGAATAGATCAGGTCTTCGGTCGGAGTGACGGGCGCGTTCATGTCTCGCTCTTTCTGTTGTTTGCGATTCGATTTCAGGCGACGGCTCTCTAGGCCACTGCCTTGGACGCCTGCGAAGCTTCGCGTCCCTTCAGGACTTCCATCGCCGCCAGCACGCCGCCGCCGCGATGCGGCACCTTGGCCAGATCAAGGCCCATCTCGACGCCGGACAGCGTGCCCATCAACATCAAATCGTTGAAGTGCCCGATGTGGCCGATCCGGAACACCTTACCCTTGACCTTGTTGAGGCCGGTGCCGAGCGACATGTCGAAATTCTCCAGCACAACCTTGCGGAAGTGGTCGGCGTCGTGGCCGTCAGGCACCCGCACCGCGGTCAGCGCCGGCGAGTGCGCACCCTGCTCCTGGCACTGCGTCTCGAGGCCCCAGACCTTGATCGCCGCGCGCGTCGCCTCGCTGTGGCGCTTGTGGCGGGCGAAGACGTTCTCGAGCCCCTCTTCCTCCAGCATCTTCACGGCCTCGCGCAGGCCGAACAGGAGGTTGGTCGCCGGCGTATACGGCCAGGTACCGGCCTTGTTGATGTTGATGACTTCCTGCCAATCCCAATAGGAGCGCATACCCGGATTGGCCTTGGCCACGGCGAGCGCCTTCTCCGACACGGCGTTGAAACCGAGGCCGGGCGGCAGCATCAGCCCCTTCTGGGAGCCGGCGATGGAGACATCGATGCCCCAGGCATCATGCTCGTATTCCAGCGAGCCGAGCCCGGAGATGGTGTCGACCATCAAGAGCGCCGGATGCTTCAGCGTGTCGAGGATCTTGCGGACGTCGCGCGGATAGGTGACGCAGGCGGTCGAGGTCTCGTTATGGACGACGCAGACGGCCTTGATCTTGTGCGACTTGTCGGCGGACAGCCTGGCCTCGATCTGCTCGAGGTCGGCGCCGTGGCGCCAGTCACCCGCGATGAAATCGACGTCGAGCTTGAACTTGTCGGCAATGCCATGCCACAGCACGGCGAACTGGCCGGTCTCGCACATCAGAACCTTGTCGCCGGGCTGCAGCGTGTTGACGATCGCGGCCTCCCAGGCGCCGGTCCCCGACGACGGGTAGATGATCACGGGCTGCTTGGTCCGGAACACACGCTGCATCGCAGAAAGCACGGCAAAACCGATCTCGGCAAACTCGGGACCGCGATGGTCCATGGTCGGCATATCCATGGCCCGCAGCACCCGGTCCGGCACGTTGGTCGGTCCCGGAATCTGCAGAAAATGCCTTCCAGTATGCACGGTCATGAGCGTCTTTCCCGGTCTCGTCTTGGTCGTGGTGAGCCGCTCGCATATCATTATTCGCCGGGTTTGTCCTAGGCCCGGCGGGGGTCCGTCATGCATATCTGACGGCGCTCCGCCGGGGCCGGCAGCGCCTTATTCGGCGGCCACCACCTTGCCCGGCGCCACCGGTTCGCCGGTCTCCTCGAACGGCCGCTCGGGGTGCATCAGGAACGCCGAGAAGCCGCCGACCAGCAGCAGGCCCATCGACATCAGGAACGGCAGGTACCAGTTTCCGGTGGCGTCGATGACGAAGCCGGCGACCAGCGGCGAGACGATGGCCGCGAACGCCGAGCCGGTGTTCATGATTCCGGCCGCGGTGCCGGAATATTTTGCCGCGATGTCCATCGGGATCGACCACATCGGCCCGATCACGAGCTCGGCACAGAAGAAGCCGGCCGACAGGCAGAGCGCCACCACCGTGATGTCGTGAACGAACAGGATCGGCATCAGCGACAGCAGCGCGCCGGCGAAGCCCACGACCGTCACGCTGAGTCGCGCCAGCCGCACATTGCCGGTGCGCTCGAGAATGCGGTCGGAGATGACGCCGCCGATGCTGTCGCCGACGACGCCGGCAAAGAACACGCCGGATGCGAACAGCGCCGAGTTCTTGAGATCGAGGCTGTAGTTGTTCTTGAAGAACAGCGGCAGCCAGTTGAGATAGAGCCACAGGCACCAGCCGTAGCAGAAATAGGTCAGCGTCACCGGCCACATCCGCTGCAGCAGCGGTCCCCACGGCACCTTCGGCCGCTCGCCCTGCGGACGCGGCGGCAATGTCGCAAGCTCTGCCGCGGTGATCGAGCCATGGTCCCTCGGCTCGTTGCGGAAGTACCAGACCCACGCAATGCCCCAGATCAGGCTGACAACGCCGAGCACGACGAATGCGCCGCGCCAGGTCAGCCAGAGGATCAGGAGCGCGACCACCGGCGGGGTGATGGCATTGCCGAGCCGCGCGAATGAATGCGTCAGGCCCTGTGCGAAGCCGCGGCGGTTCGCCGGCGTCCAGTACTGCATCGCGCGCGTCGCGGTCGGAAACGTCGCGCCTTCGCCGAACCCCAGCGCGAAACGCGCGACGAACAGCGCGGCAAGACCATGGACAAAGCCGGTCATGATGGTCGCGGCCGCCCAGATCATGCCGCACCAGAACAGGGTCTGGCGCGGCCCGAAGCGATCGCCGACCCAGCCGCCGATCACCTGGAACAGCAGGTACGGATAGGCGAAGGCCGAGAACACCAGGCCGAGCTCGGTGTTGGACAGGCCGAGCTCCTTCTGGATTTCGCCGGCCGCAGTGCCGATGTTCACCCGGTCCACATAGGTGATGAAGTACATCACGCAGAGCATGGCCAACACGACATGGGTGGCCTTGAACCGAAGCCTCATATCATCCCCTCCCCCGATCCGCGATTGTTCTGAGTTCGTTGCGCTGCGGATGCCGTGGCTGCCAGAGCTTCGGTTCTGATTGAATCGGAACCGAAGCTCTGGATTTTTGTTGACGCGTTTTCTTCACGCGAACCGGCGTCCACTTCGCTCGAAAACGCTCTAAGTGCTGACCACCTTCAGATGCGACGACGCGTTGCGCTGGTCGCGCTGCTCGAGAAGCCGCATTGCGGCCTCGACGCCGCCCGAGCGATGCGGCACGCCGGCGACCGACAGCCCCATCTCGACGCCGGTCAGCGCGCCAAGCAGCGTCAGCTCGTTGCACTCGCCGAGATGACCGATGCGAAACACCTTGCCCGCCACCTTCGACAGGCCGGCACCGAGCGACATGTTGAAATTGTCGAGCACGACCTTGCGGAACAGATCGGCATCATGGCCGGGCGGCATCATCACCGCGGTCAGCACCGGCGAGAATTCCGAAGGCTCCTGGCATAACACCTCGAGCCCCCACTGATTGACGGCGGCGCGCGTGGCGGCAGCCAGCCGCTGATGGCGGGCGAACACATTGTCGAGCCCCTCCTCCAGCAGCATCGCGATGGCCTCGCGTAGCCCGTAGAGCAGGTTCGTCGCCGGCGTGTAGGGGAAGAAGCCCTTGGCGTTCGGCTTCAGCATTTCCTCCCAGTCGAAATAGGAGCGCGGCATCCGGTTGGTGCGCGACTCGGCGCGGGCCTTTTCCGAAATCGCGTTGAAGCCGAGGCCGGGCGGCAGCATGAAGCCCTTCTGCGAGCAGCTGACGCTGACGTCGACCTTCCACTCGTCATGCCGGTAATCGACCGAGCCCAACGAGGAAATGGTGTCGACCATCAACAGCGCCGGATGCGAGGTGCGGTCGATCGCGGCACGGATGTCCGCGATCCGGCTGGTCGCGCCGGTCGAGGTCTCGTTGTGGACGACCATCACCGCCTTGATGCTGTGCACCGTGTCGGCGGCAAGCCTTGCTTCGATCTGGGCGGGGTCGGCGCCGCGGCGCCAATCGCCGGGCATGAAATCCACCTCGATGCCGAAGCGGCCGGCCATCTGCCGCCACAGGGTGGCGAAGTGGCCGGTCTCGACCATCAGGACCTTGTCGCCCGGCGACAGTGTGTTGACGATCGCGGCCTCCCAGGCGCCGGTCCCGGACGACGGGAAGATCACCACCGGCCCCTTGGTCTGAAACACCTTCTGGCTGCCTTCGAGCACGGCCCGGCCGAGCTCGGCGAATTCGGCGCTGCGGTGGTCGATGACCGGCATGTCCATCGCGCGAAGAATGCGATCCGGGACCGGGCTCGGCCCTGGAATCTGCAGAAAATGGCGCCCTTGATGCATGAGAACCTCCCAATCGCCGGATTTCGGCTTCTCGGCGAGCTATTTTGCATTCATTTTTTGTCTTTTCAATCCAATTTTGGTACTCGATTGAAAGCGTCGACGCGGCCGCGCCGGCAAATTATTGTTCAGAATATGAAATCCGCGATTCCCGAAGCCGGGGTTCCGATTACCCCGCCCGCCGCCGGCAATGGCAGCGACCGCCAGGAGGCCTCACTTCACGGCGAGATCCTGCTGCGGCTCCGCGACTATGTGGTGGAAGGCAACATTCCCGAGGGCGCCCGCGTTCCAGAGCGGCAACTCTGCGAAATGCTGGGCATTTCCAGGACGCCGCTGCGCGAAGCGCTCAAGGTGCTGGCCGCCGAGGGTCTGATCGAGCTGTTGCCCAACCGCGGCGCGCGGGTGCGCCGGCTCAGCCCACGCGACCTCGAGGAATTGTTCGACGTCATGGCCGGGCTCGAGAGCCTCGCCGGACGACTGGCATGCGAGATCATCACCGACGAGGAAATCGTCGCGATCGAGCGGCTGCATTACGAGATGTACGGCCATTATCTGCACCGCGACATGCACGGCTATTTCCAGACCAACCAGCAAATCCACGAGAGCATCGTTGCGGCCGCGCGCAACGAGACGCTGAAGGCCACCTACGCCAACTTCGCCGGCCGCATCCGCCGCGTCCGCTATTCCGCCAATTTCGCCCGCAAGCGGCAGCGCTGGGCCGAGGCGATGCGCGAGCACGAGGCGATCCTCGATGCGCTGCGCCGGCGCGCGGCAAGCGAGCTCAGCGACGTCCTGTTCCAGCACCTGCGCAACAAGCGAGCCGCCGCCATCGATCACCTCGCGGAGGGGCCGGACAGCGGCCTGGAGACGACGCCTCAGAACGACTAAAGGGGCCGGCACTAGGATGGCTGGAGGGCAGCCAACCTTGCCCATTATGAATTCATAATGTAATTCTCACGTCGAGAGAATGCATAATCCATGAGCAGCCAAGGTCGCGTCATGGATCACATCGGATCTGGGATGAAGAACGCCTCCTCGCTCGAACAGCGCCTGCGGTCCGAACTGACCGGCGACGTGTTTTTCGACGCCTTCAACCGCGGCCGCTATGCGACCGACGCCTCGTTCTACCAGATCATGCCGGCCGGCGTGGTGGTGCCGCGAACCGTCGACGAGGCGCTGCGGGCGCTTGCGATCGCGCGCGACGCCGGGCGGATCGTCACCCCGCGCGGCGGCGGCACCTCGCAATGCGGCCAGACCGTCAATGACGGCATCGTCGTCGACCTGTCCAAGCATCTCAACCGGATCCTCTCGCTCGACGTCGAGGATCGGACCTGCGTGGTCGAGCCCGGCATCGTGCTCGACGATCTCAACCGGCAACTCAGGAAGCACGGGCTGTGGTTTCCGGTCGACGTCTCGACCGCGTCGCGCGCCACGATCGGCGGCATGGCCGGCAACAATTCCTGCGGCGGCCGCTCCCTGCGCTACGGCACCATGCGTGACAACACGTTGTCGATGGATGCCGCGCTCGCCGACGGCACGCTGCTGCATTTCGGCGAGGTGCCGCGCGACCTGACGCGGGTCAATTCGTCCGACAGCGGACTGAAGCTGTTTCGCGACATGCTCGATCTCGGCGAGCGCGAGGCGCTCGAGATCGCGGACAAATTCCCCAAGGTGCAGCGCCGCGTCGGCGGCTATAACCTCGACGCGCTGGTACCGCGCAACGCGCCGAACAATCTGGCGCATCTGTTGGTCGGCTCGGAGGGCACGCTCGCCTTCACGACGCAGGTCGAGCTGAAGCTGTGGCCGGTGATCCGCAACAAGGCGCTCGGCGTCTGCCATTTCGGCAGCTTCTACGAGGCGATGGATGCGGCCCAGCATCTGGTCAAGCTGCGGCCCATTGCCGTGGAGCTGGTCGACCGCACCATGATCGCGCTGGGTCGCGAGATCGCGATGTTCCAGCCGATCATCTCGGCGGCCGTGCGCGGCGATCCGGACGCCATCCTGGTGGTCGAGTTCGCCGAAGAGGACCAGGCCGACAATCTCGCCCGTCTCAAGCAGCTCGGCGAGCTGATGGCCGACCTCGGCTTCGGCTGGGACAAGCCGCAGCGCAAATGGGGCGGCGTGGTCGAGATCGTCGAGCCCGCGCTGCAAAACGGCATCGCCGATTTCCGCGCCGCCGGCCTCAACGTCATGATGTCGATGAAGCAGGAAGGCAAGCCAGTCTCGTTCGTCGAGGATTGCGCGGTGCCGCTGCCGCATCTCGCCGATTACACCGAGCGGCTCAATGCGGTGTTCGCCAGGCACGGCACCCGCGGCACGATGTATGCGCATGCCTCCGAAGGCTGCCTGCATGTGCGCCCCGTGCTCAATCTCAAGCTCGAGAAGGACGTCAGGGCGATGCGCGCCATTGCCGAGGAAGCCTTCGCGATGGTGCGCGAATACAAGGGCTCGCATTCCGGCGAGCACGGCGACGGCCTGGTGCGCTCGGAATTCCACGAAGCGATGTTCGGGCAGCGCATCGTGGCCGATTTCCGCGAGGTCAAGCAGCGCTTCGATCCGACCAACACGCTCAACCCGGGCAAGATCGTCGATCCGCCCAAGATGGACGACCGTTCGCTGTTCCGCTTCGCGCCGGATTATCGCGTCGGCGACTTGAAGACGGTGCTCGACTGGTCGGCCTATCCCGGCGCCGGCGGCGGCTTCCAGGGCGCCGTCGAGATGTGCAACAACAATGGCGCCTGCCGGAAGCTCGAAGGCGGCGTGATGTGCCCGTCGTATCGTGCTACGCGCAATGAAAAGGACGTCACGCGCGGCCGCGCCAATACGCTGCGGCTCGCGATCTCGGGCCAGTTGGGTGCGGACGCGCTCGCCTCCGACGAGATGATGGAGACGCTGAAGCTCTGCGTCTCCTGCAAGGCGTGCCGCCATGAATGCCCGACCGGTGTCGACATGGCCAAGATGAAGATCGAGGTGCTGGCCGCGCGCGCCGCGACGCACGGTCTGTCGCTGCGCGACCGGCTGGTCGGCTACCTGCCGCGCTATCTCGATCTCGCCTCGCGCTTTGCCCCGATCGCGAACTGGCGCAACCGCAGCCCGCTGCTGCGCGCGCTGTTCGAGAAGCTCGCCGGGATCAGCGCCAAGCGCGCGCTGCCGGAATTTCGCAGCGACACGTTCCGGCCCGACGCCGAGGTGCTGGGCCCGGTGGATGGCCGCGAAGTGGTGCTGTTCGCCGATACGTTCAACCGCGGCTACGAGCGCGAGAATCTCGACGCCGCGCTCGAGGTGCTGGTCGCCGGCGGCTATCGCGTGCATCTGCCGAGGCCATCGGAGGGCGGGCGGCCGCCGTGCTGCGGGCGGACGTTCCTGTCCGCCGGACTGGTGGAGCAGGCCCGCGCCGAGCTCGACCGGCTGGTTGCGACCTACGTCCCGTTCGCGGCCCGCGGCGTGCCGATCATCGGTCTCGAGCCGAGCTGCCTGCTGACCCTGCGCGACGAGCTGCTGTCGCTGCGTTCGGATGAGGCCGCCAGGACCGTCAGCGCGCACGCGCTGCTGTTCGAGGAATTCCTGGTGCGCGAGGCCGAGGCCGGGCGCCTCACTTTGCCGCTCGGCGCGGTCGCCGGAAAAGCGGTCGTGCACGGCCATTGCCACCAAAAATCCTTCGGCGCGTTCAAGCCGGTGGAGAAGGTGCTGCGCCTGGTGCCGGGCCTCGACGTCAAGACCATCGAGTCGAGCTGCTGCGGCATGGCCGGCGCGTTCGGCTATGGCGCGGACACCTATCAGGCCTCGATCGAGATGGCCGAGCTGTCGCTGCTGCCCGCGGTCCGCAGCGCCGATCAGGACACGCTGATCGTGGCCGACGGGACCTCATGCCGGCACCAGATCAAGGACGGCAGCGGGCGGACGCCGCTGCATGTCGCCAGCGTATTGGCGATGAGCCTGAAACGTGCGAAATCGAATTCCGACAGATTGTTACCGACAAAGGAAGAGGCCCATGGCTGAGCTCACTCTCGAAATTGCCCGCAAGATTCTGGATGCCGCGCTGGCCAAGGGGGTCGAGAAGAAGTTCAAGCCGCTGGTCGTCACCATCCTCGACGCGCGCGGCGCGGTGAAGGTGACGGCCGCGCAGGACGGCACCAGCCTGATGCGGGCCGAGATCGCCCACGGCAAGGCCTATGGCGCGCTGGCGCTCGGGATGGGATCGCGGGCGCTGTTTCAGCGCGCGCAGGAGCAGGCCTATTTCGTCGACGCCGTGAACACGCTGGCGCAGGGCCGGATGGTGCCGGTCCCCGGCGGCGTCCTGATCATGGACGGCACGACCCTGCTCGGCGCCGTCGGCGTCAGCGGCGACACCTCGGACAATGACGAGATCTGCGCCGTGGCCGGCATCGAAGCCGCCGGCCTGAAGCCCAACGCGGGCTAACGCGCAATGTGCATCGCGCTCCCTCACCCCATTCTCCCGGGGAGAGGGCTGGGGCGAGGCGCGCTTGCGATTTCGGAATAATAGAACAGTGCCGCTGATTTGCCCGACGTGTCAAGTGGCCGTGTCGAACGCCGGCAGCCCCCCGTTACTTTGCATGGGGTTGTTTTCGATATTTTGGCAATGAGCCCTCCCCGCACGTGGGCGAGATGAAGCAGAGTCCGCCGTTCAGCGCCCGGTCCAGGTCGGCTTGCGCTTCTCGCCGAAGGCCTTGAGACCTTCCTTGGCATCCTCGGTCATCGCGAGCAGCGCGATCTGGCTTTCGGTGTAGGCGATGCTTTCATCGAACGACATCGAGGCGATCGCCCGCATCGCGTATTTGCCGCGGCGGATCGCCGTCGGCGACTTGTCGACGATGCGGCCGATCAGCCAATCGACCTTGGCGTCGAGTTCGGCCGCCGGCACCACATAGTTGAGCAGACCCGCAGCCTGCGCGGCCCTGGCATCGAACGGCTCGCCGGTCAGCGCCCATTCGTTGACGAGGCGCGGCGGGGCGATCGATTGCAGCAGGCTCAGCACCTGCATCGGGAACACGCCGACCTTCACCTCGGGCAGGCCGAAGATCACGCCATCGGCAGCCACCGCCATGTCGGTCATGCACAACAGTCCCATGCCGCCGGCCATGCAGACGCCTCCGACCCGCGCGATCGCGGGCTTGGTCGCGCTCTGCGACAGCCGCAGCAAGTCGGCATAGTCGACATTGGGGCGCGAGAAATCCATCGAGAATGCCGCGCCGCTGTTCTGCAGATCAGCGCCGGCGCAGAACGCCTTGTCGCCAGCGCCGGTCAGCACGATGACGCGGACGTCCTTGTCATCATGCGCTTCGCGATAGCCCTTCGCGATGCCCGCGATCACACCGGCATTGAGCGCGTTGCGCTTGTCCGGGCGGTTGATGGTGATCCAGAACGCCTGCCCGCGCTTTTCGAGAAGAACGCTGTTGTCGGTCATGTTTCCTGCCTGTTTTCTTAGCCGTGCGCCGTTGCCAGCGGACATTTGCGGCAGGATCGGCGCCGACTGCAAGCAGGATTTATGCGGCGGCCGATGCCTTCCGGATCCAGACCTTGTTGTCGTGGAATGCGGCGCCGCCGAGCGGTGCGACGGCCTCCGCCCCGGTCAGCATGTTGATGCCGCGCCCGCCGATATGGGACTTGTTCGGATGGATCGACTCGGCGATCAGCACGCCGCGGCGAACGCCATCGAACAGTCTCGCGGTCAGCGTGGTCTCGCCGCGCATGTTGCCGAGCGTCACCGCATCGCCATCGGCGATCGACAGGTCGGCCGCATCGTCGGGATGGATCATCACGGTCGGCACGCCCTCGCGGGCCTGCGACGACGGCGTCTCGTTGAAGCTGGTGTTGAGGAAGCTGCGGGACGGCGAGGTCGCGAGCCGGAACGGATGCTGCGCGTCCGCCTCCTCGATGATGGTCCAGTGGTCGGGCAGCGAGGGCATCTTGTCCCACGCGCCCATCAGCCCGCCCGCCCCGACCGGCACCTTGCCCCAATCGACCTTGAAGTGAAACTTCTTGTCGGGATGGGCAAAGCCGTCGAGATAATGCGAGGTGCGGAAATCCGGCTGCAGATCGCGCCAAATGTCGGCCTCCAGCGCCTCGATCGTGCCGTGACCGCTCTTCTTCAAGGTCGCATCAATCAGCTGCCGCGGCGTCATGTCGAAGCCGGGATGCACGGCATTGAGCCTGCGGCCGAGCCCCTGCATCACCTCGTGATTAGAACGGCACTCGCCGGGCGGATCGATCAGCTTCGGGCCGACCGAGATGTGCTGATGGCCGCCGCCGTAATAGAGGTCGTCGTGCTCCATGAACATCGTCGCCGGCAGCACGATATCGGCCATCTGGGCCGTCTCGGTCATGAACTGCTCGTGCACCGCGACGAACAGATCCTCGCGGGCAAAGCCCTGGCGCACCAGAGCCTGCTCGGGCGCCACCGTCATCGGGTTGGTGTTCTGGATCAGCATCGCCTTGACCGGCCCGCCGCCGCGCAGCGCCTCGGCATCGCCGGTCAGGATACGGCCGATCTTGGATTGATCGAGCACGCGTGTCGAGGGATCGATCGCGTCGTGGCCTTCGATGATCGACTCGTCGAAACGCCAGATTGCGGCATTGTTGAAGAACGCGCCGCCGCCCTCATATTGCCAGGCGCCGGTCACGGCGGGAATGCACGACGCAGCGTGCATCTGGGCGGCGCCGTTGCGGCTGCGGGTGAACCCGTAGCCAAGACGGAAGAACGAGCGCTTGGTCGTTCCGACCAGCCGCGCGAATGCCTCGATCTCCTCGACCGGCACGCCCGAGATCGCTGAAGCCCATTCCGGCGTGCGGGTCTTCAGATGCGCCTCCAGCTCGTCCGGGCAGTCGGTATAGCGCGCAAGATAATCGCGATCGGCAAATCCCTCGCCGAACAGCACATGCATCACAGCGCAGGCGAAGGCGCCGTCGGTGCCCGGCCGCAGCAGGATCTTGATGTCGGCCTGCTTCATGGTCTCGTTGTTGTAGACGTCGACCGCCGCAATCTTCGCGCCGCGCTCCTTGCGCGCGCGGGATGCATGCGTCATCACATTGACCTGGGTATTCACCGGATTGGTGCCCCAGATCACGACGAGGTCGGAGACGCCCATCTCGCGGGGATCGACGCCGGCGATCTTGCCGGTCCCGGCGGCAAAGCCGATGCGCGCGATGGTCGCGCAGATCGTGCCGTAGAAGCGTGAATACTTCTTCACATGCGACAGCCGGTTGAGGCCGTCGCGCATCACCAGCCCCATGGTGCCAGCGTAATAGTAAGGCCAGACCGACTCGGCGCCGAACTCCCGCTCCGCGGCATCGAATCGCGCCGCGATCTCGTCCAGCGCCTCGCCCCAGGAGATCCGCGCGAACTGGCCGGAGCCCTTCGGGCCGGTCCGGCGCAGCGGATACATCAGCCGCTCGGGATGATGAATCCGCTCGGCATAGCGCGCCACCTTGGCGCAGACCACGCCGGCCGTATAGGTCTGCTGTTTGGAGCCTCTGACTCGACCGATCGAGCGGCCCTCGATCACCTCGACGTCGAGCGCACAGGCCGAGGGGCAGTCGTGCGGGCAGGTGGAATGGCGGATATCGACCTTGGCATGCTGGTTCATGGCCAAATTGGTAACATCAAATGCCCCCTCCGCCGAGGGGCATTATTGACCCAGTCCGCGCGAAATCCGGGCACGTGCCATGCGGCTAGCGCCCGGATGGGCAGCTATTGGCCGAGCTGCCCCATCAGACGCGGAAGATGCGGGTGTAATGCGATTTGATCGATTCCCCTTCCCGCTCCACCGCCACCGGATCGTCCTTCATCGTCTTGATGTCCTTTAGCGGCCTGCGTCCAGCCTTCTCCTTGGCCTGCGCGTGGACGGATCTGAGGCCGCCGATCTCGACATTGAGCTGCTGGCCCTCGCGCCCGAGCGCGAAGGACTGGAACAGCCTGGCGGCATTCGGATGCGGACAGTCCTTGAAGATCCCGTTGGGGCCGACGATGATCGGCGAGCCCTCGGTGGCGTAGACCGGCTCGACCGGGCGGCCGGCCTCCTTCATCTGGAAGATGTTGTATTCGTTGCCGTCGGCCATGACAGCACGCTCGCCGAGATCGAGCTTCTTGGGTGGATCCGTCGAGGACTGCACCTGCATGATGTTCTGCTTGGCGAGCTTCTCGAAGAAGCTCCAGCCGAGATCGCGCTGCATCTGATAGGTCGCGGTCATGATGGTGCCGCTGTAGCCGGGATGCGCCTTGACGATCTTGCCTTTCCACTTCGGATCGAGCAGATCGGCAAAGCTCCTGGGCGCCTCCTCGGCCTTCACGAGATTGGTGTTGTAAGCAATGATCGAAAGCCAGACCCGGAAGCTTGCGAATTGCCCGTCCGCGTCGCGATGCTCCTCGGGATAGTATTTCGCGACCTCCTCCGGAACATAGGGCGCGAGAATGCCGTCGCGCTTCCACACGATGAAATGTGCGGCGTCGGAGGAATTGACGACATCGACGGCATGAATGTTGCTGGAATATTCCTGGCCGATCCGCTGGAACACACGCTCCGCGCCGGTGCGTTCGACGCGCACGGTGATATCGGGATATTTCGCTTCAAATGCCCTTGCCAGCTTCTCGGCAACCGGCAGATCGGTCGACGTGTAATAGACGACCTGCCCCTCTTTCTTCGCCGCCTCGATCAACGTCGGCGTCACCGGCTCCGCAGGTGGCGCGGCGGCCATCACGCGCGTTGAAAGAGCGGCCCCAGCCAGCACCGCGCTCGAGCCCTTCAGCATGTCGCGGCGCGATAGCCCAGGATGTTTCCTCATATGATTCCCCGCACGCGATGGCGAAGTTTGAGTACACCGTCCCCCCGCACTTATTCCGATGCGCGAAAACGGAGTCTGTCGTCGACAGAAGCTTCAAGTTGCAGCTAGACTTCTGATCAAGAAACAAGACTAAAGTTGGGGGATTCAGTCAATGGCGAGCCTGCGATACGCCTTGGTGTTTGTCGCGGCGTTGCTGACCGTGTCCATGGCAGGCTCATACGCTGACGCCGAAGACTATCCTGCACGGCCGGTCAGGATCATCGTTCCCTTTGGTCCCGGCGGTCCGGCCGACGTCGTCGCGCGACAAATCGGCGGCATCTTGCAGGAAAGCCTCGGCCAGCCCTTCGTGGTGGAAAACCGCACCGGCGCCGGCGGCGTGATCGGCACGCTCGAGGTCGCAAAGGCACCGGCCGACGGCTACACCCTTCTGATGATGTCGAACACCCAGACCGCGAACGAATCGCTGGTACCGCAGCGCAAATATGAGTTGATGCGCGACCTGACACCGATCGCGGCGTTGAACACCTCGGATCTCGTGATCGTGGTCCACCCCGCCGTGCAGGCAAAGACCTTGCAGGAGTTCATCGCCCTCGCAAAGACCCAGCCCGGAAAGCTGAACTATGCGTCGTCAGGTCAAGGCACGCCGTATCACATGGCGGGCGAGCTGTTCAAAGCCATGGCCGGGATCGACGTCGTGCACGTGCCCTACCGCAACAGCGGCGAAGCCCGCGGCGGCGTCATCGGCGGCCAGGTCCAGATGATGATCGATGCCGTGCCGGCGATGGCGCCGAATGTCGCCGAAAACCAGGTGCGAGCGCTCGCGACGACCGGCAAGACTCGTTCGACGGTGCTGCCCGACGTTCCGACGGTGATCGAGGCGGGCGTGTCCGGCTATGAGGCAACGATCTGGCTCGGCCTGATGGCCCCGGCGGGCACGCCGAAGCCGATCATCGACAAGCTCAACGCGGCGGTGGACGCGGCGATCAGGCGGCCGGAGGTCGAGAAGCTCTGGGCCGCGCAGGGCGCGGCGCCGATGACCATGACGCCGGAAGCATTCGACGCATTCCTGCGCGCCGATATCGTGAAGTGGGCAGACGTCGTCAAGAAATTGGACAAGCCCCAATAAGCACGCAACGGCGAGTCCGGGAGCGAAGGAACAGGGCTCATGAAGACATTGAACATCCTGAGTGGCGGGGCGGCGCAGGGCCTGGTGCGCAGCCTTACGCCTGCGTTTGAAGCCGATACCGGCCTGGCCATCTCCGGTGATTTTGGCGCGGTGGGCGCCATGGCCGACAAGTTACGCACTGGCGTTGCAACCGACATTGTCATCCTGACTGCGGCGCTGATCGCGAAGTTGGCCGACGAAGGGCTGGTCTTGCGCAGCTCGATAACGGACATCGGCCGCGTGGAAACCGCCCTTGCCGTTCGGGCCGGCGATCCGTCGGTCAGCGCCGACGACGCGGCCAGCCTGCGTGCGGCGTTGCTCGCGGCGGACGCGATCTTCGTGCCCGATACGAAGGCGTCGACGGCCGGAATTCATGTCGCCAAGGTGCTCACGCAGCTCGACATCGCTGATGTCGTCGCGGATCGCCTGAAGATCTTTCCGAACGGTGCGACCGCGATGCGACATCTGGCCGAATCCGGAGACCGGCGGCCGATCGGTTGTACGCAATCGACCGAGATCATCAGCACCAAGGGCGTCGTGCTGTCGGGCAGCTTGCCGCCAGGATGCGGGCTCGCCACCACGTACACCGCCGCGGTTGCGACGCAGGCTTCGTCTGGGTTGCAGGCGCAACGCCTGATCGCGCTACTGACATCGTCGGAAACGTCTGAGCTCCGCAACCAGGCTGGCTTTTCTTCCGACGCAACCTAGCGCGCCAGCTGCGTAAGCCCCGTCGGCGGCCCATCGACCGCGGTCCAGCCGCCATCGACGAACAGCGTGCTGCCGCTGACATAACTCGCCGCGTCCGATGCAAGGTAGGCGACGGCGGTCGCGACCTCGTCGGCGCGGCTCCAGCGATTGAACACGGTATGGCCGGCATAGAGGTTGTAGATATCGGGCCGCTGCTTGAACGGACCGGTTAATGCGGTCTCCGCAATGCTCGGCGCGATCGCATTGACGCGGACGCCGGATCGCCCGACCTCGGACGCGAAGCCCTTGACCAGAAGGCCGATCGCCGCCTTGGTCGATCCATAGACTGCAAGCCCCGGCTCGATGGTCACGGCACGCACCGAGGAACATGCAATCAGGCTGCCGCCCTGTTGCTTGACCATGATGCGGCCGAACGCCTGGAAGAACCACACCGTGCCCTTGACGTTGAGGTTGATGACGCGGTCGAGATCCTCCTCGGTGTAATCGAGGATGGTCTTGCGGATATTCAGCCCCGGCGTCGTCACCGCGATGTCGATCCGCTGGAATTCCGCGAGCGCCCTCGCCGCCAGCACCTCGACGTCGGCACGATCGGCCGCATCGCAACTGGCTGATGTTGCCGATCCGCCCTGCTGCCGGATTGCAGCAGCCGTTGCCTCCGCGCCCTCCTGTGCTCGATCGGCGCAGAGCACGCGCGCGCCGAGTGACGCCAGCGCTTCGGCCGAGGATTTACCGATTCCCGAGGCCGCTCCCAGCACGACGGCGGTTTTCCCGCTGAGATCGAATAACTTGCGATAGTCGGTCACGTGAATCCTCCCTTCGGCGACGCATGCCGGAATGCAACACTTTCCCGATTTGCTTCAGGTTCGACACCGAGGGCAAGCGCCATCTTGCACAAGCGCGGCAAACGCGTCTGCATTGTGGGCAGAAGCGCGCCCGCGCACTGAATATCCGCTGGAAAAGTGCATTGTACCGGGCATCTGTCTCGACCTGCGCCACATCGCGCCGCGTGCCGAAGATCGCCGAACAGCTGCGCAACGACGGCCTCGAGGTGCTTGCGAACGGGCCCGATGGCATGCGCAGGCGTATTGCAGACGAAGTGCCGAAATGGCGCGACATCATCGCAAAGGCGGGGATCAAGCCGGTCTGAGCAGATCAACGTTGCGCGACACGCACAGCGTGTGATCTTGCGAGCATTAGCCAGCATCCCTAGGCTCCCCGTCCATAACAAAACAACCGGGGAGGCGATCGTCATGACCACAAGGCGGGATTTCCTGAAAGCGGGAGCAATGGCGGCGGCAGGCATCGTGTTCTGCGGCTGCGGGCTCGTCCACAACGCAAATGCGCAGCAATCGCGCCAGCAACTGCCGGTCACGGTCAACGGCAAACGTGTCAAGACCATCGACATCCATTCGCATTGCCATTTCCGCGAGGCGGGCGCGCTGCTCGGCGCAGACGCCGGAAAATATCAACTGCCGCCGGTCAACGGGGCCGCGGAAGCCTTCATCGAGATCGACAAGCGGCTGGCCGCGATGGACGCGCAGGCCGTCGACATGGAAGTGCTTTCGATCAATCCGTTCTGGTACGACCGCGACCGGGACCTTGCCGCGCAGATCGTGAAAATCCAGAATGAGAAGCTCGCCGAACTCTGTGCCTCGAAGCCCGACCGGTTCGCGGCTTTCGCCTCGCTGACGCTGCAGGCACCGGACCTTGCGGTGCAGGAGTTGGAGACGGCGGTGAAGAAGCAGGGGCTGAAGGGCGCGGCGATCGGCGGTGTCGTCGATGGCGTCGAATTCTCAAATCCGAAGTTTCATCCGGTATGGGCCAAGGCCGAGGAACTCGGCGTCCCTTTGTTCATCCATCCGCAGGGCGTGCCCGAGCTCAACAAGCGGCTCTCCGGCAATGGGTGGCTTGGCAACACGATCGGCAATCCGCTCGAGACCACGATCGCGCTTTCTCACTTGATTTTCGAGGGCACGCTCGATCGCTTCCCGGGACTGAAAATCATCGCCGCGCATGGCGGCGGTTATCTCGGCTCTTACGCCGACCGCTCGGACCATGCCTGTCTGGTTGGACCCAAGGGATGCAATCCGGAGATCAAGCTCCAGAAGGCGCCGGCTGAATATCTCAAACAGATTTATTTCGACTCCCTGATCTTCACGCCTGAGGCGATCAGGCACCTCGCCGCCCAGGTCGGCGTCGGTCAGATCGTGCTGGGAAGCGACTATCCCTATCCATGGCAACTGGCACCGGTCGACCACATCTTCGCCTCGTCGTCGCTGAGCGACGATGACAAGGCCAATATTCTCGGGCGGACCGCAGCAAAGCTGCTCGGCGTAGCCGCGTGAGGACGGCTTGCTGCTGGACAGGCAGCTATCGTCGCGCCGTGCCGCGCGACGATAGCATCAACGATCAGTAGGCCTTCACCGTGCGGATCTCGTTGCCCGGCCGAACCGTTGGTGCCATCTGCGCGATATTAGGTATCGGATCGGTGTAGACGGCGTCGGTTCCGACGAACTCGGCTTGCGCCGCATCCGATATCCATCTGACCGCCGCGGGATGACTGACCAGCATCCCGATCAACGCAACGATGACGAGCAGCGGCAGCGCGACAAGCTTGATGCTGAAGCTCTGGTAGTTGTGCTGTGCATCCTGCCGTCGCTTATCGAAAGAGCTCTGCATGGATTCTTCCATATTGTGCTCCCCCTGACGCGTCACTTACCGCAGCGCACGCAAGGCCGATGTGAATGGCTTCACAGGCCCGTTCAGCTCACCGTTTCGGGAAATGCGCGACAGACCGGGCAGCCGACGCGACTACTCGCCGTCGTTCGCGCCAGCGTCGACCAGCTCCTGGAGCGTCTCGGGCTTCAGCACGACGATCGCGCCATGCTCAAGCCTGACCCAACCGCGTATCGCCCATGCGCGGAGCTGCTTGTTGATGCTCTCGCGCGTCATCCCGACCATCTCGCTGATCTCCTGCTGGGTGATCGAGATGGTGCGCCCTTGCGGCTTGTGCTTGTCGCTCAGGCGCAGCAGCGCGCTGGCCAGGCGGCCGGGCAAGTTCTGCAGGATGACCTGCTCGACCTGGTCGCTGGTCCGGCGCAACCTTTCGCAAAGCAGTTCGATGAACTTCATCGCAAGCGTCGGCTGGCTGCGCACGAACGGAATGAACTCGCGCCGGTCAATGACGAACAGCTCGCAATTGGTGTTGGCGGTGGCATCGGCCGTCCGCGACAAGCCGTCGAGCAGCGCGATCTCCCCGAATATCTCACCGGCCTCGATCAGGTTCAAAATCGCATTGCGACCATCCGGCGACGAGATGCTGATCTTGACCGTGCCCGAGATCACCGCAATCAGGCTGGTGCCTGGATCGCCTTTGGAAAAGATCGTCGTCCCCCGCTTCAGCGTGGTGTGCTTGGCGTAGCGGCAGAGCTGATCGAATGCCTCGGGCTCGAGATCGGCGAAATAGGGATGCTTGCGCAACACCGACAGCCTGTCGTTCGAAAACAACGGCGCGCCGGAAGTTCGTTCTATGGGCGACGCACCGGTCATCGTGATCCAGACTGATTGTGTTGCGTTCAATCGGCCCGCCAGCACAGCGGACGCCGACAAAGCCATCGATCAATGAAAGCAGACGGAAGTATAGCCCCCCCGGGGGTCTACAGCAACAAAGGTCCGAGCCGGCGCATTGGGATGGAGGACATCCAAGGTACAATTTGGAATAAATCTGCGCCGATGCAACGCTCAATTGCAAGCTGCGGGCTGCCCTTGATTTGACACGCCCGGCCCATCCACGACAATCTCGCTTGTCAAAATCCCGTCTGTGCGAAGGGTCAACGCGCCAACTCACAGCAGCTTGCCGTCTGGCCCAAAGAACGGATGCGGCCCGTCAAACTGACCGATCGCGACCTGGTGCGTGACCAACTGTCCAAAATCCGGCCCGGGAAACCACGTGTGCAAGTGAAATGCCGGCGGTTCCACCTTGAACGATGGTTCGCGGAGCTGTCCAAGGTCCAGGTCGACCGCATGGTTCGGCGCGGGGCACAATGTGACGGGAATCCCGGCAAAGGAGGTCAGCATGGCACGATGGACGTGCCCGCACCCAATCAAACGCACCCGCGGGTGACGCCTGACGATTGCTGCCAGTTCTGCGGCATTGAAAAGGTCCTGGCGGTCCATGTGCCAGATGCCGCCCTTGAACGGCGGGTGATGCAGGAAAAGCAGCGCGGGCCGGTCGGCTGCCGCCGCCAGCGTCGCGTCCAGCCATTGCAGCGTCGACGGTTCGAGCATGCCATGAGGCTTCCCGGCAACGCTTGAATCAAGCAGCAGCAGATCGAGCCCATTCACCTCGATCCGCTGGTCGAGCGGGCCTGTTCCGTGATCATAGGGTGCGGCAGGAAACGCGGCGCGCATCCACGCACGCGAGTCGTGATTGCCGGGAATTCCGGCAAACGGAACGCGCAGCGGCTCGAGCAGGCGCTTGAGATGGTCGTATTCCTCGACCGACGGCGTATCGACAAGGTCGCCTGAGATGACGACGAAATCGGGCGCCGGCTCGAATGCACTGAGCGTGGCCACGCAGCGCTCAAGCGCCTTCGCGGTATCGACCCGGCCATAGGCCAATGCTCCCGGCGGCTTGATATGGAGGTCGGAAATCTGGGCGATGAGGACCGGTTTCGACGGCATCGATCAATCTCGTGGTTCGGAGGGGAGCAGACGGACGGCGTCGGGCGCAATCGAAAGCCCGACACGATCGCCGATCCTGGCTTGAATCGTGTTGGAAGCATCGACATTGAGCGGCTTGCTCGATGCACCGCTCACGACGAGCCGCTGTCGGTCGCCGATGAAGCTGACGGAATCGACGATTCCCGAGAGCAAACCCGTCCCCGCCTCCGTCACGCGAATGGTTTCTGGGCGGATCATGACGGTCTCGTTCGCGGTCGTCGCTGCACCCTCGATCGGCAGTCGCCCGCCGGGCAGGATCAATACGCCGTTCTCGACCGGAGCCTCCACAATGTTCGCCGCTCCGATGAACTCCGCCACAAACCGGTCCTTCGGCGCGAAGTAGACCTCGCGGGGCGTGCCGATCTGGGCGATTGCGCCTTTCCGCATCACGACGATCCGGTCGCCCAATTCCATGGCTTCGGCCTGATCGTGGGTGACATAGATCGTCGTGATGCCAAGCGCACGCAACAGCCGGTTGAGCTCGCTCCGCAGCCGGTCCCGCAACGCGGCGTCGAGCGCTGTCAAGGGCTCGTCGAGCAGCAAGATGCCGGGCCGGATCGCGACGGCGCGCGCCAGCGCGACGCGCTGGCGCTGGCCGCCCGAAAGCTGGTCGATGCGGCGATTCTCCAATCCCGTGATGTTCGTCAGCGCAACCAGTTCGGCGACGCGTGCGGTGCGCTCGCCCCTCGCAACACCGCGGATCTTCAGCCCGTAGGCGATATTGTCCGCGACCGTCATGTTGGGGAACAGGGCGTAGGACTGGAACACCATCCCGACATTGCGCCGCTCGATCGGGACCGAGGTCATGTCCTTGCCGTCGAACAGAACCTTGCCGCCGACATCCGGCAGCTCGAGCCCTGCGATGATGCGCAGCATCGTGGTCTTGCCGCAACCAGACGGCCCAAGCAGCACCATCGTCTCGCCGCGCGCAATGTCGAGGGTCGCGGGATCGAGCGCGCGCGTGCCGTCGGCAAAGGTCTTGCCACACGCCTCGATCCGCACCGCTGCGCCATGCCCGGCCGCACTCATCGCTTGTGATCCCTGTCGGCCAGCAGCTGCATCGCGACCAGCAGCGGAATGATCATCACGAAGAAGATCAGCGTATAGGCTGAGGCCACTTCGAGCCGCATCGAAGCGTAGCTGTCGGCGAGCCCGATCGGTAGTGTCTTGGTCAACGGCGTATGCAGCATCCAGGTCAGGTTGAATTCACCGAGCGACAGCGTGACCACCATCAGCGCCCCGGCGAGAATTCCCGGCAGTGCGTTCGGCACGATGACGTCGCGGAATCGCCGCCATGGCGACGCTCCGAGCGAGGCCGCCCCCTCATCCAGCGTCTTGATGTCCACGGTGGCGAACACTGCCATCACCGACCGCACCATGAACGGCATGGTGAAGATCACATGTCCGACCAGGATGAACAGCCAGGAACGGCGAAAGTCGCCGAAGCTGCCATAAGCGAGCAGCAGTGCAAGCGCAATCGCAAGCCCGGGGATCGCCAAAGGCAACGTGATGATCTCCTCGACGATGCGCGCAAGCCGGCCTCCCCGCGCGTGCAGCGCATAGGCTGCGGGAACGCCGGCGAGCAGCGTGACGGCAAGGGTCGCGAATGCGATCACGAAGGAGACCAGGATGGTGCCGGCATAGAGCTCCCAGACCTGTGCGACCCATTGCAGGGTCACGCCGGACTGGATGCCCCGGAAGTAATTGACGGTCACGCCGGCGGAGATCGACAGCCCTGCGGGAACCACCAGGAAGCCGGCGACGAGCAGCGTGAAGATGAACTGACCGGTGAAGATCAAGCGATCGCGCATGCGTTCACCCGGCCGCCGCGACCGCGCTGCCGCTGAACGAGCGGGCGAGCGCGAGGATGAGCCAGGTGATCAGGCCAAGTCCCACCGACAGCGCGGCCGAGGTCGCGAAATTCGCGGCCAGCGTGAACTCGGTGTAGATCAGCATCGGCAGCACGTCGATATTCGTCGCCAGCGTAAACGCAGTCCCGAAGGCCCCCATCGCGGTCGCAAATGCGATCGCGCCGGACGCAACGAAGGCCGGCGCCAGCGCGGGCAGCACGACGTCACGCTGCACCGCCCAGGGGCTCGCGCCGAGCGAACGCGCGGCTTCTTCCAGACCGACATCGAGCTTCTGCACGGCCGCCATGATGGTGAGGATGACGCGCGGGATCGAGAAGTAGAGGTAGCCGAGGAACAACCCGTAGATCGAATAGGCGAAGACGAACTTCTCGCCGAAGATCCGGTTCGACAGATCGCCGATCAGCCCCTGCCGCCCCGCCAGCAGAATGATCATGAAGCCGACCACCACGCCGGGAAACGCCAGCGGAAAGGTCAGCATCGCGATTAGCACGGCCCGCCCGGGAAAGCGGTGCCGCTGCAGAAACATTCCGGCTATCGTCGCCACGATCAGCGTGACTACCGTCGTTGCCGCGGCCAGGAGCACGGTATTGATCAGCGTCGCGCGATAACGAGCTTCGGTCATGATGGCGAGATATCCGGCGAGCCCGTGCGGTCCTTCGGCACCCGCGACCACCAGCCGTGCCATCGGCAGCAGGAAGAATGCCGTGGTCACGACCGCGAGCGGCAGCAGGCAGAGCCAAACGAAGGATTTTTGCGACATCGGAAGAATGGTGCCCCGGCGAAGGGCACCATATTGCCTCAGCGAACCTCGGCGAGATAGCGGTCGACGAAGGCTTTTTGCACGTTTTCCATCTCGCCCCAGTCGACGCTCTTGGCGCGTGCATAATCGCTGTCGGGGAGAAATTTCCCCTTCACGGAAGCCGGCAGCTCGATCGGGCGGGCCGGACGCAGATAGGCATTGGTCCAGATCGCCTGCCCCTTGTCGGACAAGAGATAGTCCATCACCCTCTTGGCCTTCTCCTTGTCGGGCGCGTTCTTCACGAGACCAACGACATAGGGAAACACCACCGACCCCTCGCAGGGAATCACAAACTCGAAGTTACCCTTCTCCGAGTACTTCGCGCGATAGGCATTGAAGTCGTAATCGAACAGGATCGGCATCTCACCGGAGACGACGCGAGCATATGACGTCTGCTTGGGTACGATCGGATCGTTCTTGCGCAGCTCCTTGAAGAAGCTGATCGCCGGGTCGAAGTTGCCTGGCGAGCCGCCGAGCGCCAGATTGACGGCGACCGCGCCGACATAGCCGACCGCCGCCGACGACGGGTCGAGATAGCCGACCATCCCCTTGTAATCGGGCTTCAGGAGATCCTTCCAACAGGCCGGCACCGGCTTGCCGCCGAGCGCATCCTTGTTCACGAACAGGCCGAGCGTGCCGGAGTGGATCGTGGTCCAGTAGCCATCGGGGTCCTTGAGGCCGGCCGGGACCTGATCCCAATGCGCCGGCTTGTAGGGCTCGAGCGCTTCCTGGGCCTTGGCCTTCATGCCGAAGGTCACGCCGAAATAGCCGATATCGCCGACCGGATTGCTCCTCTCGGCCAGGATCTGGGCCAGCGCCTGGCCGGAATTCTTGTTGTCATGCGGAATATCGTAGTTGAGGTCCGCCTTGATCGCCTTCAGCATCGACGCCCAATCCGCCCATTCCGGCGGACAATTGTAGCAGATCACGTCGGCCGCCCTGGCGGATTGCCACGGCGCGATCAGCGTCAGCGCCAGCAACGCAAGGACAAGGCGGACGGTCTTCATGGGAGGCTCCGGTCTGGGAGTGGATGCAATGAGGATTTCAACATCAACCGGGCGACCAAGTATAGGCCGCGTATGAACGTTTTGCGACGCGCTTGCTGCCGTGCAGCAAATGCAGTGGCTCCAATGCCAACGATCGGATGCTCGCGACTGCCGGTCGTTTCGCGCTAGGCTGTCAACCAAAAGAGGAAGCGCCCATGTATCAGCCGCACGGCGTCAAGACGTCGCCCGACCTTCCCGCCCCCGACCTGATGGCAGCCTGGGTCCTTGGTGACCCCGATCAGCTCCTGCTTCGCGAAAAGCCAACGCCGGTCCCCTCGCGTGCCGAGGTGCTGGTGCGCATCGACGCGGTTGCGATCTGCGCCACCGATCTCGAAATTATCCATGCCGGGTCGCCGGCAAGCATTCAAGGCGGCCTGCCCTTCAACAAAAACTTTACGCCGGGCCACGAGTACATGGGCACGGTCGCCGCACTCGGGCCGGACGTTGACGAATTCAGTATCGGTGAGCGGGTCAGCGTCGAAATCCATGCCGGTTGCGGCCAGTGCAAACGCTGCCGCCAGGGCATGTACACATCCTGTCTCAACTATGGAAAGCCCGAGAAGGGCCACCGCGCCAACGGCTTCACGACCGACGGCGGTTTCGCCGAATACGCGGTCAACCACATCAACACGCTGGCGCGCGTACCGGACAGCATGAGCGACGCGGAGGCGACGCTTGTGGTGACCGCCGGGACGTCGATGTATGGCTTGACGGAATTGGGGGGATTGGTGGCCGGCGAGAGCGTCGTGGTGATCGGCCCGGGGCCGATCGGGCTTCTCGCAGTTGCCGTGGCCAAGGCGCTTGGTGCAAGCCCGGTGATTCTGACCGGCACGCGCAACAAGCGGCTCGCGATCGGCCAGGAACTGGGGGCCGACCGCGTCATCAACATCAACGACGAAGACGC
The DNA here is from genome assembly GCF_009720285.1 of Bradyrhizobium sp. BR2003. Classification (NCBI taxonomy): domain Bacteria; kingdom Pseudomonadati; phylum Pseudomonadota; class Alphaproteobacteria; order Hyphomicrobiales; family Nitrobacteraceae; genus Bradyrhizobium; species Bradyrhizobium sp. BR2003. Next base: position 82,413 of record NZ_SMYJ01000018.1, read on the forward strand.
CGTTGCGGTCGTGAAGCAACAAACAGGGGGGATCGGCGCGGACTATGTCGTCGAATGTGCCGGCACCGAAGCGACACTCAACCAGGCCATTCATATGACCAACCGTGGCGGCAAGATTTGTCTGGCCGCCTTCCCGCACGAGGCCGCGACGCTGGATATCGCGCATCTCGTGCGAAACAACATCTACGCTTACGGGATCCGCGGTGAGGGCCGCAGCGCTACTCACCGCGCCATGGAATTGATGGCAGCGAAGCGGTTCGACGCAACAAGAATCCACACGCATACGTTTCCGCTGGCCGACCTGCCGACGGCGCTCAGATATGCACGGGATCGCGTGGATGACGCGATCAAGGTCGTCGTCACCACTCGCAAGGCCGACGCGATCGCGCGCGCCGCGGAGTAAGGTCTAATCGCGCCGGCGGGAGACCGGAAAGCCCGCTCACACCGAACAATATCGTTCCTTGATCTCGTCGTCGGCCAGCAAGGTCTGCGCCGACGCCTGGTGCACCACTGCCCCCTGATCAAGGACGTAGGCACGATCGGCGATGCCAAGCGCGAGCTCGACGTTCTGCTCGACCAGCAGCACCGTCGTCCCCTGCGCCTTCATGTTGCGGAACAGCTCGAACATCTCGTCGACCAGGACCGGCATGATGCCCTCCGAAGGCTCATCCAGCATGATCAGGTCGGGCTTTGCGATCATCGCCCGCGCGATCGCCAGCATCTGCTGCTCGCCGCCGGACATCGTGACCGCCTCCTGGTCCATACGCTCGGCCAGCCGTGGGAATACTCCTGCCATCTCGTCGATCAGCTCGGCTTCCCGCTTCTTCGCCGGCGACGCCACCAGTCCGAGCCGCAAATTTTCCCGGACCGACAGTCCCTGCACAATCCGCCGCTCTTCGGGAACGTAGGCAAGTCCGAGCGCGAAGCGCACATGCGGCGGCCGGCTCAGCAGCTCCACGCCCTTGAAGGTGACCGAGCCGCGCGTTCGTCCCATCAACCCCATGATCGATTTCAGCGTCGTCGTCTTGCCGGCTCCATTGCGACCGATGAGGCAGACGATCTCGCCTTTGGTCACCTCGAGCGTGACGTCCTGCAGCGCGTGACTTGCGCCGTACCAGGCATTGAGCTTGCTGATCTGCAGCATCCGTCAATGCTCCCGTTGGCCGAGATAGACCCGCTTCACCGCCTCGTTCTGCCGGACCTCCTGCGGCGTTCCTTCGGCGAGAAGTTCTCCGTGGTGCAGCACGAGGATGCGATCGCTGATCCCGAGCACCAGCTTCATCTTGTGCTCGACGAGGATGACCGTACGTTCCTTCGCGAGCTTCACGATCAGATCCATCATGATCCGGGTTTCCTCCGGGCTCATGCCGGCCGTCGGCTCGTCCAGCAGCAGCAAGCGGGGTTGGCTGGCAAGCGCCATGCCGATTTCCAGCGCCCGCTGCTCGCCATGGGCCAGCGTCTTGGCGGCACGTTCCCGGGACTCCCACAATCCGACCAGGGCCAGCAGCTCGTCCGCCCGCTCGACCAGCTCGGTCAGGCGCGCGCGGGGACGCCAGATGTCGTATCTCGACACCAGCGCCTGCAGACCAACGCGGATATTTTCACGGGTCGTGAGCTGCGGAAACACGCTGGTTATCTGAAAGGACTTTGCGATGCCCATATGCGCAAAGCAGTGCTGCGGCAGGCCGGTGACATCTCTGCCCTCGAATTCAACGCTGCCTTTGGTGGGCGCAAACGCACCGCACAGCAGGTTGAAATAGGTGCTCTTACCGGCCCCGTTCGGACCAATAATGGAGGTGATCGCTCCTCTGGAGAACTCCGCCGAGATATTGTTCAGCGCGACAAACTTCCCGAACGTCTTGCCGACGCCCTTGGTGCGCAGAATGATTTCTTTGGTTTGGTCTTCCGCGGCACTCATCGCCTGCCTCGCGCGATCAGCGTGCCCCAGATGCCGGCGGGGAAGAACAGCACGCACGCAATGAAGATGGCTCCCACGATCAGTTGCCAGTGAACGGTCCACACCGAGACAATATTCTCCAGGACCAGGAACACCGCGGCGCCGATCATCGGCCCGAAGAACGTCCCCATACCGCCCAGCAATGCGATCATCACGACCAGGCCCGACGTCTCGTAGTGCAGGATCTCGATCGGAACGATCGACAGATGCAGCGCCTGCAAGGCTCCTGCGAGACCGCAGAAGCCGCCAGATAAAACGAAGGTCAGCAAACGGGTCTTGGTGACGTCATAGCCTGACGCGCGCGCGCGCATCTCATTCTCCCGCACGGCCTCAATGACGGCGCCAAATGGCGAGGCCAGAATGCGCGACATCACGAAAAAAGCGGCAATCACGAAAGCCGCGATGACATAGTAGCGGATCATCGGATTGATGAAGTCGAGCCGCAAGCCGAACAGATCGATGGTGCGGACGTTGATGCCGCGGAGGCCGTTTTCGCCGCCAGTGAGGTCAACCGCTTGATAGAAGAGGTAGTAGATACATTGCGACAGCGCCATCGTCACCATCGCGAAGTAGATGCCGCGGGTTCTGATCGCGAGCACGCCAATCAACGATGCCATCAACAGGCCGCCGGCGATCCCGGCCGCGATGGCCGCATACCATGGCCAGCCAAAATGCACGATGGCGATGCCACCGAGGTAGGCACCGGTTCCGAACAGCGCCGCGTGACCAAACGACAGCAGACCGAGATAACCAAAGACGAGGTTGAAGCCGACGGCGTACAATCCATAGATCAGGATGTTCACCGCGAGGGCCGTGAACGGCATCACCAACGGGAAGATCAGGATCACCGCGGCCGCAATGCTGGCGCGATGCCGCGTTGCGAATTCGTACCAACTGCCCGTCGTGGCACGAGGCTGTTTGATGGATTCGGTGGCTCCGGTCATCCCTGGCTCTCAGCTCATCAATCCGGCACGGCCGAAGAAGCCCTGGGGACGAACGATCAGGACGATCGCCATCAGGGCAAAGATCGAAACCTTGGCCATCTCGGGTGCAAACAGCGACGTCAGGCTGACCACCACACCGACGAGGAGGCCCGCCAGTACGGCGCCACCGATCGAACCCATGCCTCCTACGACCGTCACCACGAACGCCTCGGCGAGAATCGTGCCGCCCATCTCGGGAATGACGCCTTGAAGCGGGGCAGCCAGCAGCCCGGCAAAGCCCGCAATCGCGGTGCCTATCCCGAACACGATCAACCAGACCTTGGAAACGTCGACCCCAAGGACGCGGACGATTTGCGGATCGCGCGCGCCGGCGCGGATGATGAGCCCGAAGCTGGTTTTTTCCAGGAACAGCCAGAGCGCCAACAAGACGACGGCCGTCGCGCCGATCACGAACAGGCGGTAGAGTGGAAAATATCCGACACCGATGTTGACAGCCCCCTGCAGAAGCTCGGGCGTATCGAAGGGATAACCAGTCTTGCCGAAGGCAATGCGCACGCATTCGACCATGACGTAGCTCAGCCCGAAGGTCAGCAGTAGCGGATAATCGATGCCGCGGCCGTAAAGCGGCCGGATCAGCACGCGCTCGACGGCAAGGCCGAATAGCCCGATCAGGAGTGGTACCGCCAGCAAGCAGAGCCAGAAATTGCCGCCGATCGAAATCAGGTACAGCCCGACATAGGCGCCGACCATGTAGAACGCGCCATGGGCGAAGTTGACGACGGTCAACATCCCGAAAATCAGCGAGAGGCCGATCGCAAACAGCACGTAGATCGCGCCGAGCGCCAGCCCGGCGAATAATTGCAATGCAATCAGGTCAAAGCTCAGGCCCGCCATTTGTCCCCCTCAGCACGGCGCGCACCCGCCCCGCGGTGCGCGCCGACGCATGACTCAGCTCTTGTGGCCAAGCGCGTCGCAGGTACGCAGGTTCTTCTCGTCAGGCTCCTCGGTCGATAGAACCTCGAACACATCCGACTCGTTCTTCATGTCCTTGGACTTCGACTTGATCACGAGCACCGATTGCACCGACTGGTGATCGCATTTGCGATAGTATTGCGGCCCCTTGTAGTAGTCGTACTTCAGGGCCTCCAACGCCGCGACGACCTTGTCGGTCTCCACGCTGCCCGCGCCCTTGACCGCCTCGAGCACCGTCCGAACACCGCCATAGCCGAGCGCGCCGTAGTCGGTAGGCAACTTGCCGTCATACATCTTGCGGAACGCGTCGTTGAACGCCTTGGTCGAGGCGAACTTGTCCTCGATGCCCCAGAAGAACGAGCAGCCGCCGACGACGCCTTCGAATGCCTGAGGGCCCGCCGCAACGCGACTGGCGTGCGACAGCAGCGGCGCGATGATCTGGATCGATTTCTTGATGCCGAAGTCGGTTGCCTGTTTCAGTGCGATTTGCTGGTCCCGGCCAAAATTGCTGATGCATAGAATATCGGGCTTCAGCGCCTGGAGACGCGGCAGCAGGGTCGAGAAATCAGTCGTCCCGAGCGGATGGCGGATGTCACCGAGATTCTCGATGTTGAATTGCTTGCCGACCTCGAGAAAGCCGCGAACCATCTCGTGACCGTAAGCATAATCCGCCGTGAGAAACGCAACCTTCTTGCCGAATTTGGTGAAGGCGTAGCGACCGACCGCCCCTGACGTCATATGCGGGTTCAGCGCTTCGTGGAACGTGTATTTGCTGAAATCTGCCGCCTCGTTGATGGCGTCGGACTGACTGATCGAATTGAAGATGACGCCGCGCTCCTTGGTGACGTTGTTGATCGCGAGCTGAACCGCCGCGGACAGACTGCCGACGACGAAATTCACCTTCTCCTTCTCGACCAATTCCAGGGTCCGCGTCGCCGCCTCGCCGGGATTCAGCTTGTCGTCGCGCACCACGAGCTCGGCCTTGCGGCCGTTGAGACCGCCAGCATCATTGAACTGGGCCACAGCAAGCTGACCCGCCCGCACCTGGTCCTGGGCCTCGGCGCCGTATGGACCGGTCAAAGGAACCGGGAAGCCGATCTTGATGGGCGCTTCCTGGGCCTGAAGCAGATTGATGCGAAAAGGCGAGACGGCGAGAACGGCGCCGGCGCTTGCCGTCGTCAGCAGACGACGCCGTGATATCGATCCAGCTTTGGTGACCTTCTTCGTCATGACTATTCCTCCCCAAGAACTGTCTGCGTTTTGCTTATCGTATTATCGTTGCCCGGAACGTCTCCGCTCAGATCCGTCTCAAGGCGGTCAGGATAACCTGAGGCGTGAGCGGAATCTCGGTAATTGTTGCGTCAAACGGCCGGAGCGCGTCATTGACTGCGTTGGCAACCGCCGCTGCCGCACCGGCCGTCCCCGCCTCCCCTGCCCCTTTGGCTCCCAGCTCCGATTCCTGCGTCGGAGACACCACGTGGCCGACCTCGATATCGGGCATCTCTCCGGACATCGGGACCAGATAGTCCGCCATATTGGCATTGGTCAGCTGACCGCGTTCGTCGTAGATGCACTTCTCGAACAGCGCCGCGCCGAGCCCCTGCACGACCCCGCCCCGGATCTGCTCGTCGACCAGTTGCGGGTTGATGATGGTGCCGCAGTCTTCGACAACCCAATGCTTCAGCAGCTTGACGAACCCGGTCTCGGTATCGACCTCGAGCCATGAGGCTTGAACGCCGTTGGTGAACGCAAAGGGATATTGGCGCGGAACGAAATGCCGGGTCGCCATCAATTCGGGCTGTATGCCGGGAGGCAGGGTGTCCGGCCGAAAATAGACGATCCGCGCAAGCTCGTGCAGTTCAATGCGAGGCGCGCCGTCTGCAGTGTTGACGATGCCGTTGTCGACGATATCGAGCTCGGCCGGCGTCGATTGCAGGATGGCCGCGGCGACGTTCAGAATATTCTCTCGCAGGGCCTTGGCTGCCTGCAATGCAGCTTCGCCGCCGATGCCGGCACCGCGCGAGGCCCAGGTGCCACCGCCATAGGGCGTGTTGTCGGTGTCCCCCAGGATGACGCGAACGCGTTCCATCGAAACGCCAAGCACGCTGCCGACGATCTGGGCCGTCAACGATTCCGACCCTTGCCCCTGTTCCGTGATGCTGGTCTGGCAGATCACCGACCCTTGCGCGTCGAGCCGGACCGCAACGCCATCCTGCGATGAGATTTTCGCGCCGCCCACGCCGTAGAAGGCAGCGCTGGGATTGGTCACCTCGATGACGCTCGCGATTCCGATGCCTCGATGCACGTTTCTGGCACGCAAGGCCGCTTGCTCAGCGCGCAACGCGTCGTAATCCATCATCTGAAGTAGCTTGGTCAACGAGGCGTGATGCGAGAGCTGCTCGAACTTCATGCCCGAGGGTGATGCACACGGATAGGCATCGTCGGCGATCAGATTGCGCCGCCGGATTTCGACAGGGTCCATGCCGATCTTCGCTGCCGCCAGATCGACCAGGCCTTCGGTGACCGAACAGGCGATCGGGTGTCCGACCGCCCGGTACTGGCACATCATGTTCTTGTTCTGGAAGACGACGCGCGCCCGTGCCCGATAGTTCGCCGTGACATAGGGCCCACCGACCAGATTGACCACCTGATTTGCCTCGATGGCGCTGGTGCGCGGATACATCGAATACGGGCCGATCCCCGTCAGATCGTCGATCTCGAAGGCTGTGATCGTACCGTCCGGCCTGACGCCGATCCGTCCCCTGCAACGATGATCGCGGGCGTGGATGTCCGTGTTGAAACTCTCGACGCGGTCCGCCACGAACTTGACCGGCCGGCGCAACAGCTTGGATAGCGCGTAGGTGGCCATTTCGTCGGCGTAGATATGGACCTTGATGCCGAACGAGCCGCCGACATCCTTGCAGACGACCCGGACCTGCGCTTCCCTCAACCCAAGATGCAGCGCTGCAATGTTCTGCACCATGTGGGGCGCCTGCGTGCCCTGATAGATCGTGAGCCGTGCCTCGGCCGCATACCAGTCGGCAACGACGGCCCGCGGTTCAAGTGTCACGCCGGTGTGGCGCCCGAATACGAAGTCGGCCTCGACGAGTTCGGACCCCGACAATGCATGATCGACGTCGCCGGCGTCGAGCATCCGCTCAAAGGCAAGATTGTCGCCGAGCGCAGCATGAATGACGGGAGCTGCCGGATCGAGCGCAGCTCGCATGTCCGTGACCGGCTCGAGCTCCTCGTAGTCGACCGAAATATGCTCCATGGCATCTTCGGCTGCAGCACGGCTGGTCGCCACAATCGCTGCAACGGCCTCACCCTGCCAGCACACGCGGTCGACCGCGATCGCGTGCTGCGGCGCTGACTTCAGTCCCTTCAGGTGCGAGAGCACCCCGACCCACGGCGTGATGACCGCTTCAAGTTCACGACCCGTGACGATGGAAATGACACCCGGCATGCGCCTTGCCGCGTCGGCGTCGATCGCTACGATTTTGGCGTGGGCATGTGGGGACCGTAGAAAAACCACATGCGCCATTCGCGGCAATTCGAGATCACTCACATATTGGCCGCGCCCCTGCAGCAACCTGTCGAGGTTCGGCCGCGGCACGGTCTTGCCGATGTAGGAATTCGGGCGATCAAGCACCGAAAGCGTGTCTGTTCGCGCCCGCGTCACCGTCATACGGCCCGCTCCGCACGCGTCTTGGCTGTCGCCTCCACCGCATCCACGATGGCCTGATAGCCTGTGCAGCGGCAATAGTTGCCGGAAAGATGCTCCCGGATCGCCCGGCGATCAGGCACGGACACATGCTTCAGCAGGTCCTGCGCCGTTATCAGCATCCCAGGCGTGCAATAGCCACACTGCAATGCATTGCGCTCGCGAAATGCTGCCTGAAGATCGGCTATTTCACCGCTGTCAGACAGCCCCTCGATTGTCTCAACAGACGCGCCCTGCGCCTGGACCGTCAGCATCAGACAGGAGCGAACGATCTCGCCATCGAGCCGGACCGTGCAGGCGCCGCAAACGCCGTGCTCGCACCCAACGTGGGTTCCTGTCAGCTTGAGATTTTCCCGAAGGAAATCAGCAAGATTGAGCCGCGGCAAGACGAAGGCATCGATGGGTTCGCCGTTGACCAGAAGCGAGACGGCTACCGGAGCGTTCACTTGCCGACTCCCGTTTCCAGTTCCGGCCGCGCGAGCAATTCTGCCACGCAGCGCCGGAGCAAGACCGTCGCGAGGTGTCGACGCATGGCTGCGGTCGCCTGCTGGTCCTCGTGTGGATCGAGTTCATCCGCCAGTGCGGTCGCCGCCTCTGCGAGCAAGGCGGGAGTTACCGTGGTATTGATCAGTTTGCCGGCGGCCGCCGCGAGCAACGGCCGATCGCCAACAGCAAAGAAGCCGAGCCGAAGAGCTGAGAATCTGCCGGCTGCAACAATAGCACGGGCAGCAAGACCAACGACAGCGTAGTCGCCATGCCGCCGGGCATACTCCTGAAAGAAAAATGTCGAGCCTTGGCCTGCGATCGGCACCTCGACCGCGACAAGCAGCTCGTCCGGCAACAGCGCCGTTTCGTAGATTCCCCTGAAAAACTCCGTCGCAGCAATCCGGCGCTCGCCGGCCGAGCCCCGAACAACGATGGTGGCGTCAAGCGCCACAACACAGGCCGGCAGCTCCGAGGCAGGATCGGCGTGAGCGAGGCTACCGCCGATCGTTCCGCGATTGCGAATTGCGGGATGGGCAACGTGGGCAACGGCATCGCGCAACAGCCGCGCCTGCAGTGCAATCTCCGGCGATCTGAGCAGATCGACGTGCCGGGTCAACGCGCCAACGACCAGCACGTCTCCCCTCACGGTGATGCCGCGCAACTCGGCGAGGCCGCCGATATCGACCAGAATGTCCGGCGACAGGAGCCGCAGGTTCATCGCCGGCATCAGGCTCTGACCTCCCGACAGAACCTTCGCCTTGTCGCCGTGCATGGCGAGCAGCTCCAGCGCATTCACGACGCTGGTCGCGCGGGCGTAGGCGAAAGCCGCAGCTTTCATGTGGGCGTGGCCTCCCGGGCCCAATTTTGGTTTGCCCGATTAGAGGGCCGCCGTCTTCAAAGGTCAAGCTTGTTTATCGAGTGATTATTTGTGCGGTAGGGCTTGTCTTGGCCTCGGGAAGGACGCAGGTTCCTTGCCAACCAAAGTTCAAATCGCGGGGAGGCGGATCATGAAGCTCGGTTTTTTTACGATGCCGATCCATCCTCTCGACAAGGATTGGCGGCAATCGCTCCGGGAAGATCGTGAGGCTTTTCTGCTCGCGGATGAGCTCGGGTTCACCGAAGCGTATGTCGGCGAGCACGTCACCGACAAGGCCGAGAACATCACCTCAAGCATCGCCTTTATTGCCTGGCTTGCAGCCGCAACCAAGCAGATCAAGCTTGGAACTGGCACCATCAACATGCCAAACACGCATCCGGCAGCAGTCGCAGCGGCCGTCGCCATGCTCGATCACATGCTTGATGGCCGCTTCATCCTTGGAATCAGTCCTGGTGGATTGCTGTCGGATGCGGAGGTTTTCGGCAATCTCGATGCCGACCGCAATGCGATGTTCCTCGAAGCCATCAATCAGGTTCTTGATATATGGGCCGGTAAGCCGCCCTATGATTTGCAGGGCAAATATTGGAACATCTCAGTCAAAAGAACTCAGATCGAGGACATCGGCCAGGGAATCGTCGCTCGCCCTTTGCAGGCCCCTCACCCGCCAATCGTGGTGACCGCGGTTGCGCCATTCTCAAAGGGCGTCACGGAGGCGGCGGCGCGCGGCTGGGATCCGATTTCGGCGAACTTCCTGATGCCTGCCTGGGTGAAGAGCCACTGGCCGAAATATGTCGAGGGTTGTGCGCGCGTGAACCGGGCAGCCGAACCTGGCAATTGGCGTGTCGCCAAAAGCGTGTTCGTGGCAAAGGATGCAGCAACCGCGAAGGCCTATGCCACACCGCCTGATAGTCCCTACGTGTACTATTATCACCAACTGTTCACGAAGCTGAGGCGCAGTGGCCGGCTCGAGTTGTTCAAGACGCGACGGGATCAACCCGACGCTGAGGTTACACTGGAATCGATCTGCGACAAATTGATCATCTACGGCACGCCCGAAAGCGTGGCTGACCAGCTGCTGGCGTTCCAGGAAGAGATTGGTACCTTTGGAACCCTGCTTTACGCCGGCAAGGACTGGAAAGATCGCGAGCTTGGCCGTCAATCGATGATCCTGATGGCCGAGAAAGTCCTGCCGCGGATCAATGCCGCCGCTGCCGGATCATCGACGTGAAGGAGGTTCGACATGGCCCTTACTGATCGCATTCCGTACCAGGCGCAGGTTGACCGACCGAAACTGACATTGCCTGACGGAAAGAAGCTTGCCGTGTGGGTCATCCTCAATGTCGAGGAATGGCGCATCGAGAATGCGATGCCACGCACCGTGCTGAGCCCGCCGATGGGGCAGCCCCTGCTGCCCGACGTGCCGAACTGGTCGTGGCATGAGTACGGCATGCGCGCCGGCTTCTGGCGGCAGTTCAAAGCTCTCACCGATCGAAAGATACCGGTGACGCTGGCTGCAAACGCCAACGTCTGCTACAGCTATCCGCGTGTGGCGTCGGCGGCGCGCGAGGCGGGCTTCGAATTCATGGGACATGGGTTCGTTCAGGGCCCGATGCACAAGGTCGAGAACCAGGCGGACGCAATCAAGCGCGCGGTCGACACGATTGTTGGATTCACCGGCAAGCCGCCGCGATCATGGGAAAGCCCGGGCCTGACCGAAACCGAAGAAACGCTCGATCTTCTGCGCCTCAACGGGATCGAATACGTGGCCGATTGGGTGATCGACGATCTTCCCCAGGACATCGTCACGCCGCACGGCACCGTGACGACGATTCCCTATTCGGTCGAGACCAACGACATTGTCATTCACGCGCTGCAACACCTTCCGTCGGAACAGTTCCTGACGCGCTGCACTGACCAGTTCGATCGGCTGTACCTCGAGGGCGCAGAGAACGCGCGGATTATGGCCATCTCGGTGCACCCCTACATCACTGGCGTGCCTCATCGTATCAAGTACCTCGAGGCCCTGCTCGATTACGTTATCGGCCATGACGGCGTCGCCCTCATGACGGCAAGCGAGATCGGAGACTGGTATCGGGGTCAGATGGCGATAATGTAGCGCGGCTCAGCCGACGACCTTGATCGGCGCCCGTCGACGATCGGTCGCGCTCTCCGCCATCCTCTCAAATCCCGCGAGGAAGATATCCAGCGCGTCACTGATCATTTGCGCCTTGTCCTCGAGGACAGGCGCTTCGTAGATGTACTTGCGTACGCCATAGTAGAAGATGCCGCCGTGAAACACCCAGGCCAACTCGAGTTCTGCGGCGCTGGGCCTGCCTTGCGTCGCAAGGCCGGCATCGTGGCGGCATTCCCTGAGAATGCGCGTCAGGATCTTGTCCTTGACCATGCCAACATACCAGCGATTGATATCGAGGCCCTTGAGGCCGGAGTAGAGATAGATACGGAGCCATCTTCGGTTGAAGATCGCGTCGGTATAGATTTCGTAAAATTCCTGAAGCCGCACGCGGAGCGGACGCGACCGATCCGAGAGCAGCTTCTCCCAGCCGATTTCAAGCGGTTCGAGATATACCTTTCGGTAGACTTCCTTGATGAGATCGTCCTTGCTCGGAAAGTAGCGGTAAAGCAGCGGCTGCGTTACGCCGAGCTTGTGAGCAAGGGCACGCGTGCCGCCGCCAAATCCCTCCTCCGCAAATAGCTCGGTTGCCTTGGTAACGAATTCACTGCGACGATCGACAGCTGATAGTCGCCTCTGCTTGGCACGAACGCGCTTGACGGGCGTCTTTCGATTCATGATGTCTTGTCACCACCGTCGGCCAGGAACCGGCCAAAACCTCCGCGCGCGAACAACAGCGGATTGTTCCGGTTATAGTCGTAGGCTTCCACCGCGCCCAGGAAAATGACGTGATCCCCGCCATAGTAGCGGTTGGCGGCACGGCATTGGAAATTCGCGACCACATCGGCAAGCACGGGAGCATTCCCGAGACCCGGCGTCCAGCTCACGCCCGCGAACTTGTCACCCGACGATCTGGCAAACTGCATCGCCAGCGCCTGCTGCGACGCGTCTAGAACGTTGACCGTAAAATGACTGGCATTCTGAAAGATCGGCAGCCCCTGCGAAAACATGCCCAGGCTCCACAGCACCAGTGGCGGGTTGAGCGACACTGATGCAAAGGAATTACAGGTAATTCCATACGGCCTTCCTTCAGCCGACATCGCGGTGACTATCGTCACACCTGTTGCGAACGTGCCGAGCGCATTGCGGAAATCACGGGGATCGATCGCCGAGCTATCGCTTGCGAGCTCACTGGCGGGATCCAGCGGATGTTTGGGCGAGTCGGACATCCGGCTAACCTCAAAGCGTCAGGTTTTCGGACGGCAGTCCCAGAGCCACCCGCCCGTAATTGGTGCCCGCCGCGTCGAAATTGAACGCGAGATGCGAATTCACCGCATGCGCGTCGCGGAATTGGCGCTGCAACGCTCCCGAGGTAAACAGGCTGCGTGCGCCGCCCGCCGCGAATAGAAGAGATACCGCCTCGGTGCACAAATTGACCGCGAACGCACCGTCGCGCCGGAGCTTCGTCTTCGCGGCCATCCCCGGGATGTCGCCACGCCGGACCTCCGCAAGCGCCTCGACACAGTTGGTGCGCATGATCAACCGCGCGGCATCTATCTTCGCCGACGCTTCGGCGATCTTGATCTGTGTGCTTTGCAGGTCCCCGATCTTGGCCCGGTTATATGTCGAAGCGCGGTGTCGCGCGATCTCGACATAGTCATCAAGGCAAGCCTGTGCATTTCCCAAACCAACCCCGGACAGCACATAGGGAAACAACGAAAAGACCGGAAGCATGTAGAGCGCATTTGGATTGACGACACTGCCCGGCGTCGCACCTCCCGCAAGATCGCTGACGGCAACCGTCATATGCTCGGGAACGAATGCGTCGGTTACCCGCACGTCGTTCGACCCCGTCCCGCGCAAACCAGCCGCATTCCAGGTGTCGTCGATGCTGTAGTCCCGCCTGTTCAACAGGAATAGACGATACTCGACACCATCGGCCTCATCATCCGAGGCGACCACGCTCGCGAGCATGTTCCATCCGCAGGATTCCACCCCGGACGAAAACGGCCAATGACCACTCAGAACATATCCGCCACCTGCCTTCCTCGCACGACCTGCCGGGAAGACAAAGGAAGACGCGATCAGCGCATCCGGATCCTCTCCCCACACCGCGCTCTGCGCTTCGGGGGCGAACATACCCAGCATCCAGTGGTGACTTGCAAGGTTGGCAAAATTCCAGGACACCGAGGCGTCTCCCCGCCCGAGGGCATCGGCGCAGTCGACCAGTGCAACATAGTCGAGCTCGCTGCCTCCGACGCGCTTGGGCTGCAGGATCCGGAAAAGGCCGCTTTCAAGCAAATCCCGCTCGGTCTCCGGCGGCAATCTGCGCAACTCTTCAGTCCGCGATGCCCGTTCGCGCAAAGCCGGAACGAGCGCCCCGGCCCGTGCGACCATGACCGAATAACGATCCATATCCGGGCCTGGCTGTACCTGCGTGTCGAGCCCGCGGCCAACCTCAACCATGGTCTCTTCCTTCGCTCGATCTCCAAGAGATTTGCGCGTGCGATCGAGCCGTCAACTCAGTTTATCGATCGATCACCAGAGATCAAGATGCGCAAGCCTCCATTTCGCGAATTCAACGCTCAGAATCCGCGACTGCCGCCGGAAACGCCTCCAGCGATGCTTCGTTCGCATTGCATAAGCCCATTCTAGCATTCCCGCGCCCAAGATTCGATGCCGGCAATGACCGGCGCTTGCCGAAGGGGCGCTTCCCATGACCAGAAACGCAAAAAAGCCCGGTGGCCGAGGCCACCGGGCGCTCCACGTCATCGAATTGTTCGCAACAACCCGAACCAGGTCGTAGGACCTAGACGAGTTCCTTCCGCCAATACAGCGTGTGCTGCCATGCCCAGGGCGAGAGAGGTTCGAAGAGCCGATATCCCAGCCGGATAAAATTGTTGGCCGAGAAAATGTTATCGGTGGTATCCGAAACGATCGCCCTCCAGCCGGCACGCCGCGCTCGCGCTTCCAACGCGCGAGTAAGCCGCACCTGCAGGCCGTGGCCGCAGTGTGGCATCACGACGCCAACGCGGCACAGATATCCAGCATTTGTAACATGGGTTGAAGGAACGACACCCGCGAATGCGATTGGCTTCGCTCCACGGAACGCAATCCACCAATATCCTTGCTCGAAGTCCGGTGCACGGGTCCCGTCGCAGAATATCAGCTGGTGAAGCTCGGCGAGCGAGTCCGCCACCGCTTCGTCCTGGGTTTCGACCTCGCGTATCCGATACATTTCTGCGCCTCAATAATTCTGCTGTCCGCCAAGACGCCCAGATCTAGGGCAAGGACATCAATCCGCTCCGCGCTCTGCGAGTCACTTTCCGAGCGTGGCCTTGATGCCCAACCAAACGGCTCCGAGAAAACCCGTGGCAATCACAGTTATCACCGCCTTGAATGTGTAGCTTTGCGCCTGCTCGACGCTTCGTCGCCACCGCCGGAGATGCTGAAAATCCGCGCGCAGCTCGCGTCGGTCCCCCTCTTCGAAACCGAATGAAGTGAGGACAGTCGCAATAGTCTTGACCACCACGGCGTCGATATCGCTTCGTCGTACCCGGTCTTGCTCAATCAACGTTTCCATCACGATCGCCTTGACATCAGCTTCGTGCATGCGGTCACCGTCGAATGATGCGTGCGACATTCTCGAACGTGCGTTTTCCAAAATAGAAACCCATGATCATGCCAGCCCAGGTGCTTACGTCTCCCGCGAGTTGCGGCGTCGTTCCAAGACCGAGAACCTTGTCCCACACGACGCATTTCCCAGATCCGCGGCCGCCGAACGCCCCCTTGTATCGCGCCGGTCGAAGCAGCGGCTCGAACACCTTTGCGGTCGGAATTTTCAGGATCGACAAGGCTGCTCTCGATAGGGCAAAGCGGCTCGCACGCCCGCCTGGCGCCGAGCGGTGATCATCTCGCTTGAATGGTCATTGACGAGGGCGCGCTCTGATCAAGTCGGCGAGCCATGACAAGGCCAATCCCGCTTGCGTGGCGGCGCTCTGCTTGACACGCCATGATTGATATCATGCCGGCTAGCACGTAGGTAGGAGCAGCCCAGCAGACCCGGGCACACGATGCCGCGAGTGGCCCCGATAGCGGTCCGAGTTCTCGATGACGTAATTGAACGTATCGGAAGGACTTGCGGCAAAGCAATTCAAGCCATCCATGGGTCGGGTGAACTGCGGCCGCTGCTCTCAGGTATCGTCGCCGTCAATCTCCTCGGGCTCAACGATGACTCGCTCGATGCGGTGCACAAGTTCGAGCGCTCCATCGCCGTTTTCGATCGCCTGCGGCGCTTTGCCCCAGCCGCGATCGAGGATGGCATTGGCCGCGGAGACGCGGGCGGCCGGGGTGGCGCTGGTCGATCGCATCACGCCGACGAGTGCGTTGAGTGTGGTTCTCGTATGGCTCCGCGCGAGTGAGCGGATCTGGGTGATCGTCTTCGCCAAGCTATTTCTCCTCCCAATCGGACGGGAGATATTCGCTCGGAGCCGTGTCGACATCACTCGTGTCAGGATCGGGCAACGCCGAGCGAAATGCGATCGTGGGAAAATCCGTTCGTTCGCGTGCGTGACGCGGACGGGGGATGAACGGTATGATCTCTGCGCTCATGCAAACTCCGACAATGCAATGGCGATCAAGCCCGCGAGCGCGAGCGATATCAGATAAGCGGTCATGCAACCTCGTTGATGGGCCGTCGGCGCGCTAAGACGACCATGGAATGAATGTGCGGCAGATCGCGCAGCGGACGGCGATCTTTTGGGGCGCGAACCTTATCCCTGACAAGTGGGGCCGCGGGCGGCGCCGGCTTGCGCCGCGCCGCAGGACCGGCACGTTCGCGCGCACCGGCCAATTCGTTGCTCTTTTCAAAGGGTTCGGACGGCGGCGCGCTTGCGACGCTCAGGCGACGGGCTGGGAGGATGTGGCGTCGTGACGGTGCGGCCGCCGTCCGATTGGTGAAACGGCAAAGAAAAAGCCCGCCGCGGATTGCTCCGCGCGGGCTCTACAATTTCTGATTTTCGGATTATGCCCCTGAGTTGCCCGACGTGTCAAACCCTTTTTCGGGCTGAATGCGATCGGTAAAATGCGATGCGTCGGCTTCGACGATGAGCAACCGCCTTGAGCGAAAGTTTGCGCATTGATCCGGAATCGCAATGCGAGCCGGCGCCAATCGCCTATGCTTACTGCGATGATGTCAGTGTGCCGCTGAGTTGCCCGACGCGTCAAGCGGACAGCTCACAATATTTGTATCGACATC
The DNA here is from genome assembly GCF_009720285.1 of Bradyrhizobium sp. BR2003. Lineage (NCBI taxonomy): Bacteria > Pseudomonadati > Pseudomonadota > Alphaproteobacteria > Hyphomicrobiales > Nitrobacteraceae > Bradyrhizobium > Bradyrhizobium sp. BR2003. Next base: position 98,761 of record NZ_SMYJ01000018.1, read on the forward strand.
AAGACAGTTTTGGCTCGCGTCGGTCGAACTGACCCGCGCCGCATTTGATTGCAAGGAGGAAGCGTCGATGTATTTCGTTGCTGCCGTGCTCGCGGTCCTGTCCGGCCTGTTCTACGCCGCGGGTCATCATCAGATCGGCTCTCTCGGTGCCACCATGTGCCAGTATGGCGGCACGTTCTGCGATAGTCCGGTGCTGGTTCTCGTCGGTGCAGGATTTGCAGCAGCGTGGGGTATGCTGGTCAGCGTTCGCTGATCATCCCGCGATATTTCCGACGATGATTTTGTGCCGCTGATTTGCCCGACGAGTCAATTCCTGCGCCGAGGTCGGGATGCGATCCCGCGAGCGCCCGCATCTATTGCGGCGTGCTCGGGTTTGCCGGATGAGCGGGCTTTGGGCCCGGTGGAACAGGCTCGATCGGCGCCTTGGGCTCGGTCGGTATGACCTTTGCGCCAGCCGCGCGCGCCGCCTCACCGGTCGTTGAGTAGTTGGCCGAAGCGGCCGGCTGCACGTTCGGCTTGTTCCACGGACCGTGATCCACGATCAGCATGCCGAGCACGCCGAGGATCGCAACCACGGCCGCGACCAACAGCGGCGTGCCACCATGCCGGTTTCGATGCTTGACCGAACCGCCATCCGCAATGCCATGCGCCCGCATTGTCATGATCGCCTCCTCCACGGAAACAAGCCGCGACGCGCGCGTAAGTTTCCGGTTCCCGGATGTGAAAGCGAGGCATGTCGGTGGAACCAATCCACCGCTGCGGAATTTCTCGGATATGTGGCCGCCACCGCCGTTCAAAACGTGCGGATAGCAAAGTTGGCGGTCACTTGGCGTCGGTCATCAATCAAATCGTGGCACCGCACATGAGCTCCGAAATACCTGAGTCCCCGCTTCAGCCCACACTCGGTGAGCGGGCCATCGACACCGCGACGGACGTTTCGCGTACGATCACGGAGGTGTCGGACGGACTTCGAGCGGCCGCCGATCGCCTCGGCGACGCCATCGCGACCTCGCGCCGACCGGGCGGAGCCCTGGCCACCGTGAGTGCGGTCACGCGCGAAGCGCCGCTCGCAAGCCTGTTCGTCGCGTTTCTGCTCGGCGTTGCCGTCGCGCGCCGGCGCTAAAGCGTCGATAGGCCGCGAAAGCCGTCCCTAGAACTTGCCCTTCGTCGCGTCCTTGGTCGCCGACATCACGCTACCGCTGATCTGCCGCATATGTTCGCCGGCATTGGTAAACTGGCTGCGCAGGAATTCCGACTGGATCCGCATCGCCTCCTGCAGATCCGTTGCGTGCACGAGCTTGCGTGCATGCTCGAACGCTGCCTTCATGTTCTGCTCGGTGAACGACAGCGCTTGTTTGGAGATCTCGGTCCCGGCGCCCGGCATCGACGTCATCGACTTGCTCGCGGCATCAAAGAACAAGCTGAAGGCCTGTTCGGCCTGGTCGATGGTCTTTTCCGCGAGATCGCGCAACTCGGCGGGAACTTCAAGCTTTGGCTCAATCATGATCGCGCCCCCTGAAATAAGCGTCTGGCGAGGTTAGCATAGATTGTGACGGCGTCAGCGCCGGATCGCGAGCTATAAAAGACCTCACCCGCTCCGGCCAATCGAGGAAAAATTACCTAGCCGCAGCTAACAGCCGATTCCAATCATGTCAGCACTGTGGCATAGTGATTCGGCTTCTTCGTCGGTCGCGTTCGCGTCTCTGGGGAATAAGGGGATCCGATGCTGCGCGCCGTTCGTCCAACACCGACCTGCACCCGGTTCAAAACCAGCATAGAGATGCCGTGCATGAAGTGCGGCACGCAAATGCGGCTTGCCTTGATCGAGCCGCGCGACCAAGTCTACGACGTGCTGACCTATCAGTGCACGCCCTGCAATTCCGGTGAAAGCTTCCTGAACGCGCGCTAGGCCGGACGCCCGTTCAGTCGCTCAGCACGGCGGCTCCCGCCTCCGTCAACCCGGGTTCATCGTCATGCAGTTCGATCAGACCGAGCTCAGCGAGGACGTGCAGATCCTCATCGCTGACCGGTGACAATTTGAGCCTGCCGGCCTGGATATCCCGCAAGGTCCAGCGCAAGCCGATCGCGCGCTCGAGTGAAAATTCCGCGAATGGATTATTTGCCATCCGCCTCGACTAGTGGGGCATTTGGATCAGACTTTGTCGTTGCCGCGGCGGCTTCATGGACACCACAGATTGATGGCGGCTAGCGTGATCGAGGCGCACATTGCCTCGATCGCGCCAGCACTTCATGCATCGCTCGCAGCGACTCAGTAGCGGTAGGGATCGATATCGAGAAGCGGGAATGCGCTGAACACGCTCGGCGAATTGGTCGGCATCGCCGGATGCAGGTAGGACTTGTCCAGTTCGGCAAAGCTGGTGACGCCGAGCAGACCGAGGCAGCGGATCACCTCATCCTCGAGCAGTTCAAGCATCCGGACAATGCCGGCCTCGCCGGCCGCGGCGAGCGCCCAGCACTGCAGGCGGCCGATGCCGACAAGATCAGCGCCCGAAATGACAGCCTTCACAATGTCGGTGCCGCGGCAGAACGAGCCGTCGACCATGATCTTGGCACGACCGGCGACCGCCTGAACGATCTCGGGCAGGACATGCATGGACCCACGGCCATGGTCGAGCTGTCGGCCACCATGATTGGAGACGTAGATCCAGTCGACCCCGTGGTCGAGGGCGATCTTGGCGTCTTCGGCGGTGGCGATCCCCTTGAGGATAAGTGGAATCTTGAATTTGTCCTTGATCAACTTCACCGTCCGCCATTCCAGCCCCTTCTGGAAATCGCCGCCGGTGGCGCGGATGCGGCTGTCGCGGACATAGCGCTTGGCTATGTCACGCTCGCGCCGGCTGTAATGGGCGGTGTCGACGGTGAGGCAGAACGCGGCGTAACCGTTGTCGATGCTGCGGCTGACCACATCCTCGACAAAGGCATCGTCGCCGCGCACATAGAGCTGGAAGATGCGAAGCGCGTCCTGTGCCGCCTTGGCGGTGTTCTCCAGCCCTGGCTCGGACACCGAACTCAGCATGTGCGCCGCGCCGAACGTTCCCGCTCCGCGCGCGACGGCCGCGCCCGCATCCGGATCGAAGATCTCGAGCGCGCCGACCGGGGCGATCATCACGGGAAGCCGGAGCTTGCGTCCGAATACCACGGTGGAAGAATCGACGTTGATGACGTTGCGAAGGACGCGCGGCCGGAACGCGATCTCGTCGAGCGCCATTCTGTTGCGGCGCATCGTGGTCTCGGTCTCCGAGGCGCCGACGATGTAGTCCCAGGCGTTCTGATTCAGCTTGGCGCGGGCCTTTCGCGCGAATTCGTGCAGGTTCTGGAATTCCTCGCCGCTCGCGCCGAGTTCGACATTGCGCGCCTGTCGAATGGGGGTCCCGTCATTCATGGTGTTTCTTCTCCCGATTTGGCCGGCACATTAGCCGCAGACAAACCGGAAAAGCTACCACCTTGAGCCACGAATCCGGCCAGCGAAGGCCAGCTATTCGCTCGTGAGATAGATCGGCTTTCGACGCGAAGCGGTCCGCATCCGGATGGCCTCGCCCAAGGCGAGCTAGCTGCCCGAAAACCGGTTTCGGTACTCGGTCGGCGATACGCCGAGGTGGCGCAGGAAGGCCCGCCGCATTCGCTCGTCATCGCCAAATCCCGCGCGCTTGGCGACCTCGACCACGCCGCCGATCTGGCGGCTTTCGAGCAGCAAGCGCGCGGTCTCCACGCGCAGCGCCTCGACGCCGCTGGCCGGCGTCATGCCGGTGCGGCTGACATAGGTCCGGGCAAAGGTGCGCGGCGTCATGCCCGCCTTTTCGGCGAGGGTCTCGACCTTGAGGTCGCTCGTGATGTTCTCGATGATCCAGGCGTGCAGCGCGCTGAATCGTCCCTCGACGTCCGATGCCTGGGCGGCAAGGACGGTCGAGAATTGGCTCTGACCGCCCGGCCGTTTCAGAAACACCACAAGTCTGCGCGCGACATCAAGCGCGATGGTGTGGCCGAAATCCTCCTCGATCATGGCGAGCGCCAGATCGATGCCGGCGCTGACCCCGGCCGATGACCAGACCCGTCCGTCCTTGACGAAGATCGCGTTGGGCTCGACCCGGATATTCGGAAAGCTATCCTGCAGACGGGGACAATAACGCCAGTGCGTTGCTGCCCGCTTGCCGTCCAGAATTCCGGTCCAGGCCAGCGCAAATGCGCCAAGGCAAACCGACGCGATACGGCGCGCCTTCGGCAGCGCCTCCGCGATCCAGTTCATCAGCTTCGCGTCGTTGCGGATCTTCCAGATGCCGGGCCCGCCGGGGATCACCAGCGTGTCGACCTCGGCGGGCGCAATACTGTCGATCGGCGCCGTGTCGATCATCATGCCGACATCGGTCGGCACCAACCCACCGGAGGTCGACAGGTAGGACAGCGAGTAGTCCGGACCCGGCAGCTCGATCGCTTCCAGTTCTGCAAACACCTGCGCCGGTCCCGAGATGTCGAGCAAGGTCACACCCGGAAAGGCAACGATCGCGATCCGCCGCGTCGCTTTCTTGTCGCGCGGCTCAGGCCGGGGCGCTTTGGCAGTTTTCGAGGGCATATTGTCCTTTAAGCCATTCGAGGCTGCCCTGTATAGCTCGCAATGGAATTCTGGAGTTCTGCCATGTCGCGAAATCTGGGCAGCGGATACGAGGCGATCAAATCGCCTTGGACGGATTACGCGATCTACAGTCTACCCGATGCCTCTCGGGTGGAAGCCTGCGACCGTCAGCCGCTGATGGACGCCATGAACGGCATCATTGCCGTCAACTGGCAGGCCACCGAGCCGCACTGGACGGCAACCTCCTCGCCCTTCGACAAGAAGTATAGCCTGATCCTTGTCTACGATCGGTCTGGCCTCATTGCCTTCTCCGTCTACCGCGTCCTGGAGATGTCGGCCGGACTTGGCATCTATCGCAGCGGCACGGAAGTGCTCCCGGCGCACCAGGGCCGCGGCTTCTACGGCTTCTTCACATCGGAAGTCCTGAAATGCTCCGGGGCCGCCGCGAGAGCCGCGGGCAACGTGATCTACGGCTGGCGAACCCGCAACCCGATCGTCTGGGCAGCGAACGCTAAAATTTGCGAAAAAGTGACTCCTTCTTTGCTCGACGACACGCAGGATCTCGCCCTGCAGGCGGCCTGTATCGAGATGTGCACCTCGCTCTATCCGGGCAAGCCGCTCGAACTGCCCGACATGATCATGCGTGGCGCTTACGGCCACATTAAGCACCATCGGCAGGCCTATCATGGCACCGCGTCGCTGGTCGATGCCGCGATGTTGCGGAAGATTCCGAATTCAGCGGATGCCCTTTTCTCGGTGGGTTACGCGAGGGTGTGATGTCGATGCTCGGACAACAAGCTGTTTATGCCCCGACGTCGCGCTTCACCGATCGCGCCTATCTCGCGTGGACTGCGGTGGCCATCGCCTACGCCATTGCCTTCCTGCAGCGCGTATCGCCGCAGTCGGTCAGCCTCAGTTTCATGCACGACTTCAACACCGACGCGGCCGGCGTTGCGATGCTCGCCTCTAGCTACTTCTGGGGCTACACCTTGATGCAAATTCCGGCAGGCCTTCTGGTCGACCGTTACGGCGTCAAGCGCGTCGTCCTCGTCAGCATGATCGCCTCCTCGCTCGGCAGCGCCGCGTTCGCGCTGGCACCGAACCTGCTCGACGTTTTTGTTGCACGCCTGATCGTCGCCTGCGGCGATGCGCTGGTCTTCACCGCACTCCTGAAGCTCGTGGCACAAAGCTTCACGGATGAGCGGTTCGGCATGATGTCGGGCATTTCGCAGGTCTCGGGCTATGTCGGCGGCGTAATTGCGACCACGCCGCTTGCAGCTGCGGTTTCAGGCTTTGGCTGGCGGGCCTGCTTCCTGTTCATCGCGTGCATTGGATTGGCCAACCTCGCTTTCGCCAAGCTCGCGCTCAAGCCGGATCCGGCCTCGCACAGCAACAAGACGTTGAAGGGCGTGGTGCTCGCCGCGCGGCGATCGCTGGCTCATGTCGGGAACTGGGGTTGCGCAATGACGTTTGCGTCGCACTTCGCGGTGGTGACGACGCTGTCGGGCGTCTGGGGCATTCCGATGGTCGCGCACTTCTTCCACATCTCCCCGACGGCGGCCGGCACGCCCCTGCTCGCCTTCATGATCGGCAATGCGCTCGGCTCGATCTTCCTGGGTCACGCCGCCGATCGCGCCGCGGCGGCGCTTGACCGCGCGCTGATCGGCATTTGCGTGCTCCGCATGCTGCTAATCGCGATGCTGCTGCCGCCGATCGCCCAGACATTTGGTCTCGCCTACGTCACCGTCGTGTTTACTGTCTTGGGGCTCGTCGCCGGCGGCACCGTCCCGCTGGTGCTGAAATGCGTCAAGAAGCTCTACACCGCCGATCTGATCGGCGTAGGCGCATCCGTGAACACCACAGCCGCCGGAATCTTCGCCGGCATCTCGCAGCCCATCATCGGCTTCGCGATGCTCGCCGCCAGCAACGCCTCGGGGACCGACGCCGTACACAACACGGCCGCGATCGGCGACGGCGGCTACAGCGCCTTGATTGTCATTCTGCTTCTCATGTCGCTGCCGGGCATTGCCGGGCCGCTCTTGATGAGAAGCAAGTTGATAGCTCGTTAGTGTCGTTATGAGTGTAGGGGGTGTTATGGAGCGCTTGTTCTTGAGAAAAGGCGAAGTCGCGTCAAACTTTCCGGTCAGCAGCTGGCAGAGCGTGATGTTCTCCGAGTTTGAAGCGCAGATGAGCAGCGAGGCAAGGCCGTTCCCTTGCGTGTTCGGCGTGACCGGACATCGCCAGGATCAGCTCCGCTACCTGTTCCTCGACCCATATGATGTGGCGGTGCTGGGCGAGCAACTCGGGCAATATGTCTCGCAGGCGCGCTCGTTCGGTCCCAACACCTCGTTGATCGTGTTCACGCGACCCCGCCCGGTACAGACGCTCGATGCCTATTATCGCAAGATGTGGCTGACGCTCGACCAGCTCGCACGGCTGGACAAGAACCCGTGGCCATCGGAGATTCCGGAACAGATCGACCACCCGATGTGGGAGTTCTCGTTCGCGGGCGAGCCGATCTTCGTGGTCTGCACGACGCCCGCGCATGTGATGCGCCAGAGCCGCCGGTCCAGCGCCTTCATGCTCACATTCCAGCCGCGCTGGGTGTTCGAGAAGATCCTCGGGACGGAGAAGGCCGCGAACGCCGCGTTCGCGGAGGTGCGCAAGCGCCTGATCCCGTACGACAGCGCGAGCCCCTCTCCGCTTCTGGGCCGCTACGGTGCGACCGACGGCCGCGAGTATCTGCAGTACTTCCTGCACGACGACAACAATGCGAGCTCGGGCTGCCCCTTCGCCAAGCTCGCGCAGAACAAGACGCCACCGATCGCGAACAAGGAGCAGGCAGCATGACCCAGATCATCGCAGGCACGAAGACTGAATTTGCCATCGACCCGGAGATCCTGAACCTGCTTCCGGCCCAGGGTTCGGTCGAGCTGCAGCATGATGCGGCCGGCAAGGTGCATCAATTCCATACCCATCCGGTCGACGAGATCCTGATGATCATCAGCGGCCGGCTGCACTTCATCTGGGATGGCGGCGAGCGGGTGGTTGGCGCCGGCGACACCATCCTGCTGCCAGCCGGCACGCTGCATCAATCCGAAGCGCTCGAGGGCGGCGCAATCTATGTGATCGCGACGCAAACGCCCGCCAAGCCGATGAACAACTGACGCACAGGAAAGATTTGCGAGCACCTCAGGACAGAGAGGGATCGCGCGGCGGCTCAACCGCCAAACGTTCGACCAGCTCGATGACCTCGGAACGCTGGTCGGGCGCAAGTCGAAGGAAGGCCTTCAACAGTCGCAGGCTTTCCAGTGTTTCGCTCGATGGAGCTCCGAGCTTCTTCTGCAGCTCTGCAACGTATGTGGGATTTTTCATCTCGCACCTTAAGTGAGGATTACGAATGGCATACCCAGGTAAACGTGAAGGCTTGGCCCAGAAGGTCGACACCGCAGCACAAGAGGCCGAACGCCTCGGCCTCACCACGGCAACCCTCATCCTCCGGATGGCACGCCTCGAGATCGATCGGGCGGAGCCCGAGGAAGTTGAAAGTATGCCAAGGAACAACCTGCGCAGCAAGCCGAACTGAGTTCCCGAAACGGACCAGCTCCCGGGCCGCCGGCGACGCGCCGGGGCCTGCGACGCCTGAAAGACATCTCGCGAGGCGAGAGGCTTTCCTCTCGCCTGCGGTCAGGCTGGTTTGCGAATAGTTGATCCTCTGTGCAGGCCGAGCACGCCGGAGCGTTTTCGAGCGAAGCGGATACGGGTTCTCGTCAAGGAAACGCGTCAAACCAGAATATGGAGCCCCGTTCCGATTCCATCGGAACGGAAAAGGCCCTAGCCGGCGTTGCCTGCCTTGCCAAACGCGCCGGCTTCGGCCAGCGCGGCAATGCGCCGGTCGTCGTAGCCAAGCGTCTCGCTCAACACGTCCTTCGTATGCTGACCGAGCAGCGGAGCCGCAACAGGATCAACGGTCGGCGTCAGGCTCATATTGACCGGCGGCTCGATGTTCGGAACAGAGCCGGCGGTTGGATGCGCAATCCTGCTCAGGCGATATCGGTCGCGTACCTCGGGCGCGTTGAACCCCTCCTGGACCGTCCGCAGATAGCCAACCGGAATGTTGGCCTTCTTCATCTTCGCCATCCAGTTCTCGAGCGTGTCGCCCGCAAACACGCTGGCAATGATCGCGCGCAGCTTCTCCTTGTTGGCGGTCCGCGCCTTGCGGTGAGCAAACTCGGGATCGGTGACGAGATCCGGGCGTTCCAGCACGTCGGTGACCAACCGGCGATACAGCCGGTCATTGGCGCAAGCCATGTAGAGCGGACCATCGGACGCCCGGTAGACGCCGACGGTCGGCGAACCGTTCGGAGAGTTGCCGAAACGGCCGGGATTGTTGCCATTGATGAGATAGGCCATGCCGTAGAAGCCGGTCATTGACACCGCGGTGTCGATCAATGCGACCTCGACCTGCTGACCGCGACCGAGCCGATCGCGAGCGATCAGCGCCAGCAGGATGGCGTTGCAGGCCGACATGCCAGTTGCCATGTCGACGATCGGCGGCCCGGTGCGCACCGGCTCGCCATCCGGAAAACCGTTGAGCGACATGAAGCCGCTTTCGGCCTGCGTGATCGGGTCAAAGCCCGGGCGCAGCGCGAAATCGCCTTTGCGGCCGTAGGCGGAGATCGAGCAATAGATCAGCCGCGGGTTGGTCGGCGCCACCGACGCATAATCAAGACCGAATTTTTTCATCACGCCGCCGGAGAAATTCTCCACCACGACGTCGGCCTTGGCAATCAACGCGCGAGCGACCTCGAGCGCGGCCGGATTGTTGAAATCGAGCGCGATGCCACGCTTGTTGCGATTGAGGCTCAGATACGCCGCGCTCTCTCCGCCGATTTCAGCGTGCTCATAGGCGCGCGTGTCATCACCGCCGTCCGGATTCTCGATCTTGATGACTTCGGCCCCGAAGTCGGCCAGCGTTTGCGTACAGGCCGGGCCGGCCACGACGCGGGTGAAGTCGACGACCAGCAGGCCGTCGAGCGCCGTCGGAACTCCCTCCCCGCGCGGCGTGCGCCCCGGCAATTCTGGTCTGGTCATGATCTGACGCTTCCTCTGTTATTTTGTCAGGCGAAATACGGCGGTCCCTGCCAAGACCGGCACCGCTCGCCTTTTAGCGGAAGCTCGTCAGCAAAACCAAACCCGGATTTTGCAGGGCGGGACCTTCGTCCGACATGGCTGTCAATAGCCAGGACGCCCCGGCGGCGCGGGCGGCCGCCGACATGGTCGGACGCCTTGCATGCGAAGCAAGCCTGCCAGACACCGATCTGGGGCCATACGCAGACGGGTGGCGGCACGCCGCCACCCGCTTTCGTGATGGAGAGCCTTCGGGCTATTCGGCGATCATTTCGCCGGAGCCGCCGAACTCGGCCGGAAAATCCTTCAACTTCGGCAGGCCATCGCGTATCTGCAGCACTGCCTCGGAATAGTTGACGTGAACGCCCGGGCTGAATTTCAGCGTCGGGATCGTTGCCGTGAACACGTCGACGAGCCCGAGCGTCGGATGGTTGGTCATCAGGTGACCGCCGCACTTTGTGCAATATTTGCGCTGGCTCATCGCAGTCTTCTCGAATGTCGCGACGTGGTCGGCGCCCTTGGTGACCTCGACCGCCTCGGGCTTCCAGAGGCTGAACGCATTCACCGGACCGCCGGACCAGGAACGGCATGAACGACAGTGGCAATAGCCCATTGCCTCGGGCTCCCCGCTGACCTTGAGTTCGACGGCGCCACAAAAGCAGTTTCCAGTGTGATTCATCGGTCGGTTCTCCCTTGGGTTATTTTGATTGGGCTCGCGTCGGCATCGGTCCACGTTGCTCGTGGTATTCGTGATGCAGAGAAGATGTAGACAGGTGCGTAGCCGCGGCGAACTCCCTTGCGTGGACGTACCAGACCCTTCCCCGCGCGAGAGGCCTCGAATGCAGGCAGGTCGTCGACGCGACGGAAGTTACATGAGAGTCCGCGCCGCTGTCGACCATCTTCGACACAGCCTGACCGGGCCCAATCCCGACCGCGCACAAGGAAGGAGTTCAGTGTGAGGCAAGGCACAATCATGCGACGAGTTGTTGCCGTGCCGGATTCCTGCGCGGCAAACCAGCACGGTCAGCAATCACCTCGTATCAGCGTTGACGGTCCTTCACCGGAACCCTGCTTGCCGTCGCAAGCCCGTACATCAGCGCCAGCCGATCCAGGCATTCCTTGAGACGCCGCGCAAAATAGTCCTGCCAACGCTGCGTACACAGTCCGCGCCGCCGTCCAACCTGCTCCATGGTCATGCCGAGGATCAGGACATCGTGCACCAGCGCCGAACCGTCGGCGCCGAGTTCATGCTCAGCGCGATTCAGGCGCAACGTCGCCTGGCGCTGCCCCTCGGTGATCGGCTCGCGTCGCAGGCCGCCATCGACATATTCGCGTGTCGTATCCACCGCGCGCGGGCCGCGCTCGGCCTTTTCCCAGTCGTTCTGGAACGCCCGGCCGCTCCGATACTGCGTATCGTCGATCTGGCGGTGCGCATGCAACCGGCCGAGCGGATCGTTGCGGATCGAGCGAAAGGCCACGATCTTCTCGCTCGGCTCGAGCGCAAGGGGATTGTCGACCTCGACGGTCGCCACCTCGGCATTAAAGGGCAGATCCTGGGCACGTCGATCGTGCGCTCCGGCGGGATCGTACGGCTTCCGGCGCCTGGCTCGCGGCATTGGTAACCTCCTAAATGTCTGATGATGGGCGCGCGGAGGCTTCCGCGCGATCGCGGTTGCGGACCGATGTCCTTCGGTCAGGTGACGAATTGCCTCAACCGGCCCCGATGGCTTGAAGCCAGGCGGCGCTCAATACCGGCCTCGCCGTGGCTTCAGGATCGCGACTGAGGTGAAAATGCGGGGTGCAGTAGCTCGAGCCCGACCGGCACGGATGACCGCAGAAGGTCATTGTCTCGCCGTCGCGATCGCCACCATAGGGATAGCGACAGTCTCCGGGTTTGAGGTCGAGCAGCGAAAGATGCCGCGGCACGACCGCCACGCAACGAAGTTGCGGCATCTCCACCGTTTCAGTGAAGATCTTTGGCCCGCGAAGCAGATCGGGCGTCAATTCGGCGCGCCCTTCATGCAGCCACCCGAACCCTGGGAGCTCCGGCAGGGACGATTTGGGCGGATCGAGGTGCCCCGGCAGGGACGGCTCGAGCCTTTCGAGGCCCGCCAACCCCATGCGCTGCGCCCGGCTGAGCGCCGCGTTGCGTGTATAGGCCGTCTTGAAGGTAGCGTTGATCGTGTCAGCGATTTCCGAATAGGACAGGCCGCGGGCGCGGAGGTCCTGCAAGGCTGCCGAATGCTCCGGCAGCCAGTTCATCGTTTCCATTCCAAATTCCCATTTCTGTCATTCCGCCGGCGCTTCGCATATGTTCCGATATTCCGAAGAAAAAGTCAAGCTTGTTTCTGATAATCGTAACGGATATAGTGTGTCCGGGTTTGGGAAAGGATGAAACATGCTGGACGCGGCACTGATCGAACGAGCACTGGAAAAGACCGGGAAGAGCAAAGGCGGGCTTGCCCGCGCGATGGGGGTTCGGGCCGGGGCGGTCTCCGAAATCCTGTCGGGAATTAGGTTGATCAAGGCATCCGAGATTGCCCCGATCATGGAGTATTTGGAGCTGAATTCGGTACCGATCGTGGGCCGGGTCGGCGCCGGCGCCTCGATCCAGCCGGAGCTTGAGCAGGTCCCGCCGGAGGGTCTCGGCGAAATCGAGCTTCCGTTCCCGGTGACGGAGGAGACCGTCGCTTTCGAGGTCTCAGGCGATTCGATGCTGCCGAAATACGAGAACGGCGACGTCATCGTGGTGTATCGCGAGCAGCGCTATCCGCTATCGAGCTTCTACGGAGAGGAAGCCGCCGTCCGGCTGAAGAGCGGCGAGCGATATCTGAAGACGATCGAACGCGGCAGTTCGTCCGGCACCGTCAACCTCAAGAGCTTCAATGCCAAGCCGATCAACGGCGTAAAGCTCGAATGGATCGGCGAAATCTGCGTCACCCTGCCCCGCGGCCAGATCGAAAGGCTGCGCGGCAAATCGGCGGCGAAGAGTCGCAAATCTGCCCGGACGCAGGGCGGCCGATCGTCCGAGAAGTAACCGTGCTGCTTCAGGGACCGATTCGGACGCCTTCGGGCCGAATCGGTCCGGCCGTGCATGCCTGAATTTCGGTTTTCAACAATTCACCTTGACATACTTCCGATTATCGGAAATAATGCCCGGTGACAGTCAGAACATCGAACGATCCGGCAATGCAGTACTTCGTCGTGATGATCGACTATGGCCGCCGTGGCCGCGAGGCGATCGTCGATCCCGAAATGACACGACGCGATGTCGTCTCACGAATCGCCTCGGGCGAATATACGAACATCAGCTTCATTCACGAGATTGCCGAGCGTTCGGTCGAGGATGTCACGGACGACCTCCTGGCCGAGGCCGCCTTGCCGGAACTCCCCGCGACCGGCGCGAACCTGCAAGCCAATACGCTGGATCACGCCCGCGACCTGCGCAAACACGAGCCGGTCTGACACCGCTCCCGGGATGATTGCGAAAACGTGATCTTTCTTGAGCCGGCCACTTGGCCGGAACCCGAAACGGACTAGATAGGGTTCACGCAAAGTCTATTCGGACCAGGCGCGGGTTCCCTCTAGATTAGCGATTCGTTTCTCGGGCCAGCAAATTTCAGCTTCAGATGACTTCGACAACAAACGCCGAGATCGCGAAAGCCGATGGCGATCTCAGGATCGCGCTGCTGCTTGGCATCGCAAACTGGTTTCTGTTTCTGGACCATATTCCGCACAACGTCGTGGGCGCGCTGACCATGCGCAACTTCGGCTTCAGCGGCGCAACCGACCTTTTTGTATTCGTGGGCGGCTACGCAGTGACGCTCATCTACGCCAGAATGACGCTGGAACGCGGATTCCTGGTGGCCGCAACCCGCATCTTCAAGCGCGTATGGCAGCTCTATGCCGCCTATATCGTTTTGTTCGTGATCTATGTCGAGTTGATCAGCTATGTCGCCACCCGCACCGCGGCGCCCGAGATCATCAGCGAGTTCAACATCACCGGCTTCATCGATCACCCGATCCGGACGTTGATCTACGGCCTGTTCCTGCAGGCCAAGCCGCTCAATCTCGACGTGCTGCAACTCACCATTGCCTTGATGGCGTTCCAGCCCATCATCGTGTTCGGGCTGTTGTACGTGCCGAACGTGACGGTCGTCGCGTCCGTGACCCTCTATGCGGCCGGCCGGCTGCTCGACTGGAACCTGTCGTCATATCCGTATGGAGACTGGTACCTCAATCCGTTCTGCTGGCAATTGCTGTTCGTGATGGGCGGCTGGCTCGCGTTGATCGGCGCGCGATATGCACCCGCGATCCGCGCGATGCAGGCCGCTCCCGCGCTGCGCGCCATGGCGTTGCTGTACTTGCTGTTCGCCCTGACGATCGTCTCGACCAGCGATATCCCGGCACTCGCACAAATGATGCCGAGCGGGCTGAACGATATGCTGCCGCCAAACGACCGGGAGGATGTCGCACCTCATCGCATCCTGCACTTCGTGACCTTGACGTTCCTGTTCACGTGGCTGGTGCCGCGCGATTGGGAATACCTGCGATCTCACGCCTTGCAGCCGATTATCAAGTGCGGCGAGGAATGGCTGGCCGTGTTCTGTACAGGCGTCTTCCTCTCCTTCGCTGCGCACCTGATCCTGATTACGGGCCCATACTCGCTGGCAAGGCAGGTCGCGGTCAGCATCGCCGGTATCGCCGCGATGACGGCCGTCGCCTACTACGTCTCGTGGTCGAAGCAGCAGGACGGCAAGTCGGCCGTCGCTCATTCCTGATTCCTGCGGTCTAGTCGATCGCCAGCGACCGCCGCAGCCGCACCTCGCTATCGCGCAACATGGCCGTGTGGAGCCCGACTGCCGACTATTTCCTGCGCGACGCCAGGATCTTCTCGGCGGCGCGCAGATGCGGCTTGTCCAGCATCTTGCCGTCCATCTTGGCGACCCCCGATGGGTTATTGGCGAACGCGGCAATCACCCGCTCCGACCATGCGATTTCTTCGTCCGTCGGCATGAAGGCCGCGTTGACGACGTCGACATGCTTGGGGTGGATCACAGCCTTGGCGAGGAAGCCATCCTGCCGCGCGGCGATCGCCTCGGCCTTCAAAGCATCGAGATCGTTGATGTCGGTCGCGATGGTGTCGATCGCGACCACGCCGGCGGCGGCCGCGCCGATCAGGCAGAGATCGCGCGCCAGAATGAAGGGCGAGTGATAGCGGCCGTCGCTGCGGTTGCGCGTTGCCCCGAGCGAGGCCGCGAGATCCTCCGCGCCCCACATCATGCCCCACAGCCGCGGGCTCATGTTCTCGAAATCGAGAATTTTCAGCACCGCCCGTGCCGTCTCGGTCGCGACCGTCACGATCCGCGTGGTGCCCTGCGCGATATCAGAGGCCGCCTCGAATGCGTCGAGATAGAGCGCGAGCCTGTTGACGTCGGCGGCGCCGGCGCATTTCGGCAGCACGATGCCATCGGGTTTGCCGGGCATCACGGCGGCGAGATCGCCGAGCGTCAGGTCGGTGTCGAGCGCGTTGACGCGGATATAGAGCTTCTGCTCCGGATTGCGCGCATCGAGCATCTGGCGGGTGATGCCGCGCGCGACGACCTTCTGGTCCGGCGCGATGGAATCCTCGAGGTCGAGGATCAGCGCGTCGGCCGCGGTCTTCTTCGCGCTTTCATACTTCCGGGTGCTGTCGCCGGGAACGAACAGGAACGATCGCATCGCTTACGCCTTCGGCTTGCAGTGCATCAGGCCGGTACGGCGGCAGCTCGCCACCACCTCGCCCCGCTGGTTGGTCATGGTGTGCTCGAACTCGACGATACCCTGGGTTGGCCGCGACTTGCTGGCGCGCTTGCCGATGATCCTGGTGTGCGCCTTCAGCGTGTCGCCATGGAACACCGGCTTGGGGAACTTGACATCGGTCATGCCGAGATTGCCGACGGTGGTTCCCAATGTCGTGTCGTATACGCTCATGCCGATCATGATGCCGAGCGTATAGAGGCTGTTGAACAGCCGCTGGCCGAACTCGGTCTTCTCGGAGAAATGCGCGTCGATATGCAACGGCTGCGGATTCATGGTCAGGAGGCTGAACATGGTGTTGTCCATCTCGGTCACGGTCCGGCTGAACTCGTGGTGGAATTCTTGCCCGACCTCGAACTCCTCGAAATACAATCCAGCCATTTACCGCCCCCTGTAGTTGGGCGTCCGCTTCTCGACGAACGCATTGAGCCCTTCCTGGCAGTTTTCCGTCGATGCGGCCACAACAAAGCTTTCCGCCGTGTTTTCCACCGAGCGGCGGAAATCGGCGTCGACCGCGCGCATGAAGGCGTCGCGGCCAATCTTCATCACGATCGGCGATTTCGCCGCAAGCTTGCGTGCGATCTCGCGGGCGCGCGCGAGCGCGGTGCCCTTTGGCACCACCTCGCTGAGCAGCCCCATGCGAAAGGCGGTCGCGGCATCGAAGGGCTCGCCAAGGAACAGCGGGCCGAATGCCTGGTGCTTTCCGACCAGCCGCGGCAACTGCACGAAATGGATCGCCGGGATCAGGCCGACATCGATCTCGGGGTAGCCGAAGGTCGAGCCGTCGCCCGCGACGATCATGTCGCAGGAGATCGCGATCGTCATGCCGCCGGCGCGCACCGCGCCATCGATCGCCGCAATCGTCGGCTTGCCCATGCGGTACTGCGTATCGTTCAGCGCGAAATACAGCCGCTCGAGGAATGTCTTGGTCTCGATCGCGGGCTTGCCCCTGACGATGTCGAGATCGAGGCCGGCGCAAAACACCTTGTGGGCGCTGCTGACGATGACGGCGCGCACCGCGTCGTCATCGCGCGCTTTCGCCAGCGCCGCCAACAGCGCGTCGATCAGGGGAATGCTGAGTGCGTTGACCGGCGCGCGATCCAGCACGATCTCCGCAATCTGGTCGGTGACCGAGTAACGAACGAGATCGGTGCTCATGATGTGTTGCCTCCCGTTAGCTCTTGGCCTGCCGCACGGCGCCTGACAGCAGCAGGCCGTCGATCTCGGCGGAACCGAAGCCAGCCCCCGTCAGCACGGCGCGGCTATCCTGCCCGACGTCAGGCGCTGGGCAAAGCTGATCCTCGGACAGGCTCGCGATCCCCGGCGTGCGTGGCGTGTAGACCGCGCCGACGCCGGGTGTGTCCTGGCACACCGACGCCCTGGTCGCCTCGACATGGACGTTGCGCAACCATTCGCCGGGATTGAGGATCCGCTCGGCGATGATATCGGCGGCATGCAGCCGGGTCAGCCAGGCATCCGTCGCCAGGGTCAGGAACACCTCGCCCAATTGCGGGATCAGCGCATCGGCCGCGTCGGCGCGCCGGGCGAAGTCGGCAAAACGCGGGTCGTCAGCGAGATCCTCACGGCCGATCGCACCGCACAGCCGCTTGTATTGCGGCTCGTTCACCAGGGTGACCATCATCCAGCCGTCCCGGGTCTGGTAGGTGCCGGCCGGAGCGTTCAGCGCGCGCGGCACGCCGCCCTCGAGGATGAATTCCGCGACCTTGTGGCCGAGCAGCGCCGACGTCGACTGACAGAGATTGACGTCGATCCAGCGGCCGGTGCCGACGGACGCACGCGCGAACAGCGTCGTGGCGACGGCCTGGAACGCATAGACGCCGGTGACGACATCGGAAATCGTGGTGCCGACCCGATGCGGCACGCCATCGGCGCCGAGATTGACCGAGACCAGCCCAGAGAACGCCTGCGCGACCGAATCCGAGCCGGGCCGCTTGGCGTACGGGCCGCTCTGCCCGAAGCCGCTGACCGACAGATAGACCAGGCCGGGATTGTCGCGCGACAGGCTCTGATAGCCGAGCCCGAGCCGCTCTGCGACACCAGGGCGAAATCCTTCGATGAGGACGTCGGCCTCGCGCGCCAGCCGCTGCGCGATCGCAATCCCGTCCTTGTGCTTCATGTCGAGGCACAGGCTGCGCTTGCCGCGGTTGTAGACCGCCGACAGCGTCGTGTGACTGCCGTAGGTCGTGCCGAGATAGCGCGACCAGTCGCCCTCCGGCGGCTCGACCTTGATGACGTCGGCGCCGTAGACACCGAGCAGCATCGCGCAATAGGGCGAGGCAATCCCCTGCCCGAAATCGAGTACCTTCAGCCCGCGATACGGCGCTTCATGCGTCGGCGTCAGCTTGCCCGCCATTTGTCCTCCCATCGCTGTCGAAGTGCCCTGTCCTTTGGGTATGATCCCCGCGCAAACGCTGCGCGTATGTCGCGAGGGAAAACCGCTGCGCGTCTTTCCCGGATCGTGCCCTACAGCGCCAGGTAGCGCTGCCGGATGTTATCGTTGGCCTTCAGTTCTTCGATGGAAGATGTGTAGACGATCTGTCCCTTGTCGATAACCGTCGCGTGGCTCGCAAGGCCAAGGCAAAAATGCATGTTCTGCTCGGCGATCAATACTGTGGCACCGGTGCCGCGGAGCTGCCGCAGCAGCTCGCCAATGCGCTGCACGATGATCGGAGCCAGCCCCTCGCTCGGCTCGTCCAGCAGCAGCAGCGCCGGATTGCCCATCAGCGTGCGGGCAATCGCCAGCATCTGCTGCTCGCCGCCGGACAGCCTGCCGGCGATCCGGTGCCGCAGCGGCTCGAGCAGCGGGAACACGTCATAGACGCGGCGGATCGACCACTCGTCCTCGCCATCAGGCCCCTTCTTTTGGCCGATGACGAGATTGTCCTCGACCGTGTGCTCGGGAAAGATCTGACGGTCTTCCGGCACGAAGCCGAGCCCGGCGCGCGCGATGTGATGCGGCCGCATTCCAGAGACCACCTGGCCGCGCAGGGTCACCTTGCCGCGGCGCGCCGGCGCCAGCCCCATAATGGCCTTCATGGTCGTCGACTTGCCGGCGCCGTTGCGGCCGAGCAGCGCCATGGTCTCGCCCTGCCGCACCGACAGGCTGACGCCGAACAGGATCTGGCTGGTGCCATAATAGACGTCGAGATCCTCGACCTGCACCACCGGCTGCGCGCTCATGCCACCGCTCCCGCGTGGCCGTCGCTGCCGAGATAGGCCTCGATCACGGCATCATCCCTGCGGATCGCGTCCGGCGTCCCGGTCGCGAGGATCCGGCCGTAGCACAGCACGACGATCCGAGGCGCAATCTTGAACACGATGTCCATGTCGTGCTCGATGAACACGACGGTGATCTTCTGCTTCTCCCAGAGCTCGCGCACCTTGTCGATCATGCGCCAGCGCTCCTCGGTGCCCATGCCCGCGGTCGGCTCGTCGAGCAGCAGCACCTTGGGCTCGAGCACCAGCGCGAGCGCGATGTCGAGCAGCTTCTGGTCGCCGTGCGACAGCGTCGCCGCAGTCCGGTTGCGCTTGCCGGCGAGGCCGAGCAGCTCCATCGTATGCTCGGCGCGGTCGCGCGTCTCGGCCAACGGAAACCGGCGATGCATCACGCCGGCGCGTCGCTGATCGGCGCAAACAGCAGCTAGCATGGTCTCCTCGACCGTCAGCGACGGGAAGATGCTCGCGACCTGAAAGGCGCGGCCGATGCCATGGCGCACGATCTCCGGCGGGGCCTTGCCCGCCATGTCGACGCCGTTGAGCAAAATCTGCCCGGCATCAGGTTGCAGCGCGCCCGTGATCAGGTTGAAGAACGTGCTCTTGCCGGCGCCGTTTGGGCCGATCACGGCGGTGAGCGAACCATCGGCAAAGTCGAGCGAGACGTTGTCGGTCGCCTTGACGCCGCCAAAGGATTTCGAGAGTCCGCGAATCTCCAGCATGGCTAACCGCGCCCTTCTCCGCGACGCTGCGCGAACCATTCGACGACAAAGTCCATCAGGCCCTTTCGCAGGCCGATGGCAAAGAACAGGATCACGATGCCGAGCACAATGCCGTGATACTCGGTCAGGCGGGTAACGGTATCGTTGAGGATCAGCAGCAGCACCGTGCCGACCATCGGTCCGAGGAAGGTTGTCACGCCGCCGAGCATGTTGATGAAGATGCCCTCGCCCGAGATCGTCCAATAGGCAAACTCGGGATAGGCGCCGGAGACGAACAGCGCCATGATGATGCCTCCGGTCGCCGCGAACAGCGCGGCGAGCACGAAGATCGTCAGCTTGGCGCGCCAGACATCGATGCCGGTGAAGCTCGCTCGCGTGGCGTTGTCGCGGATCATCCGCAGCGTGTAGCCGAACGGCGATTGCGCGATCTGGCGCATGAGCAGCAGGCCGATCACCAGCAGGGCGCAGCTCGTGATGTAGAGATGCAAATGGTTCGACAGATCGATACCGAGAAACGGCGGCCGCGGAATCCCGCCGCGCAGGCCCTGGTCGCCGCCGGTCAGCGACTGCCACGACAGGATGGTCGAATGGATCAGCATCTGGAATGCCAGCGTGACGAAGGCAAAGTAGATTTCCCTTAGCCGCACGCAAATCGCGCCGATGACGACGGCGACGACCAGGGTCATCGCCAGCGTGGCGACGAAGGCCACCGGGATCGGCACGCCGGTCTTCTGCATCATCAGCCCGAAACCATAGGCACCGAGGCCGAAGAACATGCCGTGGCCGAACGAGATCAGCCCGGTGTAGCCGACCAGAAGGTTGAGCGACGTCGCGAACAATCCGTAGGCCGCGCAGCGGATCACGAAGTCGAGCAGCTGCTTGCTGCCGAAGATGAACGGCAGCAGCGCGAGCAGGGCAAAGACCACGAGCGCGATCAGCACATCGCGGTAACGTTGCGGCCTGGCGTCGATCCGGGTAACATCGAGGGGCTGCGTACCCTGTCCGGCCTGCAACTCGGTCATGCGACCTCCCTGCCGAACAGCCCGGTCGGACGCGACACCAGCACGATCACCATGAACAGATACATCAAGCCCTCGGTGAACAGCGGGAAGCCGAGCGATCCGAAGGAGCGGATCAGGCCGATCAAAAGCGCGCCGATCAACGCGCCGAGGATCGAGCCCATGCCGCCGATCACGGTGACGATGAAGGACTCGATCAGCACCGAGAATCCCATACCCGGTGTCAGCGAGCGCACCGGCGCGGCGAGCGCTCCCGCCAGTCCCGCCAGCATGCCGCCAAGCGCGAATACGCCGCCATAGATCAGCCCGGTATTGATGCCGAGCGCCGAGACCATGCCGGGATTATGCGCGGCCGCACGGATCACCTTGCCGATCCTGGAGCGCGCCAGCCCCAGACCGAGAACAACGGCCGCGGCGAGCGCCACCCCGATCAAGAGCAGATAATACGGCGGCACCACGCCGCCGGCGATGAACAGCGGCGGCACCTGGAACGCGGCCGGCATGCCCATCGACCTGAACTCGGGCCCCCAGATCATGCGGACGACATCGTCGAAGATCAGCACGAAGGCGTAGCACACCAAAAGCTGCATCAGGACGTCGCGGCCGTAGACCCGGCTCATGAACACCCGCTCGAAGATCAGGCCGAGGATCGCCGTGCCGACGGCGCCGCTCAGCATCGCCAGCGCGAAGCTGCCGGTGAGCTGATAGGCCGTCATCGCGAAATAGGCACCGAACATATAGAAGGCGCCGTGGCTGAAATTGACCACCTTGAGCACGCCGAAGATCAGCGTCAGCCCAACGGCGACAAGGAACAACAGCATGCCGATGATCAGGCCGCTGGTGGTTTGCGTCACCAGGCAAGCAGGGCTGGCGAGGCAACTGGCGAGCGCGTCGAGGTCCACGGAAAATCATCCATTACGGCGGGCCGCAACGTCGGCGCGCGACAAACATCAGATGCGAGGCGGAGGCAGCAGGCGGCAGCCTCCGCCGCACACGCGGATCAGGTGTAGCCCTTGCTCTTCTTCCACTCGGCTTCGAGCTCGAAGATGGTCTTCCAGTCTCCGGCCTTCACATCGGGCACGTAGGGCTCCTGCGGAATCGTAGTGCCCCAGCCGATGGCGTAACCGACCAGCGTGTGATCGTCGGCGCGCATGGTGACGGTGCCGTCGGCGCCGAACGGGCACTTGATGGTGAGGCCGGTGAGCGCCTCCGCGACCTTCTTGCCGTCGGTCGAGTTCGCCTTCTTGACGGCCTCGTTGAGGAACATGACCGCTGTGGCGTTCTGCCACGACCAGTTGGTCGGGTACTCGTTGTATTTGGCCTTGTAGGCATCGCCCCAGGCGGCATTTTCGGGCGTCGGCGGGAATGTCTTGATGTAGCGGTCGCCGGAGTGGATGCCCTTGGGCAGGTTCTTCACCACCGTGAGCGCGGTGTAGTCGGCCATGTTGACCGCGAACACCTCCATCTGGGTGAACATCGCGTAGATGTTGGCCTGGTCGATGTAGGAGGTGAGATCGCCGCCCCACAGGCAGGAATAGAGCGCCTGCGGCTTGGCCTGCAGGATCTTCGTCACCACCTCGGTGTAGTCGGGTTGGAACAGCTTTGGCCAGGACTCGCTGATGATCTCGACGTCGGGCGCGAACTTCTTCAGGTACAGCACGAACTCGCCGGTGGTGTCGCGGCCATAGGCGTAGTCGGGCGAACAGGTCGCCCATTTCTTCAGGCCCTTGGCCTTGGCGATCCCTGCCGCGTAGCTGGCGCCGACGATCGAGTCGTGAATGCCCTGCCGCACGCAGCGGAAAGCGTTCGGGATGTGCTGCTTGGGATCGGCGGTCAGCGACGATGCTTCCGAGCAAGTGTGGATGCAGAGCACGCCGAGATCCCGCGCCACTTCGTGAACCGCGAACGATCCCGAGGACGCTTCGCCGTCAAGCAGCATCTCGCAGCCATCGGTGTTGACGAGCTCGCGCGCGATGCGCGCGGCTTCCTGCGGCTGTCCCTTGGAATCGCGGATCACCATTTCGATCTGCCGTCCGGCAAGGCCGCCGGCGGCATTGACCTTCTCGACCTCCAGCAGCACCGCGTTGCGCGAGGACGTCCCGAGTTGCGCGACGCGGCCCGACAGAATGGTCGGCATGCCGATCTTGATCGTCTTGGCCTGTGCGCGCGCCACCCATGGCGCGGCAAAGCTCACCGCACCGGCGCCCATCAGCGCAAGCGTCGAGCGCCGGGTGATGCCCGGTTTCCGGGTCCTCTTCATCATTCCCCTCCCTGTCGGGTTCGCGTTCCCAAAATCCCTGCCGGAGATCGTTTCGTCTCCATGGCCACAATGTTTTCAGAGCAAGGGGGGTGACGTCAAGCCAAAGATGAATTACGACTCATAATTCATCTAGGGAGAAAACGGCGCCGGGATCGGCCCCGCCAGCGGCAAATGATCAACCTTTCCAGCTTCATCGCATTTCATGCCCGGCGGACTCCGGACCGCTGTGCGCTGAAATATCGCGGCGAGGACATCTCCTACGCCGACTTTGATCTGCGGATCCGGCAGGTCGGCGGCTGGCTTGCGGGGCGCGGGATCGCGCCCGGCGATGTCGTCGCTGTCCTGATGAAGAACAGCGCGGCCTTTCTCGAGCTGGTGTTCGCGACCAGCCATATCGGCGCGGTGTTCCTGCCGATCAACTATCGCCTCTCGGCCGACGAGGTCGGCTACATCGTCGGCAATTCAGGTGCGCGCCTCTTGGTCGCCGACGACGAATTTGCCGCGATCGCCGCCGGCGGCGCGCCGGTCGTGCTGCTCGATGAGGTCGCGCAGTCCAGCGTCGCCAACCTTGCGCCCGACATCGCACCGGCGCCGATCCATGTGCGCCGGCCGCGCGACCTGATGCGGCTGATGTACACCTCGGGCACGACGGATCGTCCCAAGGGAGTGATGCTCAGTTACGAGAACATCTACTGGAAGTCCGCCGATCAGACCCTGGTGCTCGGGCTCAACGCCGACACGCGGCTGCTCGTCGTCGGCCCGCTCTATCACGTCGGCGCGCTCGACCTGCCCGGCATCGCGGTGCTCTGGCATGGCGGCATGCTGTGCATTCACCGCACCTTCGAGCCCGAGCCGGCGCTCGCCGCGATCGAACGGGAGAAACTCAACGCGGCATGGTTCGCGCCGGTCATGACCACGGCGCTCCTCACCTGCCCGAACCGCGCGCGCTACGACGTCTCCAGCCTGCAATGGGCGATCGGTGGCGGCGAGAAGACGCCGGAGCTCCGCATCCGCGCCTTCTCGCACTATTTCAAGAACGCGCGCTACATCGATGCCTACGGTCTCACCGAAAGCTGCGGCGGCGATACCTTCATGGACGCGGGCCGCGAGATCGAGAAGATCGGCTCGACCGGCCGCGCCATCGCCCATATCGAGATCGAGATCCGCGACGATGCCGGCAAGCGCCTGCCGGCCGGCCAGAACGGCGAGATCTGCCTGCGCGGCCCGAAGGTCACGCAGGGCTACTGGAAGGATCCGGAGAAGACCGCATCCGCGTTCATCGGCGACTGGTTCCGCACCGGCGATGTTGGCTACCTCGACGACGACGGCTTCCTCTATCTGACCGATCGCAAGAAGGACATGATCATCTCCGGCGGCGAGAACATCGCCTCCTCCGAGGTCGAGCGCGTCATCTACGAAATGCCTGAAGTGCGCGAGGTCGCGGTGATCGGCCTGCCGGACGCGCGCTGGGGCGAGAAGCCGGTCGCGATCGTGGTACTCGCCGACAACGCCAAGCTCGACCTGCCCGGTCTCACCGATTTCTGCCGGACACGGCTCGCCGGCTTCAAGGTGCCGCGGCAGCTCGTCATCCGCGACAGCCTGCCGCGCAATCCATCCGGCAAGGTGCTCAAACGCGTGCTCCGCGCCGAACTCGAGGCCACCGCATGACGCAAGCGACATCCGCCAAAGTGACAAAGCTCAACCGGGTCGAGCGCAACGCCTGGACCAAGCAGAAGATCTTCGACGCCGCGACCAAGGTCGTCGGCAAATACGGCTATGCCGAAGCCTCGGTCGCGCGCATCACCGAGGCCGCCGGCGTCGCGCAGGGCACCTTCTACAATCATTTCGAGAACCGCCAGGAGTTGCTCGACCAGCTGCTGCCGAAGATCGGCCTCGACATGGTCCGCTTCATCCATGCGCGCACCGGCACCGCGAGTGAGGCCCGGCAGGAGGTCGAGCGCTTCAGCGCCTTCTTCGATTTCATCCGCGAGGTGCCGGAATTCCTGCGCATCCTCAACGAGGCCGAATTCTTCGCGCCGATCGGCTACCAGAAGCATTTTGACAACATCTCCAGTGCCTATCTGCGGATCCTGCAACGCGCGCGGGCAGCAGGTGCGACCAACACCTTCAGCGACGAGGAATTCGAGGCCATCGTCCAGGTGCTGATGGGCGCGCGCGGTTATCTCAGCCGCCGCTACTCCTATTCCGAACGCGGCGTCACCGCGGTGCCCGACTATGTGATCACGGCCTATCAAAAGCTGGTCACCCGCGGCCTGTTCGCCACCAGTGACAAGGGAAGAAAATCATGAGCGCTGAGGGCACCATCCTCGTCACCGGCGGCAGCCGCGGCATTGGCGCGGCGACCGCAACGCTGCTCGCCGATCAGGGGCAGCGTGTCGTCATCGTCGACATCGCGCCCGAGCCGCTGGTTGGAACGACCGCCATCGTGTGGCCGGCGCCGTTCGACGTCGCGAGCGAGAGCGCCGTTGTCGCGGGCATTGCCGATATCGAGAAGGCGCATGGTCCGATCAGCGGCCTCGTCAACGCCGCCGGCGTGTTCGGCAAGATGCACACGATCGAACGGGTGCGGATGGAGCAATGGGACCGCGAGGTCAATATCGACCTGCGCGGGACCTTCCTGGTCGCGCGCAGCGTCGGTATCGGAATGGCACAGCGGCGGCATGGCGCGATCGTCAACGTCGCCTCGGTGGCCGGCATGACGTCGGGTCCGATCCACGCCTATACCGCGGCGAAGGCCGGCGTCATCCAGATCACGCAGACGCTCGCCGCCGAATGGGGGCGTTCCGGCGTTCGCGTCAACGCGGTATCGCCCGGCTTCACCCGCACGGCCGCGCTTGAAGCCGGCATCGCATCGGGCGCTCTGAACAAGGATCTGCTGGCGCGGCCGACCGCGATGAACCGGCTGGTCGAGCCGATCGAAGTGGCGCAGGCGATCGCCTGGCTGCTCTCGCCGCAGAGCAGCGGCGTCACCGGCATCAACCTGCCGGTCGATGCCGGCTACATCGCAGGCACCACCTGGGCCGCCTATGGCGGCCTGCCGGAAGTCCCACGCAGCTGAGGACAACGCATGAATATCGAGCTTCCGCGCAAACACCTCGATCTGTCCTCCGCAATCGCCGAGGGCGACATCCGCGTGCTGCTGATGGTGCTGGTGCACATGACCGGCGACGAGAAGTGGCTCGAGCCGCCCTACAAGCCGAAGCGCGACGTCCGCCTGATCCCGGATCCCGACGCCGGCGTCCCGAAGGAGATCCAGGACGATATTCGCACGGCCGTCCTGAACCTGTTCGCGCATGGCACGCCCAAGCCCGTCATCACCGATCCCGGCGATGAGCTGATGCTGCGGATGATGCGCGCGACGCTCGGCGAGAATGTCGCGCCGGAATATGCCCCGCTGATGCGGGAGGAGATGGGCTTCGTTCCGCGCGACGCGCGCTGGCGCGAGCGCCCTTCTGGCGACAAGCTGGCGCAGCAGCAAGTGCTGATCGTCGGCGCCGGGGTCTGCGCGATCGCGCTTGGCGTTGCGCTCGGCCGGCTCGGCATTCCCTATACGATCGTCGAGAAGCAGGACGAGATCGGCGGCACCTGGTACGTCAACCGCTATCCCGGCTGCGGCGTCGATACGCCGAACCACTCCTATTCCTTCTCGTTCGGCGCCCGCAATCCGTGGACCCGCTATTTCGCGCAGCGCCAGGAGCTGCTCGACTATCTGCTCAAGGTCGTGCGCGAATACGACATCCGCAAGCACGTCCGCCTCAATACCGAGCTCGTCGCCTCGCGCTGGGACGAAGGCAAGCGGCGCTGGATCTCGACGCTGAAGACCGCCCGCGGCGAAGAAACCTTTGAATCCACCGCGCTGGTCAGCGCGATCGGTCAGCTCAACGATCCCTTGCCTGCCCGCTTTGAGGGAGACGACGCCTTCACCGGTCTGAAGGTTCATTCGGCGCTGTGGTCCGACGATATCAAGCTCGACGGCAGGCATGTCGCCGTGATCGGCACCGGCGCGACCGCGATGCAGCTGGTGCCGTCGATCGCCGACCGCGTCGCTTCGGTCACCATCTACCAGCGCACCGCGCAATGGGCGCGGCCGGTGAAGGGCTATTCCGATCCGATCACCGAAGGTGCGCAGTGGCTGCTCGCGCATCTGCCGTACTATGTGCAGTGGTATCGCTTCAACATGTTCTGGCGTTACGGCGACGGATTGCTGCCGTTCCTGCGCAAGGATCCGGCCTGGCCGCATCCGGACCGCGCCGTCAACAAGGGCAACGACCGGCATCGCCAGGAGCTCGCCGACTTCATTCGCTCCGAGCTGAAGGATCGCCCCGACCTGATCGAGAAATGCATGCCGACCTATCCGCCCTACGGCAAGCGCATCCTGCTCGACAACAACTGGTTCAAGACGCTGACCAAACCGAATGTCGAGCTGGTCACCGACAAGATCGACCATTTCGCTGCGGATGGAATCGTCACCGCCGACGGCACATCGCGGCAGCACGACGTCATCGTGATCTCGACCGGCTTCAAGGTCTCCGAGATGGCGGCACGGCTCAACATCACCGGGCGTGACGGCAAGAACCTCAAGCAGGCGTGGCGCGACGACAATCCGACCGCCTATCTCGGCCTCACCGTGCCTGATTTTCCCAATCTCTTTCTGATGCTCGGGCCCAATTCGGGGCCTGCGCATGGCGGCAGCGTGATCTTCCAGTCGGAGTGCCAGAGCCGTTACATCTCCGCCTGCCTCGTCGAGATGATCGAGAACGACATCGCCGCGATCGACGTGCATCCCGACGCGCATGACGCGTATATCCGCGACGTCGACGCCGAACATGAGCAACTGATCTGGACGCATCCGGGCATGACGACTTACTACCGCAACAGAAGCGGCCGGGTGTTCTCGGCGATGCCGTGGCGATTCGTCGACTACTGGAAGATGACGCACGATCCGGATTTCACCCAATATCGAAAGTCGCGACAGGAATCCTGACCTGAATTACCGCGCTCGTTAACTTGACAGATCGCCATAACTGCCGCAGCATTTCGCTGACTGCACCTGTTGGGGTGCTGGAGCGCTCGCTCCTCGCGTCGCAGGAATTGACGGACGATTATGGGATCGGCCGCCAGGCAGCAGAAGCGGACAGATGTCCGTCGGCCCACCTCTTGGAGAGGAGCATGACGCCACCGGCGCAAGCCAGCGACCTTGCTCAGCGGCAAGGTCTCGGTGCACGTTGAGGCGAACAGCAGCTGCTAGCCGCGTGCGCTGCCGACAATCTGAACATATCCGCAGGACAGGAGCGCAAAGGCCACGCGCTTTTAGGTCCCGAAACACCACTGGTCGATACCAGAGATCCTTCGCTAAAACGAAGTAGCAGGGCCCCGCGATGCTTGACTGCACCGGGGCCCGTTCGTTTGCCCGCGGTTTCCCCTTCGTCACACCGCATTGCGCCACCGCGCGGGATCGGGAACAATTATCCCGACGAGGTGAGGAACGATGATGGAAAAGCCGCGGGTTCGAATCTACACCGACTACAAGTCTCCCTATGCCTATGTCGCCAACAAGCGGCTGTTCGAACTCGAGGAGACATACGGCGTCGAGTTGGAATGGCTGCCCTACACACTACGCATTCCCGAATTCATGGGCACGGTCGAGGAGCGCACGCCGCACTTCTGGCGCAAGGTGCGCTACGCCTACATGGATGCGCGCCGGTTCGCCAACGCGCAGGGACTGACCATGAAGGGCCCGCGCCGGATCTATGACGCCTTCTACGCCAGCGCCGGTATGCTGTTCGCGCAGCGCCACGGGCTGTTCCGGCGCTATCACGACACGGTGTTCCGGAAATTCTGGAACCACGAGCTGGAGATCGACGAGCTCGCGGAGATAGCGGGCGTGATCACCGCGGTCGGTGGTTCCGCCGACGCCTTCGAGGCCTATGTTCGCGGCCCTGCCCGCGCCGAACATGATCGCATTATCGACGAGGCCGAAGCGCTCGGCGTGTTCGGCGTGCCCAGCATGATGTTCAACGGCGAGCTGTTCTGGGGCGGGGACCGCATCGACATGCTGATCGAGCGGATCAAGCAGCCGGAGACGATCGCGATCGCGCTCGGGAGCCGGCACCGGACCTAAGCTCACGCTGTTTTGAACCCCGATTGTCGTCCCCGATCGATCAGCCTCCAACCAGGATCGCCCAGCACCCGGTGCGTTCCAGCACCGGTTTCAACGCCGCACGTTCGCCGGCATCGAGCGCGGCAAACTTTTCGCGCAGCTGCTGCAGGCATTTGACCTGATATTTGAACGGCGCCAGCGCGTAGGGCAGGCCCCAGACATTGATCTCGAGCCGCTCGAGGCCCTTTGCGAACGCATCCGCATTGGCGGCCAGGAACGGAAGATAGAGTTCACCGGCGATCCGCAGCAGCGCCTCGGCGAACCCGCCGAGCGCCTGCTCACGAGGATACCAGTCACCCTCGACACCTGACGCGTCATCGAGCCTCCGCACCCAGTGATCGGTGAACGGTGCGCGTTCGCGCATGATCCGCATCGGGGTCGGATCGGTCGCCATCTCGCTGAGCTGGCCGAACCAGGAAAAATCCGCCAACGAGGGCCGGCTGCCGAACAGGTAGTTCCTCATGCCGACATGCGGCTCGAACGCCGCAAGGGTCCGCCGGTAGCTCTCTTCCAGCAGCGGCCTGTTCTCATCGGTCGCGCCGAGAATGACCATGCGCGAAATCTGCCGCTGCCGGAACTCCTCGATCTCCTCGCGACTGCCGGCCTCGGCCTCCGACGTCGACCACTCCTCGCCGGCCCAGCGCGAGACATAGGCCTGATCCTGCGGATCCCACCAGCGATAGAGAAACAACGGCTTCACCGCCCATTCGTCGGCGAGGTCCTCGAGCAGATCGCAGATGAAAGCGATGGCCCTGTCTTCCGGGATCACCGACCGTCCCTGATGCCGCGCTTCGAGATCATAGGCCAGCGTCGTGGTCTCGCCCCGGTAGCTGCCGTCGGGATATTGCAGCACCGGGATCAGCATCGGCTTCAGATGCGCGGTTGCCTCGCGCAGCGCCTTGGTCATGATCACCCAGTCGTGCGGAATCCGCCGGTAGCGCATCAGCGCGCGCAGCTTGATCGCATAGGGTGAGGCGGTCGAGCCGATCAGGCGATAGCGGTTTTCCGTCATGACGATGCCTCCGAAAATGCCGGATTGCCGTACGGGTAGAACCGCGCGAGATCGACGTTTTTGTACGGCAGCTTGTCGAGACGCGTCGTGGCGAGGAACGGCTGCTCGGGCTCGACCAAGAGGATCGTCTTGGCAAAGGCATTGTCGTCGAAGCCGCGCCGGAAATGGACCCGCGACTTGATCGCCATCTCGGGCACCAGCGCCTTGAGCGAAAACGGCTCCATGACCTGCACCAGATAGGTGGACAGGATCAGCACATTGTTGCGGCCGAAGCGCACGCAGCCCCAGAACTGGCCATAGTCCTCGCCCGCCGCCGAGATGGTGCCCTGGATCCGAACCGGATCGCCCGCCGACTCGTCGGCGCGGCCACCGATCTCCATGTCGAAGATATCGCCGGCCTTGGCGCCGGCGGCCTTGAGGCTTGCCGTCGCCCTGGCGTCGACAATGGTTGCGACGACAGTGTTGGCGAGGTCCTGCGCGATGATCTCACGCAGCAGCCAGGTTGCCGATCCCGACCGGTCGCTGGGATCGGCCAGCACCACCGGTGTGTTGCCGGCGGCGACGGCCTGCTTGGCCAGCGCAACACCCTCGGTGATGCTGTACAGCCTTGTCGATTGCAGCAAGGCTTCGCGCATCCGCCAGATCGTGCCGGCGAGATCGCGCGCGACCTGCTCGGCGAGCTTTGGATTGTCGTTGGTCAGGACCTGAACGGTCATGCCGACATCGGGAACGTCGGCGAACGGGAAGCCGAAGAAGATGTTGACGTAGACGTCGACCTCGCGCGCCTCCCAGACCAGCGCGCGCTGCACGAGGTCCATCCACGGACGCGCACCGGTCCACTGCAGCACGGTGGGTGAGGTCACGGGAACCTTGATCGTCCTGTGCGCCGGCTTGTAGTCGCCGCGGATCGCCCGCACCAACATGCGCGCTGCGCGTTCGCCCTGCAGATGCGCGTCATAATGCGGGAAATATTTGACCGCGAATGCCATGTCCGCCTGCTCGAGGAACGCCTCGTCCTCATTGCCGTGCAGATCGAAGGTTGCGGCGATGAAGGCGGAGCGGCCGACCACCTCGCGGACCTGCCGCGCCAGATCGGCCTCCGGCCGCGGCACGTCGCGCACGGCCATCGCGCCATGCAGGCACAGATAGACGCCGTCGAACGGGCCCTCCTCCTTCAGCCCGTCGATCATCTTCCCGGTGAAGGTGCGATAGGCCTCCCGGGTGATCCAGCCCGACCCGGTACCGGTCTTCGGCCACAGCGGAGATTCAATCCCGACCAGCTCGACCTCGGAGAACTCGCGTGCCACCTGCACGAAGCCGCCCATATAGTTCTTGGGATCGAACTGGAGCAGCGCCTCGCCTTTGGCCGGCGAGCCCGGATAGATGAAGTCGTCGAGCGTGGTCTCGTTCGGCAGGAACGAGACGGTTTCGTGGGAGAAATGCAGGACGGCGATACGTATCTTGCGATCGCTCATTTCGGTGCGCCTCGGCTGTTTTCCGCATTGTGGCATTGAAGGCGCGGCGCGCCAATCCGCATTCGGTTTTTGCCCGCCAGACCTGCAAATACGCAGGCGCAGCGCAGCTTGCCGCCGCGCGGATTCTGCTATGGTCCGCCGCAACAATCGGCCCCGTCCCCGCAGATATCTTGAGGAGAGAACGCCATGAATCCGCCCGTCAGCTCGCCCGCGATCAAGGTCGTGAAATCCGTTCGCGAGCAGGTGAGCGCCGAGGAATGGCAAGCCCGCGTCGATCTTGCCGCCTGTTATCGGCTCACGGCGATGTACGGCATGACCGAGATGATCGCGAACCACATCTCCTGCCGCGTGCCCGGCACCACCGACCAGTTCCTGATCAATGCCTACGGCATGCTGTATGAAGAGATCGACGCCTCCAGCCTGATCAAGGTCGACGTCGAAGGCAACACGCTGCTCAACGCGACCGACTACGACGTCAATGTCGCGGGCTTCGTCATTCACAGCGCCATCCACATGGCCAAGCACGACATGGACTGCGTCGCGCACACCCATACCCCGGCCGGCATGGCGGTCTCGGCGATGGAATGCGGCCTGCTGCCGCTGGCGCAGACCTCGATGCGCTTCCTGCACATCGCCTATCACGACTTCGAGGGCATCGCCGACAATGTCGACGAGCGCGAACGCCTGGTGCGCGACCTCGGCGACAACGAGGCGATGATCCTGCGCAACCATGGCCTCCTGGTCGTCGGCCGCACCGTGCCCGCCGCGTTCAACGTGCTGTTCCGCCTCGAGCGCGCCTGCCAGACCCAGGTGATGGCGCTGTCCTGCAACACCAAGCTGATCTATCCGCCGCAAAATATCCTCGAAGACACCTATGAGCGGATGCTGCCGAAGCCCGGCCGCGCCGCCCGCAACGGCGAACTCGCCTGGCCCGCGCTGCTGCGCAAGCTCGACCGGGCGGATCCGTCGTACCGGGATTGAAGCGGTTGAGCACGAGGCGCCGCGCCCGACGACGGAAGCGCGATTTTGCCCGTCGGGGTGATTTGTCGCAGCTCAACTGATCCGCGCCCGCCGCAATTGCGGGATCACCTCTTCGCCGAACAGCGCGAACGATTCGCACCAGGCGCGGCCGCCAGCAGCGCGCCGCCGCCCAAGACACGCCCCTCACGTTTCGGCTGCCAGCTGGGCTACCTGGTTTCGCAGCCAAGCATGGGCCGGATCGCGATCGTAGGAGGCGTGCCACAGCAACGTCACCGGCATCTCGTTCAGCTCCACCGGCGGCGGGCTGAGGCTGAGCCCGAGCTCGGCGGAGAACCGCGTAGCCAGGCGCGCTCCCATGGTGACGATAACGGGCGCGAGCGCCACCAGATGCGGGACGGTAAGGAAGCGCGGCGTGGTCAACGCAACGGTACGCTGCAGTCCCAGCTTGTCGAGCGCTTCGTCCACAATTCCCCGCACGTTGCGCGCCGGCCGCAGGCTGGTCAGCACATGCGGAAGCCGCACGTAATCCTCAAGCGAGATCGGCGGCGTGATACCGGTCTTCTCGGCGTTGAACATGCACACGAAGCGTTCGGTCAGCAGCGTGCGCCGCTTGTGATGCAATTGTCCCTGCGGGAGCGGCCCATGGGCGACGGCGAGGTCCAACTCGTCGGCGTCGAGGTCATCGAGCAGCCGGGACGCATCGACGTTGTAAAGTCGGAAGTGAACGCCGGGTGCGATCTCGCGCATGCGCGCCAGGAGAGCGGGCATAAGCAGGATTTCCATGCTGTCCGATAGTCCGAGCCTGAACGTCCGCACTGCCGTGGCCGGGTCGAAGGTCTGATCCCGCAGGACCACCGCCTCGACCTGTGCGAGCGCGGTGCGCACCGGCTCGCGCAGGGTTGCTGCACGCGGGGTGAGACGCATGCCGTCAGCCCCTCGCGTCAGAAGCTCGTCATCGAACAGCTCGCGCAGGCGGGCAAGGTTGTGACTCATCGCGGATTGGCCAATGCCGACGCAGGCGGCTGCCCTTGTCACGCTCCTTTCGGTCAGCAGGGCATCGAGATGAACCAGCAGATTCAAGTCGATACGACCTAAATTGACGGTATCGATGGCCATTATCGATCCTATCTGTTTGATCGATGATCATAGCCTGACCATGTCTTGCGGCAAGGGGCCGACGGGCCATCGCCCGCCGCCCAGGTCAACACCCTCAAGCCAATGGAGGATCTCATGTCGATCCGCAGCACAATTCTCGCGGCCGCCTTCACCCTCGCCTCACTGGGAGCCGCGCACGCAAGCCCGCTCAGGCCAATCGAAGGCCGAAGCATCCATCTCGGCGATCTGTCCGGCGTCGTCTACTACACGGTCGAGCCTGATGGATATCGCGTCGTGACCACACTCGCACAGGGCGAGGCCGGAACGCCGGTCCGCTTCGTGTCGGTGCTGTCACCCGGTCAGCGTGCCCTGCTCTCGACGCCGAACCAGGCGGGCGCACTGGAGATCAGCCGCAACGGCGACAACCTGACCCTGCGCAGGTCGGGTGCACTCTCCAACTAGTTCCGACGCCGCCGGTACCGTTCGACTACCAGTGCAGGAGCCACAGATGTCCACGATCCGCCTTCATCGCACGACGAGCCTGACGCCCGAGCAGTACGTAGCCGGCCTCACCGACTTCGGGCCGGGCCGCTCGAAGCTCTTCGCCAACAGTGCCGACGCCGATCTCAAGATGCATGATCGCGGCCCCTTGCATGCCGACGTGACGGAAGGCTCGGGCGGTATCTGGGAACGCCTGCACTACGACTGGTCCGATCCTGACCATGTCGTCCTGACAACGACCGATTCCAATGTGTGGGGCGGCGCGTCGGGTCACATCTACCACTTTACGCGCCGACCCGATGGCAGCACCGACATCGACGTGGTCGTGGTGCGCGACGGCAAGAACCTGAAGGGATGGATCCTCGGTCTCGTGCTCCGTACTGTCGGCAGAGGCGTCTTGGAGAAAGCGTTCAAAAACTCGGTCAAGGCGATGGAGGCCCGGAGTGCTGCCGTCAGCCGTCGCGATCGGGTCGCCGCATAGCGCCCACCCTGCACCCGCCGCGCGACTGAAGTTCGGCCCCGCGGCCTCGCAGCGCGAGACCTGCGCGTGTCAGCTTCCGAGCTGAATGGTCCGCTCCAGAGCCGCGGCGAAGCCGTTGAGGGGGACGTTAAAGACGACGGCCTGCCCGTTGCCGATGTTCTGCGCGGCAACGGTGAGCGTTTTGGCCCTGCTGATGGTGTCGGTCACGACTGTGGGAAAGGATACCGGCAGCAAGCAGCCTTGCGCCCTGCAGGTGGAAAAGCGCGTCTGCTCCAGATCCTTGGCGTCTCCCGAAACCGACCTGCCTTTTCGTCGGCGCATTCGTGGTCATAGTTCCCACATATGCGAGGTACGTCGACTTGGAGAACCGCTGATATGCAAGAGCTGATCGCTGCCGGTGTGATTGTCGCGATTGCTGCATTCTGCGGCGGGTATTTCTGGGCAATTGCACGTGAAGCCAGGACCGCGAACAAGCAACAACGCAAATGGTAGTCCGGCGCCGTCACCTTGCTCCCGTGATTTGCCCGCGGGACGCGTTTTCAATTAAGCTCGCCGGATGGACATGCTCGTCAAGCTCTACACCCTGCCCGATTCCCGGCCCGCCTATGATCGACTGCTCAAGGCCGGAATTGTGATGCGCCGCGCGCTCGCGCCCGAAAAGCACAAGGTCGTGGCCTGGGTGCGGGAGACATTCAGCGAGGCGTGGGCCAGCGAAACCGAGGTCGCGTTCGGCCGCCAACCGGTTTCATGCTTCATCGCGATCCAGCAAAGGAAGATCGTGGGATTTGCCTGCCACGACGCGGCCTGTC
The DNA here is from genome assembly GCF_009720285.1 of Bradyrhizobium sp. BR2003. NCBI lineage: Bacteria > Pseudomonadati > Pseudomonadota > Alphaproteobacteria > Hyphomicrobiales > Nitrobacteraceae > Bradyrhizobium > Bradyrhizobium sp. BR2003. The sequence goes on from NZ_SMYJ01000018.1 coordinate 134,048, forward strand.
GCAACTTCTTCGGTCCGACCGGTGTCGCGCCGAAGGCGCAGCAGGGCGGAATCGGCAAGGCGCTGCTGTTCGCCTGCCTCGAGGACATGAAACACGCGGGTTTTGGCTATGCCATCATCGGCGGCGTCGGGCCGGCGGAATTCTATTCGAAGGCCGTCGGCGCGGTAGCCATCGAAGGCTCCGCGCCAGGAATCTATCGAGGATTGCTGTAGCTGCGCCGCAAGTCCCTTTCCGGCCTTGTAGCGCCACGTGACAGACTGACAATCTCTGCGTTCACGGAGGTCGGACAACTCAAGGATGGCAGGCGGGTTGAAGATCACGACCGGCATCATCGCCGCGGTGCTGGTCATTGCGGCGGTGGCTCAGGCGCGCAGCGTACTCGCCCCGCTTGCGGCCGCCCTGTTCATCATCGCGATCGTCTGGCCCGTTCAGCAACGGCTCCAGTCATGGCTGCCGAAACTCCTCGCGCTCGCGGTTACCGTCGTCGTTACGACCGCTACCTGCGTCGCATTTGCCGCGCTTGCGGCGTGGGGGTTCGGCCGCGTCGGGCGCTCATTGATTACGGATGTGGCGCGGTATCAAGCCTTCTACGATGCCGCGGTGATCTGGCTCGACGGCCATGGCGTCTCCTTCGCCGGCCTTTGGGCGGAGCATTTCAACGTCGGCTGGCTGCTGCGCACCACGCAATACGTCACCGGCCGCGTCAACACCACGTTGAGCTTCTGGCTCGTCGCGCTGGTCTATGTCGTGCTGGGACTTCTCGAGGTCGAAGACGCGGGTCGACGAATCCAGCGGTTGGAGAATCGCACCGCTGCGCGCGTCCTGCTCAAGGGCAGCAAGGCGACCGCCGCCAAGTTTCGCAAGTATATGCTGGTGCGGACGCAGATGAGCGCGGTCACGGGTCTCTTGGTCGGCCTGTTCGCCGCCGTGACCGGACTGCCATTCGCATTCGAATGGGGCGTGATCGCCTTTGTCCTCAACTACATTCCTTTCATCGGCCCTTTCATCGCGACGCTGTTCCCTACACTGCTGGCCATGACGCAGTTCGAGAGCTGGCCCGCGGTGTTTGGTGTGTTCGCCTGTCTCAACGTCATCCAGTTCGTGGTAGGCAGCTATATCGAACCGCGGGTGGCCGGCTCGACATTGTCGATCTCGCCGTTCCTGGTGCTGTTTGCGATCTTCTTCTGGAGCTCGCTTTGGGGCCTGTTCGGGACCTTCATCGGCGTGCCGATCACGCTGGCTATTCTGACCTTCTGTGCCGAGAGTCCGTCGGCCGCCTGGATCGCTGATCTGTTCGGCGGATCGCACGAAGATAAGCCGGAAACCTCCTAGCTTCTGGCAATCTCAACCCGCTCAGGCTCGGCGAGGCAGAGCTTCCGGTCCGGGCCGACCATCATTCTGTGGATATAGAAATAACTGACCGCATCCTCGGCCCCCATCACCGGCGACGGGGCCGAGACGACCTTCGACGCACCACACGTACCGATCCAATCGATGTGCCGGTGACCGTGCATCACCACCGAGCGATCGGAGAACCATTGCAACCTGCGTACAAACCAGCTGCCGTTGATCAAGGCCGTCCCAATGCGCTCGGCAAATGTCTTCACAGGCATGGGATATTCCATCAAGTGATGATGTAGCGCGATGGTCCAGTGTGCCGTCGGGAAATGACGGATCGCAGCCTCCAACCGCCGCATTTGCGCTTCCGAAACCAAACCGAGCGCGTTGGTGAAGGAGAAGTGGGTTTCGGCGTTGGAGTTGAGAATGGCGATCCCGAGGCCGCCATCCTGGTCCGGCGGCAGGATCATTGGGAATTGGTCATCGAACAGGCCGCGGAGCGCCGCCGCGCGGCGCACGCCCCCGTGCTGCGCAAATTGCGTTATCCGATCATGATAAGGAGCCAGCGCCTGGTTCAGCGTGGCCGACGGTTTGCCGAAACCGTCGATGACGCGGACGCGATCGCCCTGGACGGCCGCGATCGCCGACAGGGTACGGATCTGCCGTAGCCGCTTGCCTGGGCTGAACGGCAGGTCGAGGCGCGCGGGATTGGCACGATCCACCACGTTAACGTCATGGTTGCCCGGAAGCATGATGATGCGTGCTGCGAGCTCCGGATGACCTGCCAATGCATCGAGAAATTCCGCCCATTCGCCGGGCCGGCCGGCGTCCGTCATATCGCCGCTGATCAGCACATGGTCGAGCGGATCAACGGTGTGAATTTCGGCAAGGCGAGCCAGCACGCGATTGAAGCGTTCGTTTCCCCGCGGACCGGCGGTCCCGCTTTCGATGCGGAAGCCGTATCGCTCGCCGACCACGTGCAGATCGGACAGATGCGCAACGCGCCAGCAGCGGCCTCCGGACGGCGCCGCGTCGAATCCGGCAAGGTCGGCCGGTTGTTCCATACTGGCGTCGGCCACGCTCCAGGCCAGTGATGCGACCGCAAGATAGCAGGACACCAGCACCACGGCGTTCGCGAAGGTCGGCAGCACAAGACGATGGATCAGGACCAGGTCATTGATGGTCGCAGTCCATTGCGAAGCAGGCCAGGCCAGGGCCGCGATCAATGCCGCCCCCGCAGAGAGCAGTATGCCGGCGCCGACCGAACACGTGCGCCGCAGCCTCGTGCGCGAGGCAGGAGTTGCGCCGGCGCGCCAGAGCAGCTCCGCCAAGTGGCCCAGTGCCTCGCGCGTGAAGGCGTAACTCGGTTGGACTGCGAGCGCGTTCAGCGACCAGAAGCTTGTTTCCGCGATTTGAAACAGCGGTCGCCCGCCGAGCCATCCCAACGCCGCGATCACAACCAGCGCCAGTACGGCGCCCACTTCGGACAGGGCAAGAGCGTGCTGCGAAAGGCTCGAAATCCAGGCGGACGCGACCAGTGGCGCAAGGCCTAGCAGCACGCCCGGAAGCAGAAGCGAAATCGTCCAGGCGAACAACAGTTTCGCCGGGCTTATCTCAACCAGAAGGCTACCCACGATCGCGAACAACGAACGCTGTTCCGGGCTGGCGGCATTGTCCTCAAAGTCGCCGTGGCGGGGATCAAGCAGCACGCCGACGTCCTCCGTTGCACGGCGCATTCTGTCACAAACCGCTTCAGACCAACATACGCGCTCCCGACCGTGGCGGGTTACGCCGTTGACACATGCTTACCTGGAGGTTTCGCCTACGGCTTGCTTGACCATGATCTATCCGGAAAACCGCGTCGCACTTTTCCGGACCATGCTTCAGCGCAGCTTGCCGAAGAACTCGCGCACCTCGCCGATGAACAGCTCGGGCTGCTCGAATGCCGAGAAATGTCCGCCTTTCGGCATCTCGCTCCAGTGCTGGATGTTGGTGAAGTTCGTCTCCATCCATTTACGGACCGGCGTGACGATCTCCTTGGGGAACGCGGCAACGCCGGTCGGCACGCTCACCTTGTGCGGAGTTCGCTTGCCCGGCCCGAAACTTTCCCAATAGAGCCGCGCCGACGACGCGGCCGTCGCGGTGGCCCAGTACAGCATGACGTTGTCGAGCAGTTCGTCGCGGCTGAGGATGTTTTCCGGATGGCCGTCGCAATCGGTCCAGGCCCAGAATTTTTCCAGGATCCAGGCCGCCTGCCCGCTCGGGGAATCGGTCAGGCCATAGCCTAGCGTCTGCGGCCGGGTGGACTGTTGCTTGGAATAGCCGGAATCCCAATCGGCGTAATATTTGATGCCGTTGAGTGCCCTCGTCTCCTCCGGCGTCGGCTGTCCCTCGACATTGGGCCGGGTCGACATCGCAAGTGTGATGTGAATGCCGGCGCAATGTGCAGCATCCTGTCCGCCGATCGCGGTCGTGACCGCGGAGCCCCAGTCGCCGCCTTGCGCGAAATAGCTGGCGTAGCCGAGCCGCTGCATCAGGACGGCCCAGGCCTTGGCGATCCGGTCGACGCCCCAGCCCGTCGCGGCCGGCTTGGCCGAGAAGCCGAAGCCCGGCAATGAGGGGCACACCACGTGGAAGGCATCGGCGGCGCGTCCGCCATGCGTGGTCGGATCGGTCAGCGGTTCGATCACCTTGTGGAATTCGACCACCGATCCCGGCCACCCATGGGTGATGATCAAGGGCCGCGCCTTCGGATGCTTCGAGCGGACATGGATGAAGTGGATGTCGAGCCCGTCGATTTCGGTGGTGAACTGACTGAAGCGGTTGAGCCGCGCCTCGCGCTGCCGCCAGTCATAGGTCTCGGCCCAATAGTGGCAGACGTCCTTGATCCATTGCAGCGGCGCGCCCTGGCTCCAGTCGTCGACCAGCTCGGCTTCCGGCCAGCGGGTCCGGCGCAGCCGGCTGCGCAGATCCTCGAGGACATCGTCGCTGACGGCGATGCGGAACGGGCTGATGGCGGTCATGGCGTCTCCCCGGGATGCTGAACTTTCCGGAGAAGATAGGGGCGCGAAGCTCGCCGATCAAATCCCGGCCGCGTCATTTGCGGCGCCTCTCTCCGTCGTCTGCACAAGCCCTGCACGCGAATTCCGCATGACAAAGTCCGTCGCAGCCGCCGTCATTTCGTTAAGAGAGGCGGCGATGGATCAGCATGCATCGCGCGATCGAGGCACGCATATCGCAGCTCACGGAGATTCCTGTGGCACTCTACCTGACGAGCATCCTGAACGCGCAAGACGTTCTGTTGAAGCTGGGACTGCCGCTGATCATCATGTTCTTGTCGGGATGGATCATCATCAGGCGATGGGTGAGCACGCCCGGCATCGCTGCGCCAGGGTTTTCGCCGGCAGCATCGTCTGCCCTGTTCGCCCCTGTTCTCCTCGTCATGTACTTCTACGTGCTGCAGTCCAGCATGCAGGAAGGCATTGCCGCGCATGCGGAGCTCGTCATGTTATACGGCGTGATTTTCGCCCCGACATTTCTTTCTGCTCGTTCCATTCGGGGTCGCTTCCCTGATCCGGGTGCGCCGACGAGGCAAGCCGCTCGGCAATGGGCTGCTGTGTATCGCATTTGCGGCCTGGCCGATCCTGCAGGTGGTGTGGATGTGTCTGCTGTTCGACGAGTGGCAATAGCTCGCTGAGCTATTTGCCGATCGCCGCCTCGAGCAGCGTCTGGGCCTGCTTGGTGGCCGCGGCGAAGGCCGGCTGCTGCGGCGCGCGCTCGGTGAAGCAGCGCTTGAACGCGTCCTCGCCCTGCTGGCGCAGGTCGCCGAGCTTGTCATAGGCCTGCCTGCTGATCTGCTTGCGCTCGAGCTTCTCGGCCGCCGCGTCGGCCTTCTTGTTGTAGTCGGTGCGGATCGCGATGCAGGCCGGCACTTGCACCGCCGGCTCGATCTCGCCATAGGCGACATACATCTTGCCGCCGGCAAGCGCCGCTACGAACACCTCGTCGGCCTTGTCGGGGAACGAATCCTGGGTGCGGCCGGCCAGGAAGCCGTAAGCCAGGGTGACGGATGCCGGCTTGGCGATCGGCAGCTCGTCGAAATTGACCACCGCGGCATCGGTCGAGATCGCCTGGGTGTAGAGGCCCTCGAACTTCAGCGCTGCATCGACCTGCTGCGGCACGTTCTTGCTGCCCTTGTCCCACCACGTCTTGTGTTCGTGCAGCCAGCGCGTGAACAGAGGCTCGGTGGTGACGATGATATGGGCTTTCGGCTCGACGAAGCTGCCGTCGGCGCGCTTTTCTCCGATCTTTGCCCCGTCCCTGCCGGTGTCGGCATCGAAGCGCAAGCCGTCGAGCATGCCGAACCCCATATCGCCTTTGTATAGAGTGTCGAGGTTGAGCTGGGCGGGAGCAAAACCCGGCCGGGCGGGCTCGGACAGGATGGCCGTCAGCTGCCCCTTCAGCTCGTCGCGCGCGGCCGCCTCTGCCTTGTCGACGGCCTCATTGATCTTGTTGTCATTCGACAGCTTGGCGAATTTGGCGATCGCGGCGTCACGCGCGGCGATATAGCGGTCTTCCGCCGACGCGGCGCGGGCCGACGAAAGCAGCAGGATCGGGGAAAGGACGAGGGCAAGGCGGAAAATAAAGTGCATGCCCTGTGGTCGTCCGCAGGGCATGCAAGGTTCAAGGTCACGGGTACTACCAGCATATCCCTCGCCGGCAGATTCTCTGCCGGCGCAGGATCTCGTCAAAGCGAGCCGGTCAGGCCGCCTTTGTCACGATGCCGTCGTCAGGCCGCTTTGGACTTCGCCACGTGGGTGGCGATCGCGTCCATCAGCGGCGGCGAGAGGCAATCATAGGGCTCGAGCCCAAGCTCCTTGAGCCGCGACCTGATCCCGGCCATATCGGACGGCTTGACGCCGGACTCGATCACCGACGACACGAAGGCGGCAAATCCGGGCGCAGCCGAGCCGGACTCCTGGAACAGCTCGGGATGGATGAAGTCGAGGCCATAGAACGGATGGCCCTTGTTCTCGATCCGGCCGTACATATGGGTGCCGCATCCGGTGCAGGCATGGCGCTGGATCACCGCTGCCGCATCGACGATCTTCAGCTTGTCGCCGTTCTCCAGCACGGTGACGTTCTCGCGCGGAACCACCGCGACCACCGAGAAGGTGGCGCCCGAGGGCTTCCAGCATTTGGTGCAGCCGCAGGCGTGGTTGTGGGCGACGTCGCCCTTGATGCCGACCTTGACCGGCTTGTCCGCGCATTTGCAGACCAGCGTGCCCCCGGCAAAGCTGCCGGAGCCTTGCTTGACGCCATTGTCGACCGACGGGTGGATATGAACAGTCATTGACCTATCCTCCTAGTGCTTGGTGTTTTGATTTCAGAATACGACGACCGAACGGATCGATTTTCCCTCGTGCATCAGGTCGAAGCCTTTATTGATCTCGTCGAGTTTCAGCACGTGGGTAATCATCGGATCGATCTGGATCTTTCCGCCCATGTACCAGTCGACGATCTTCGGCACGTCGGTGCGGCCGCGCGCGCCGCCGAAGGCGGTGCCCTTCCACACCCGTCCGGTGACGAGTTGGAACGGCCGGGTCGCGATCTCCTTGCC